>NZ_QWKG01000094.1 GCF_009911595.1 Colidextribacter sp. OB.20
GCGATCTACGCCAAACAGCTCGGCCTGGGCCTGGAGGAACAGCTAAAGAAGTTCGTCCGTCAGCACCCCGACACCAAACTGATTATCATTGACACCCTCCAGAAAGTCCGGGAAGTCGGCGGGGAGAAGTACAGCTACGCTAACGATTACGAGGTGGTGGGCAAGCTGAAACGCCTTGCCGATGATTGCGGTATCTGTCTCCTGCTGGTACACCATACCCGAAAGCAGCAGGCCGATGACAAGTTTGATATGATTTCCGGCACCAACGGCCTGTTGGGAGCGGCGGACGGGGCCTTTCTTCTTCAGAAAGAAAAGCGGACGGACGGCAGCGCCATCCTGGACGTGGCTGGACGTGACCAGCAGGATCAGCGGATGTATCTCACCAAAGACAGGGAGCGCCTTGTGTGGGAGCTGGAGCGGTTGGAAACGGAGCCGTGGGTGGAACCGCCCGACCCGGTATTGGAGGCCGTTGCCGCCCTTGTGACGGCGGACAGGCCCGCCTGGGGCGGTACGGCCACGGAGCTGGCGGCGGCGCTCCAGACCGACATGAAGCCCAACGCCCTGGCCATGCGGCTGAATGTCCGGGCCGGGAGGCTGGCGGCGGAGTATCATATCCGCTATGAGAACAGCAGGAGCCACGCCGGGAGAAGTATCGCCCTCACCCTGGAACCGCCCCAGGCGTGACGACCGTGACGGCTGTGACGGCTTTTTTGAGAGCGGGGGCGGTGTGTAAAACATCGTCACGGTCGTCACGGCCGTCACGGGGAGCGGGGCCAAAAGTCAAGGGGGCATACCTGCGGGTGGAGATTGCCGCAAGGCAATACAACCCGAACCCCTTGACTTTTGGCCCACGGAGGACACTGGCCGGGTGGGGGGGAAAGGCTGTGCCTTTTCCCCCTGCCCAACGGCGAGTGTCAAAGTTTAGGCGGGGTGCAGGGGGCCCTTTTCAAAGGGCGGCCCTGCTGGGGGAGCCGTCCGCAGACGGCGGGGGCAACGCCCCCACTCCACCCCGTAGGGCGCAAATGCGCTTTTGATGGCCGCAAGGCCGTCAAAAGTGCTTTTGCGTTACTTTCGCAGAAAGTAACAAAGGCCGCCGCTGGCGCGGCGAAAGGAGTGTTGATTTGAAAAGGACGATTAGTGCAATGGTGGGGCAAGGCTCGGTGAACCACAACAGCAGGGCGTTCAACGCCAAGAACACCGACCCGGAACGCTCCCATCTGAATATAACCTACTGCCACGAAAATATCAAGGCAGTTTTCCATGAGCTATTTGACGAGGCCCTCAAGCGGTACAACGATAAGCAGACCAGGGCAGATCGCAAGATTGAGGACTACTATGAAAAGATACGTTCCAGCAAGCAGGAAAAGCCGTTCCATGAAATCATCCTGCAAGTGGGCAACAAGGACGACATGAGCGCCGAGGGCGAGGACGGCCAGCTTGCGGCGGCGGTGCTGGACGAGTACATGAGAGGTTTCCAGGAGCGCAACCCCCAGCTTCGGGTGTTCTCCGCCCACCTCCACATGGACGAGGCCACACCCCATCTGCACATCGACTTCGTACCGTTCACCACCGGGAGCAAACGGGGCCTGGACACAAGGGTATCTCTCAAACAGGCGTTAGCGGCCCAGGGCTTCAAGGGCGGCACCAGGGGCGACACGGAGTGGAACCAGTGGGTACGCTCTGAAAAGGAACAACTTGCCGCCGTGATGGAGCGCCATGGTATTGAGTGGGAGGACAAGGGCACCCATGACAAGCACCTGTCTGTGCTGGATTTCAAAAAGGAGCAGAGGGCGAAAGAGATTGCCGAGCTGGAGGCGGTCAAGGCCAAGAAGCAGGGACAGGTGGAACAGCAGGAGCAGCGTCTAAAGGAGCTGGCCCCGGCTGTGAGGAACATGGAGCAGTTGGCGGCGCAGTTCTCCGATGACCCGGAGCGGATATTACCGGAGCCGGGGCCGCTGGAAAGCGCCAAGTCCTACCGGGAGAAGAAAGCCAAGCCCCTGTTGGCGCAGATCGTCAAGGTGCTGCGTTCCCTGTACCGGGCCTATGTCGAGTTGAAGAGGAAGTATGAGCGTTTGCAGGGTGACTATGGACGGGCCAGGGAGGGCAACGAGCGGCTGTCTGACCGTTTGCAGGAGGCAAAGATGGAAAACAAGGCCCTGCGGGGGACTGTTGCCGACTTTGAGCGGGTAAAGCGGGCTTTCGGCCCGGAGGAAGTAGAGCGGGCCGTGGAGGACGCAAAACGCCAGGAGGCGCAAGAGAGGGAGCAGAAGAAAGCAAAGCGGAAGTTTAGCCGGGGGGCAAGGTAACGGACAGCGGGAGGGCACTCCAAAAGGGTGCCCTCCTGTTTTGCACTTGTCAACGGGTGCTTTTGATGTTATAATGAGAAAGAACTCGGAGTTTATTGGAAAGGAGAAAATTTGCATGAAACAAGTATCATTCAAAGTGCAAGTCTATATTTCATTAGCTGTTTTGGTATGTGTTTTTGTCATCGGACAATTCTTTAAGACTGGACTCGTTCAGAATATTGGATGGATTGTTATCGGATTGCTCTTTTTAATCAATCCTGTATGGCCTAAATCTGCGGACTGGAGAAACCATGACGAGTTAAAGAAGGGCATACGAATAGGTAGTGTGCTGGTAATCATTGTGTTTGGTTTTTGGGTTCGCTACGGAGTATAAATTACAATTAGCGGGAGGATGCCGTCATGAAAGAAGCAATAAAGCAGAAAAGAATAGGAATAGGCTCTCTGGCTCTGGCGCTGTCAATCATAGCAATTATTTGGAGTTGCAATATAGGCTGGTTCGACAATCTATGCCTGGGTGATGTAGTTTTGAACTATATTGGTATTCCATGCTGGTCAAATGGGACAAGCGGAACACATTATACTGTTTTTTATGGGCTGGTCTTTTTTGTGTCTGCACTTGCTTTGGGAATATGGAAAAAGAATGACCTTTTCGCAACTGTTGGGAAGTGGATAGCCGGGTTTTTCGTTGTTATGCTGGGTATAATGTGCTTCTTTTTAGTTTAGTGTTCGGTAAAGGTGGGGAGATGTACTTGCATTTCCCCGCCTTTTGTGCTATTATTAAAGTCGTAAACCAGCAGAGAAAAAGCAGTATACTCTGCCTCCCGTTATCATCGTTGATAACAATTTGATAACAGCCCATCGTATAGGCTGGATAATATGGATATATCAAATAATCAGAAGAACCAGGTATCATATTTCTAAAGCAAAATCCGTTAGAATATGATACCCAGC
Source organism: Colidextribacter sp. OB.20 (assembly GCF_009911595.1). Taxonomy (GTDB): domain Bacteria; phylum Bacillota; class Clostridia; order Oscillospirales; family Oscillospiraceae; genus Lawsonibacter. The sequence continues at coordinate 3,258 of NZ_QWKG01000094.1, forward strand.
AACGAATGGGAGTAACAGAAGAATAAGAGGGGCTCTTGAGCCCCTCTTTTTGATGAAATGGGGAGTAGAATATGACAAAATTCATTTTTGTAACCGGCGGCGTGGTGTCCGGGCTGGGCAAGGGGATCACGGCGGCCTCCCTGGGCCGGCTGCTGAAGCAGCGGGGGCTGAAGGTGAAGGTCCAGAAGCTGGACCCCTATCTCAACGTGGACCCGGGCACCATGTCCCCCTACCAGCACGGGGAGGTCTTTGTCACCGACGACGGGGCGGAGACCGACCTGGACCTGGGCCACTACGAGCGGTTCATCGACGAAAATCTCACGGTGAACTCCTCGGTTTCGGCGGGGCAGGTGTACTGGAACGTGCTCAACCGGGAGCGGAGGGGGGACTATCTGGGGGGCACCGTCCAGATCATCCCTCACATCACCGACGAGATCAAAAGCCATATCTACGCCCTGGACGCCCCCGGCACCGACGCGGCCATTGTGGAGATCGGCGGCACGGTGGGGGACATCGAGGGTCAGCCCTTTCTGGAGGCCATCCGCCAGGTGGCGGCGGAGCGGGGGCGGCAGAACGTCATGTTTATCCACGTCTCCCTCATCGTCTCCATCCCCGGCTCCGGGGAGCTGAAGTCCAAGCCCACCCAGCACTCGGCCAAGGAACTGCTCAGCCTGGGCATTCAGCCCGATGTGATCGTCTGCCGCAGCGGCACCCCGGTGCCCGGGGAGCTTCTGGACAAGATTGCCCTGTTCTGCAATATTCCCCGGGAAAACGCCATCCCCAACCTGACGGCCGGCCTGCTCTATGAGGTCCCCCTCATGCTGGAGAAGGAGGGCCTGGCCGACGCGGTGGTCCGCCGCCTGGGGCTGATCTGCCGCACCCCCGACCTGACCGAGTGGGCCGATATGGTCCACCGGGCCAAAAACCCGACGGGGCGTGTGACCATCGCCCTGGTGGGCAAATATGTGGCCCTCCACGACGCCTATCTGTCGGTGGCCGAGGCCCTGACCCACGGGGGCATTGAGAACGGCGTGCGGGTGGACATCCGCTGGGTGGACAGCGAGACGGTCACCGACGAAAACGCCGCTGAAATACTGGCCGGGGCGGAGGGCGTGCTGGTCCCCGGGGGGTTTGGAGACCGGGGCATTGAGGGCAAAATTTCCGCTGTGCGCTATGCCCGGGAGCATAACATCCCCTTCCTGGGCATCTGCCTGGGGATGCAGATGGCGGTGGTGGAGTTCGCCCGCCACGTCTGCAGCATGGTCGACGCCCACTCCAGTGAGCTGTCCCGGACCACCACGCACCCGGTGATCGACCTGATGCCCGACCAGCAGGGAGTCACCGACAAGGGGGGCACCATGCGCCTGGGCTCCTGCCCCTGCCGCATCGCCGGGGAGGACACCCTGGCCTTCCGGGCCTACGGCGCTTCGGACATCGCCGAGCGCCATCGCCACCGCTATGAGTTCAACAACCGGTTCCGCCAGGCCCTCACCGCCGCCGGCCTGCGGCTGTCCGGCCTGTCCCCCGACGGCCGGCTGGTGGAGATGGTGGAGCTGCCCGGCCACCCCTGGTTTGTGGGCGTCCAGTTCCACCCGGAGCTGAAGTCCCGCCCCAACCGGGCCCACCCCCTGTTCCGGGAGTTTGTGGCCGCCGCCAAAGGGAAAAATACCCCTTGACATCCCTCTCCTCCCCGGCTTATAATGCTCCCAAACCACAAGAATTGGAGGAGTTTACCCATGGAAAAAAAGGAAATGCTCTACGAGGGCAAGGCCAAGAAGGTCTACGCCACTGAGGACCCCCAGCAGCTGATTGTCTCCTATAAGGACGACGCCACCGCTTTCAACGGCCTGAAAAAGGGCACCATCACCGGCAAGGGAGTCATCAACAACAGGATGAGCAACCTGCTCATGGCCCGGCTGGAGAAGGATGGCATCCCCACCCACCTGATTAAGGAGCTCAATGACCGGGAGACTTTGGTAAAAAAGGTGTCCATCGTCCCCCTGGAGGTCATTGTGCGCAACATCTCCGCCGGCTCCTTCGCCAAGCGGTACGGCGTGGAGGAGGGCATTGTCTTTGACCAGCCCACCTTCGAGCTGTCCTATAAGAACGACGACCTGGGCGACCCTCTGATGAACGACGACCACGCCCTGGCCCTGAAGCTGGCCACCCCCGAGGAGCTGGCCCTCATCCGCAGGTACGCCCTCACCGTGGACAAGCTGATGCAGGAGGTCTGGGCGGAGTGCGGCGTCACTCTGGTGGACTTCAAGCTGGAGTTCGGCCGGCTGGACGACGGCACCATCGTCCTGGCCGACGAGATCAGCCCCGACACCTGCCGCCTCTGGGACTCCGAGACCCACGAGAAGCTGGACAAGGACCGCTTCCGCCGGGATATGGGCGGCGTGGAGGCCGCCTACGAGCAGGTCATGAGCCGCCTGACCCAGCACCTGTAAGTCAAAAGCCCAATTCAAAGCGCCGGAGGGAAATCCTCCGGCGCTCTTTTGCTCCGCCTCCGGATTCCCCCGCATATTTCCGCTGCCTGTCCCATAGGATAGAAGAAAAAGGGGGCGGCAATATGTCCAGAGAGCGGGATTACAGTCTCGGCGGGGCGCGGCAGGTGGTGAGCGCAGCGCTGCTTTTGGCGGCGGCGCTGTTCTTCCTGCCCGCCCTGGTCATCCGGGGGGAGCCGGTCTATCAGCGGACAGGCCAGAGCGGCTCCGCCGCCGATGAGAGCCTCCAGCCCTTCGAGCCCGCGCCCGCCGTCCAGACCGGCCCCCGGGACCGGGGGCGGGCGGTGCGCCTGCTGAACAAGGACGGGACAGTGTCGGAGCTGACCATGGCGGACTACCTGTGGGGGGTGGTGGCGGCGGAGATGCCCGCCTCCTTCCAGCCGGAGGCACTGAAGGCCCAGGCCTGCGCCGCCCGGACCTACACCGCCGTCCTCCAGAGCAGCGCCAAGCACCCCGAGGCCGACATCTGCGCCGACAGCACCTGCTGTCAGGCCTACATCGACCGCTCCGCGGCGGAGGCCCGGTGGGGGCTGAGCGCCGGGGAGTACGGGGAAAAAATTCAGGAGGCGGTGTCCCAGACCGACGGGCTGGGGGTGCTGTATCAGGGGAAGCCCATCCAGGCCCTGTTTTTCTCCTCTGCGGCGGGGAAAACCACTGACGCGGTGGAGGTCTGGGGCAATTCGGTGGACTATCTGAAAAGCGTGGACAGCCCTGAGGGGGACGAGGTGCCCAACTACCGCACCCAGACCGTCCTGGGAGCGGAGGAGGTCAGGGCCCTCACCCTGGCAGCCTACCCTGGGGCCGACCTGTCCGGCGACCCGGGGACCTGGTTCGGCCAGGCCAGCCGGAACGAGGGGGGCGGGATCATCTCCATCCCTCTGGGGGGCGTCACCCTCACGGGGGGACAGGCGCGCTCCCTGTTCTCCCTGCGGTCGGCCTGCTTCACTGTCACCTGGGACGGGGCCCAGTTCACCTTTGACGTCACCGGCTACGGCCATGGGGTGGGCATGAGCCAGTACGGGGCCAACGCCATGGCGAAGGATAGCAGCACCTTCAGGGAAATCCTCACCTGGTACTACACCGGGGCCCAGGTGGGAGAATTGTGGTAGGGGCGGATATCATCCACTCCCGCAGAAGACGGTCTCCGGAAGGGCGGGTTTTCCCGCCCTTTTTTCCATTTTGGTAAAATATTTCAAAAAACCCTCCATTTCAAATGTGAATAAATCTTGACAGAAAAGCGATTGCCCTTTACAATGTTAGGTGGACAAATATGAAAAACCTGTGGGGATGTTTTTCAGTTGCCGCATGGGAGGGAAAACCCGCCCCCTGCGGCCTTTTACTGCAAGTTCGCACCGGCCCATCCGCCGGAGGCGGACGCCGCGGCGGTCCGCCGCGGCCACGAAAAAATTTGGAGGTGTAAAAAGACCCAATGGACCCAATTTTAGCAGTCATCGGCATGATCGTCACGCTGATTGTGGGCGCTCTGGGCGGGGCTGTGTTCGGCTGGAACCGGCGCAAGGCCACCGCCGAGCGGGAGATCAAGTCCGCCGAGGACGAGGCCACCCGCATTGTCAACGAGGCCTATAAGAGCGCCGAGAGCAAGAAGCGGGAGGCTCTAGTCGAGGCCAAGGAGGAAATCCTCAAGGCCAAGAACGAGCACGAGAAGGAGGTCAAGGACCGCCGCTCTGAATTGCAGCGCCAGGAGAACCGGCTGCAGCAGAAGGAGGAGAACCTGGACCGCAAGACCGAGAACATCGAGAAGAAGGAGGAGCAGCTGTCCTCCAAAATCGCCAGGCTGGACGCCACCCAGGCCGAGGCGGACAAACTGAAGCAGCAGCAGGTCACCGAGCTGGAGCGCATCTCCGGCTTTACCGCCGAGGAGGCCAAGAACTACCTGCTCCAGCAGCTGGAGGAGGACGTCACCCACGAGTCGGCCATGAAGATCAAGGAGATCGAGGCCCGCTACAAGGACGAGGCCGACACCAAGGCCCGGGAGATCATCTCCCTGGCCATCCAGCGCTGCGCCGCCGACCACGTGTCCGAGGCCACCGTGTCGGTGGTGCCCCTGCCCAACGACGACATGAAGGGCCGGATCATCGGCCGGGAGGGCCGGAACATCCGCACCCTGGAGACCCTCACCGGGGTGGACCTGATTATTGACGACACCCCCGAGGCCATCACCGTCTCCTGCTTCGACCCGGTGCGCCGGGAGATCGCCCGGCTGGCCCTGGAGAAGCTGATCCAGGATGGCCGCATCCATCCCACCCGCATCGAGGAGATGGTGGAGAAGGCCAAGCGGGAGGTGGACATGGTCATCAAGTCGGAGGGCGAGCGGGCCATCTTCGAGACCAATGTCCACGGCCTGCACCCCGAGCTGGTCAAGCTGCTGGGCCGGATGCACTATCGCACCAGCTACGGCCAGAACGTCCTCAGCCACTCCATCGAGGTCAGCCACCTGGCCGGCCTGCTGGCCGCCGAGATCGGCGCCAACGTCACCGAGGCCAAGCGCGCCGGCCTGCTCCACGACCTGGGCAAGTCCATCGACCACGAGGTGGAGGGCTCTCACGTCCAGATCGGTGTGGAGTTGGCCCGGAAATATCGGGAGAGCGAGAACATTATCCACGCCATCCACGCCCACCACAACGACGTGGAGCCCCGGACCGTGGTGGCCTGCCTGGTCCAGGCGGCCGACGCCATCTCCGCCGCCCGGCCCGGCGCCCGGCGGGAGAATCTGGAGAACTATATCAAGCGGCTGGAGACCCTGGAGGAGATTACTTCCTCCTTCAACGGGGTGGAGAAGTCCTTCGCCATCCAGGCCGGCCGTGAGGTCCGGATTATGGTCAAGCCCGAGGTCATCAGCGAGGACCAGATGGTCCTCCTCGCCCGGGAGATCGCCAAGAAGATCGAGGACGAGCTGGAGTACCCCGGCCAGATCAAGGTCAACCTCCTGCGGGAGACCCGCGCCATCGAATACGCCAAATAAAAATCCCGGGACGCCCCCCAGCGTCCCGGAATTTTTTATGCTATTTGTAGGGCGCGACGACCCCGGCGCGCCGCCGAATCAGACAAATACACGGCGGGCCGAGTCGTCCCGCCCTACGGAGGGCTCAAAACCCCCGTCCCGCCCTACGGAGGGCTCAAAACCCTCGTCCCGCCGCAGCGAAAAAGGCCCCTTTTGAAAGGGGCTGTCAGCCGAAGGCTGACTGAGGATTGCGTTTCGCGAAGCGAAACATACGAAGTAAACGAGTTTTCCGAAAACCGATTTGCTTCGCATATTTTGGCTTCGCCAAAATACAATCCTCCGTCATCCGCTTCGCGGATGCCACCTCCTTTCAAAAGGAGGCTTTTGGGTGCGCTTCAAGAAGATTCCCCAGAGCCGACGGCCCTGGGGTTTATTTTTCATCCTCTATAAATTCTGCGATATCTTCCAATTTACAAGACAGTGCAGTACAGAGCTTGTTCAAGGTTTTGGTTTCCATGTTGTCATTTGCCCGGAGACGGCGAACTGTTTTGTTGTCAATACCGGCTTTTTCGCGCAGATAATAGGTGGTTATCCCACGCTCGGCCATTGTTATCCATAATTTATCGAATACAATCACTCAGATTCCCCCTTGACATATGTCAAGTATGGGGGTTATAATCTTTTTTATTAAGGGGATATATCCCCTTACGTCTAAAAAATAGGGGGAAATAGAATGAGTCGTCAAAGTGAGCGAAAAGCAATTATAGAAAAAAGTATGCGGCTGTGTGATTATTTGGGCCGCATCAATTCATTAACCCTGCAAAAGGGGTTTTGGAAGGACGACAAGCTCGATTTGTCGGACCCGGCGTATATCAATCGCAGTGCTCTTGAGCTAAAGCGGATTTTTACGTTCCACGGATTTATTATGACCCTCACGGACCAATTTTCCAGGCTGATGGAACAGGCTGGGAAGGGTGATGACATCGGGCTGGAGGGGATTGTGATGCTCCAGGATTTTCTGGATGAATACTCCGATCTGCTGGCAGAGGAATATAACTGGTGTAAATAGAGCAAGCATCCCGCCGGGGCAGCCGGCGGGACATTTTTTATTCCCCGACAAAATTCCCCCAAAAAGTGGACAGGCCCCGGCTTATACTGGGAGAAATTGGAAGGGGTGTGCTGCTATGGACGACTGGTACAGCCGGAGTATGGCTCAGGTTCTGAAGGAGCTGGATACAAGCCGGCAGGGGCTCAGCGAGCGGGAGGCGGCCCGGCGGCTGGAGAAATACGGGCCCAACCAGCTGGCCCAGCCCGACCCGCCCGGCCTGCTTCTGCGGATTCTGGCTCAGCTGAAGGACCCTATGATTCTGGTGCTGCTGGCGGCGGCGGGGCTGTCTCTGGCGGCCAGCGGGGGAGAGGACTGGCTGGACGGGGTCATCATTCTGGTGATCGTGGTGGTCAACGGCATCATCTCCATCACCCAGGAGGACCACGCCCAGCAGGCCCTGGAGGAGCTGAGGCGGATGTCCTCCCCCCAGGCCAGCGTCCTGCGGGAGGGGGCGCCCAGGCGGGTCGCCGCCGCCGCCCTGGTCCCTGGCGACGTAATTCTCCTGGAGGCGGGGGACCTGATTCCCGCCGACGCCCGGATTCTGGAGTGCAGCCGCCTCCAGGCGGACGAGTCGGCCATGACCGGCGAGTCGGTGCCGGTGGAGAAGGAGGCCAGAGACGCCCTCCCCGCCAACACCCCCCTGGGGGACCAGGTGAACATGCTTCTGTCGGGCACCCTCGTCACCGCCGGCCGGGGCGCCGCCCTGGTGGTGGCCACCGGCATGGACACCCAGATGGGCCACATCGCCGGCCTGCTTCTGGAGAGCGGCGAGGGGGACACCCCCCTCCAGCGGCGGATGGGGGAAATCTCAAGGTCGCTGTCCCTTCTGTGCCTGGCGGCGTGCGCCATTATGTTCGGGGTTGGACTGTTCCAGGGCAAGGAACTCCTGGAGATGTTCCTCACCGCCGTCTCTCTGGCGGTGGCCGCCATACCCGAGGGCCTGCCCGCCATCGTCACCATTGTCCTGGCCCTGGGCATCCAGCGGCTGGCGGGGCGGAACGCCATTGTGAAGAAGCTGCCCGCTGTGGAGACCCTGGGCTGCGCCGGGGTGATCTGCTCGGACAAGACAGGCACCCTCACCCAAAACAGGATGACGGTGCAGCAGGTCTGGCTCACCCCCGGCGCCCGGCGGCGGGACGCCATGACGGCGGGCTGCCTCTGCTCCGACGCCCGGCTCGCCTGGAAGGCCGGGGCTCCCACCGCCTCCGGCGACCCCACCGAGGGGGCG
>NZ_QWKG01000095.1 GCF_009911595.1 Colidextribacter sp. OB.20
CAGGGCGACGGGTCCGGCAACTTCATGCCTGACCGCCCCGTCACCCGTGCGCAGATGGCCATCATCATCTGCCGTATCCTCTACGGCAACAAGCTGAATGTCAGCCAGTTCGAGGGCACCACTCAGTACACTGACGTAGCGGCTACTGAGTACTACACCGGCTACATCAACCTGGCCACTCAGCTGGGCATCATCGGCGGTTACGGCGACGGGCGCTTCGGCCCCAACGACACCGTGACCACCGCTCAGGCCGCCCTGATGCTGTCCCGCGCCCTCGGTTACTTCAAGGGCAACGAGATTGCACAGGCTCAGGACTGGGCTCTGGCCGCTGTTGCTCAGGCCACCAAGATCAACATGTTTGGTGAGCTGAAGCTGGCCACCAACGCTGAGCTGGCCCGTGACAACGTGGCTGAGATGGTCTTCAACGCCATCAGCGCCACTGTCCCCGTCCAGTACAACGAGCTTCTCGGCGTGTACTACAACGAGAACCAGGGCATCATCTACGCCTTGAACTTCAACTATCTGGAGACTCTGGGCTACAAGAACTTCGACCTGGTTTACCGTGACGACACCCAGGACATCTACGGTCGTCCTGCCCGCACCTGGGGCACCGGCACCTACAACACCACCACCAGCCAGGGCACTGGCGGCACTCAGGCCAACCAGTCCCTGGACGCTCAGGGCGGCCTGATCGCCAGCCGCGTCCGGATGCTGGACAAGAACGAGATCATCACCGTGGCTCTGACTCCTGACTATGTCTACACCGACAAGAAGGACCAGGACGAGGTCTGGAAGGACCTTGGCCGCACCCTGTGCGACGAGAAGGACTATGTCTGGACCGTCTGGAACAACGGTGAGCAGCTCTATTCTGACAAGAAGACTGTCAGCGGCGCTTACTACACCTATGGCGACGTCAACTATGTGCCTGAAAACGATGACAGCCGTTATTGGCCCACCGGCAAGGGCGCTAAGACCGAAATCTACGTGGATGACGGCGACGCCACTGTGACCGTGGTTGAGATCAACTACTACCTGGGCGAGGTCACCCGCGTGAACGACAGCACTGTCACCGTGAAGTCCCTGTCCACCGAGCCCCGCCGCCTGGATGTGCGCACCTTCACCGGCAGCGGCTGGGAGGTTGAGGACCTGGTGGTCTTCACCGTGGATGAGAACGACGATGACGACTTCTACATCTGCGAGGTCTTTGAGCCCGACGTGACCACCGGCGACGTGAAGCGCGTGGACCAGGACGATAAGACCGGCGACAGCTACATCCGCTTCGAGACCGACGGCACCAAGTACTTCTACTCCGAGGACGGCCACACCGTCTACGACCTGGATGACGTCAACAGCAAGACCCACCCCACTCTGGACGAGGAGTACAACCTGTACTGCGATCCCAACGGCTATGTTCTGGCCTATGAGCTGGCCGGCGAGGATCAGCTGAACTACCTGTATGTCAAGGACTCCGACGAGGAGCTGAGCGACTGGGTGGCCAAGGTCATCTACGCCGACGCCACCACCGCCAAGGTGGACATCAAGAAGGACCTGAAGAATGTCCCCGCTGGCGGCACCGCCTACGACGGCGTAACGCTTGTCGGCGACAAGGTGAAGTGGATCGACGAGAACTACGACAAGACCGAGAACTCCAACATCGACTTCATGGTCTGGAAGTACACCAAGAACAGCTCCGACGCCCACACCCTGACCTGGGCGAACAGCTGGTACCTGCAGGACCAGGAGACCTTCGGCGGCACTGGCGGCGAGGTCGACATCTACCGTGACCGCGCCTACATCGGCACCGGCAAGGGCCGCGTCATCGTGGACCAGAAGACCGTCTTCGTGGACATCGAGAACGAGAAGGTCTACACCGGCTATGAGAATGTGCCCAACGTCTATGACGCCAAGATCGCTTACGTGACCGACCGCAAGGGCGTGGCCGACGTGGTGTTCATCATCGACGGCGACATCTATGACAGCGGCTACTACTTCATGGTCAGCAAGCAGGACCGCGAGACCTTCAACCGCAGCGGCAACGAGAAGTACTGGGATTATGAGAAGGCTTTTGTGGACGGCGAGGCCCAGAAGCACTTCTACGTGGAGTACGGCGCTGTTGTGGGCAAGTCCAGCACCTACATCCTGGAGCCCGGCGTGCTGTATAAGGCCACCCGCATCGAAGAGGACGGCGGCGAGACCTACATCACCCGCGCCGAGATCGTGGCTCTGGACAACCTGAAGGTTGAGTCCGTCCGGAAGAACGGCTTCGCCTTCTCCCTGACCAGTGTGGACGGCAAGAAGGAGCTGCAGTACACCACCGACAAGGACACCAAGTTCGTCCTGGTGGAGTATAACTACAAGAAGGACGGCACCTTCGACAGCTACACCATCACCCCCGGCGACATCAACGACCTGGATGTGTTCGACAAGACCGAGGAGTTCAACACCTATGTGACCGTGGTTGAGAGCGACAAGAGCGCCGTTCAGGCCGATCTGGTCTACATCATCCGCTGCCACACCATCCAGGATAAGCACATCATCGAGTACACCGACGCTGACGGCAGCAAGCAGACCTGGGAGGTCGAGGAAGGCAAGAGCTTCAAGCAGACCATCAAGGCTCCCGCCGACAGCAAGTTCACCGAGGACAGCGTGGACAACACCAAGCTGCCCGCCGGCGCCAAGGTCACCGTGGCCGCCGACGGCTCCAGCGTGACCATCGAGTTCCCCGTTGACGCCAACACCGACCTCACGGTTAACCTGAACGAGGCTGTCACGCCCGTCAGCACCGTGATCAAGTCCGCCGCCGTCTCCGGCGTGCCCGCCACCCTGAAGGACGGCGACGCTGCGCCTGAGGTTACCGTGAAGGTTCTGGGCGGTTCCGGCACCGCTGTTTGGGGCGGAGCTGCTTACGACAGCACCAACAAGAAGATTCAGGCCGGCGCGGCTCTGACTCTGACCGTCACCGTTACTCCCGACGAGGGTTATACCCTGGCCGAGACCGTCACCGGCACTACCCTGACCGTCAACGGCAAGGAGGTCACTCCTGTCTGGAACGCCGCCGCCAAGACCCTGACCTACAGCTTCGGCGCTATCGAGGCCGCGCCTAACATTGGCAATATCGCCGCCATCAATCTGACCCTGAAGGACGGCGACGGCAAGACCATCAGCACCGACAGCTCCCTGGTGACCGAGGTCTCCTTCAATAGCAACCACTATATCACGGTTAAGGTCAAGATGCCCGATGGCTATACGAGCAGTGTTGCTCCGGAGTCCATGAGCTATGTGGTTGACGGCCTGTCCACCGCTATTACCAACAATTCTGGTACGGGCAGCACTACAGCGGGCCTCTACAGCTTCACAAACGATACTAATACACAGGCTCTTGAGAATGCCAGCGGCGCGACCCTGAACATCACTCTGGTGGTTTCCCGCGAGAGCAGCTCCAAGGTTGACTACTCCGGCGCGGGCGTGGTCATTGACGGCGCCGCTGCTAACACCAGCACTACCCTGACCACTGACAGCACCGCCCCTGCCGCCCTCAAGTTCAAGGTGGACGCGTCTGCCCTGCCGAGCTACGTGGGCAAGACCAAGGTCACCTACACCCTGACCGGCACCAGCAAGGACGGCACCTACACCGTGACAACCGACAACGCCGGCACCGTGCTTGGCAGCGAGACTGACGGCCCTGGCGCCATCTACGCCACCGGCACCAAGGTCGAGGTCAAGGACGTCAAGGTTGAGGCCGCTACCGTGAAGTACGCTGGCACCAGCGATGTGACCGGCTACACTGTTAACGGCATCACTCAGACCACCACTAAGATCGGCGAGGAAGAGGACGTGGCTTCTGGCCTGGCCTTTACTGTGGAGCACACCAGCCTGGTAGCTGGCGCTGAGGCCAAGTTCACCTTCGTTGTCAGCGGCCTGGTGGGCGGCGACGTCACCCTGACCGCCACCAAGGCGGCCGCCAGTGACAGCGGTGTGAAGTATTCCATCGCTCTGGCTGACCTGAAGGTCGACGGCGCGGCCTGGGGCAAGCTGACCGCCAAGGGCGACAGCGCTGTGACCATCACTCTGACCAGTGTTGAGGTTACTAAGGCTGTCATCAAGCTGGACCAGACTGCAATTACCGGCACTGGGACCAGCACCGCGATTGCGAGCGCCAGCGACGGTGAGACTACGGTATCCAACACCACCGCTACCGCGGTGAAGCTCGCCGATGGCAAGCTGGTTCTCACTGTCACTCTGACTGACGGCGGTGATGGCGATGCTTTCGAGGCTGGCAACTATGTGGTTCTGGATGGCGGAAATGTAGTTGGCAAGACTACTCTGACACAGGCTGGCGATGGAAAAACCTTCACTGTTACCATCGAGGACGCCAACGACTACACCGAGTATGAGATCAAGATTATCAAGTCCTGATCGAGTAAACGGTTGATCTGCATCTCCGATCAAAACTGCACCCCGGGCTTCGGCCCGGGGTGCTCTTTATCAGAAAACAGGAAAAAACCGCCCCTTGACAGAAGAGGCGGGGACAGGTATAATAATTTCAATGAGTCCCGCAGGTTCGTCACCCGGGCAAGCGGTTGGCTCGAACAAGGATATGGGTTATCTAAACATCAGACAGCCGTCACTTGTCGGAGTGGCGGTTGTCCCGTTTTAACCGAATGGTCACGGTAATCCCGCGAACATGAAAGGTCAAAGTTATAGGCATAAGCTCACCCCCTTTCGGGTGGTGATGCCAACCGCCTGCCGCCGCTGGGCTTTCCCCTGCGGAGCTCGACAATATTATACCGTATTTGACAGGAAAAGTCAATAAAACCCGCCCTTGACAGAAGGGGCGAGGACAGGTATAATAATTTCAATGAGTCCCGCAGGTTCGTCACCCGGGCAAGCGGTTGGCTCAGGTTTGTAAGAGTTGCCTTGGAAAAACGCTTAGACAACCGTCACTTGCCGGAGTGGCGGTTGTCCCGTTTTAACCGAATGGTCACGGTAATCCCGCGAACATGAAAGGTCAAAGTTATGGGCATAAGCTCACCCCCTTTCGGGTGGTGTAGCCAACCGCCTGCCGCCGCTGGGCTTTCCCCTGCGGAACTCGACAATATTATACCGTATTTGACAGGAAAAGTCAATAAAACCCGCCCTTGACAGAAGGGGCGGGGACAGGTATAATAATTTCAATGAGTCCCGCAGGTTCGTCACCCGGGCAAGCGGTTGGCTCAGAAGTCAGTTGCTAAAAGAGTGTTTGCTCAGGCAACCGTCACTTGGCCGAGTGGCGGTTGTCCCGTTTTAACCGAATGGTCACGGTAATCCCGCGAACATGAAAGGTCAAAGTTATGGGCATAAGCTCACCCCCTTTCGGGTGGTGTAGCCAACCGCCTGCCGCCGCTGGGCTTTCCCCTGCGGAACTCGACAATATTATACTGTATTTGACAGGGGACGTCAATGGAGAACCCGGCCTTTTACGAAGCACTCTGGGCGAAAAGTCCGGGGTGCTTTATTTACGTCAAAAAGACAACAAAGTCATAGATGGTCACCTGCGGCATCTCCTTGTCTGTCCAGCTCAGATCCCACTTAATCTCAAACGAGGTGCCCTTCCGGGCCAGCGGCTTATAGATATCGGTTATTCCCAGTTCCTTCTGGAGATTCTCTTCAATATTTACCCGGTCGCGGTCCAGATTGACCCACGCTCCGGTCCCGTTCCAGCGGATTGCCACGCCCTGCGCTGAGGAGGGTGACCGGCGCTGAATCAGCTGGAGATAGGATATCTTTGTATCTATTGAGTAGGGTTTGGTGATGGCGGTCCCCGTAATATACTGGGGACTGCTCAGGCGCAGGCCAGGAGGCGTTTTCGAGACCGAAACCCCCTCGGATGTGCTGGCAATCCTGCTGTTGTCCAAAAAGGCATCGAAAAGGATATGGGTCGGCTGTTCCGGGCTCTGCCCCGCATAGAGCTGCTTGAGCATCTGATTGTATTCCCGGTAGTTGGCCTGTTCGATGGCCCGTTCCGCCCGCTGGGCCTGGTCCGCAATGGCTTTCAGTGCGGCGTCGATTTTGGCGTTGTCGGCGTTGAAGTCGGTGCGCAGAACCCGGTCAGAGGCGTCCCACTGGCTGAGCTGGTAGTTCGTTGTTGCGTTCATCGTCGTTCCTCCTTAAAAATGTCTTGAGGACGAAAAAAGCCTCCTTTCGAAAGGAGGTGCCCCAGTTCGCAAACTGGGGCGGAGGATTGTGTTTCGCCGCAGGCGAAACGTGCGGAGCATATGAGGGCTTTGAGCCCTCCGTAGGGCGGGACGACTCGGCCCGCCGCATAGCCGCCTGATTCCAACGGCGCGCCGGGGTCGTCGCGCCCTACACGCATCGCGTCCTCCAGAGGGGGGAAGGCTGTTTTCCGCTCTCAATTACCGTGTGCAAGGAGGAAAAGTGGTACGTTTGCATACATTTAATGGAAGTGAGGGCACAGTGCGCTCTTTTTTCATTTTTCTTGCAATCGGGGCAAAATTGGGATATGATAAGGGGGAGAATTACTGACCAAAGGGGGCCCTCCCATGAGAGACGGTTTTATCAAGGCTGCGGCGGGGACGCCGAAGATTAAGGTGGCGGACTGCGAATACAACGCGGGACAGATCATTGCCCTGATGCGGGAGGCGGCGGCTCAGGGGGTCAAGGTGCTGGCCCTGCCCGAGCTGTGCGTCACCGGCTACACCTGCGGCGACCTGTTTTTGCAGGACACCCTCCTCCGTGGTGCGGAGGAGGCCCTGGGCCGCATTCTGGAGGAAACCAAAGAGCTGGACATGCTCACTGCCGTCGGCCTGCCGGTGTGGAACCGCTGGGACGGTAAGCTGTACAACTGCGCGGCGGTGATTAACCGGGGCAAAATTCTGGGCCTGGTTCCCAAGCTTTATATCCCCAGCTATGGGGAGTTCTACGAGGGCCGTTGGTTCGCCTCGGGCCGGGGGGCGGACTATCTTCTCACCCTGTGCGGCCAGAGGGTCAGCCTGGACGCCCACAACCTGGTCATCTTCGACTGCGAGAACGTCCCCGGTCTGACCGTTGGGGTGGAGGTCTGTGAGGATCTGTGGACTGCCGAGCCCCCCTCCGCCCGGCTGGCCCAGAACGGGGCCGCCGTCATCCTGAATCTGTCCGCCAGCAACGAGGTGGCGGGCAAGGCGGCCTACCGCCGCGCGCTGGTGGCGGGGCAGTCGGGGAGGCTGGTGTGCGGCTATGTCTACGCCAACGCCGGCGAGGGGGAGTCTACCACCGACCTGGTCTTTGCCGGACACAGCCTCATCGCCGAAAACGGGACGATTTTGGCGGAGAAACGCTTTGAAACCGGGCTGACGGTGAGCGAGATTGATGTGGGCCGGCTGGCCCATGAGCGCCAGCGGATGAATACCTTCGGTGCGGCGGAGGGCTCCTCCTGCCCCTGCTTCTTCCGGCTGGAGGCGGAGAACACCGTTCTCACCCGGCCCGTGGCGAAGAACCCCTTCGTCCCCGAGGACGGCGCGGACCGGCAGGAGCGGTGTGAGGAGATCTTCGCCATCGCCGCCCTGGGCCTGAAAAAGCGGCTGGAGCACACCCGGGCCTCCTGCGCCGTGGTGGGGCTGTCCGGAGGGCTGGACTCCACCCTGGCCCTTCTGATCACCGCCCGGGCCTTCGACATGCTGTCCCGGCCCCGGACTGACATCCTGGCCGTCACCATGCCCTGCTTCGGCACCACCAGGCGCACCCGCTCCAACGCGGAGCTGCTGGCCCTTGAGCTGGGGGTGGACTTCCGGGAGGTGAACATCGGCAGGGCGGTGGAGCAGCACTTTGCCGACATCGGCCAGTCCATGGAGGACCACTCTGTCGCCTTCGAAAACGGGCAGGCCCGGGAGCGCACCCAGGTGCTCATGGACCTGGCCAACCAGCGGGGAGGGCTGGTCATCGGCACCGGCGACCTGAGCGAGCTGGCCCTGGGCTGGGCCACCTACAACGGCGACCACATGTCCATGTACGGGGTGAACGGCTCCATCCCCAAGACCCTGGTGCGCCATCTGGTGGACTGGGAGGCTGACCGGCTGGGCGGAAAGGCCGGGGAGGTGCTGCGGGATATTCTGGACACCCCGGTGTCCCCCGAGTTGCTCCCCCCCAAGGACGGGGAGATCGCCCAGAGAACCGAGGACCTGGTGGGTCCCTACGAGCTCCACGACTTCTTCCTCTACTACGCCGTCCGCTGGGGCTTCGGGCCCCGGAAGGTGCTGCGGCTGGCGGAGTACGCCCTGGGGGACAAATATGACCGGGAGACCCTTTTGAAGTGGCTGAACAGCTTTTACCGCCGCTTCTTCGCTCAGCAGTTCAAGCGCTCCTGCCTGCCCGACGGCCCTAAGGTGGGCTCTCTGGCCCTTTCCCCCCGGGGGGACTGGAGAATGCCGTCGGATGCGGTGAACACCCTGTGGATGAAGGAGCTGGAGACCCTGTAAGGATAAAAAAGCATCTACGGAACAGAGCGCACAAAAAGCCTTCTTTGGCAAAGGAGGCGCCCCCGAAGGGGGTGTAGTATTGCGTTTTGCAAAGCATATGAGGGCTTTGAGCCCTCTGTAGGGGCGGACATTGTCCGCCCGCTTTTTCGGACCCGGCCTGTTAGCGGTGGGCGCACAATGTGCGCCCCTACACAGCCGCCGCCCTCTGTAGGGCGGGACGGCTCGGCCCGCCGCATAGCCGCCTGATTCCAACGGCGCGCCGGGGTCGTCGCGCCCTACACACATCGCCTCCCCCTTGCGGGGAAATGGAGCCTTGCCCTACGGGGGACGAGGGTTCTTTGACACGCTGAAAAAGCGGAACGCCGGCAGGCGTTCCGCTTTTTTGTTCGGTTCAGATCATCAGGGAGCAGACAAGCTCGGTGTACTCCGCCGGGTTCTCCAGAGGCAGGTCGGCCAGGAGGAGGGCCTGGGCGTAGAGAAGCTTGGAATACTTGCCCACTGTCTCCTTATCCCCGGCGTCCACCGCCTTTTTCAGGGCGGCGAAGGGGGCGGAGTCGGGGTTGAGCTCCAGCACCCGCTCGGCCTTCATTTGCTGGCTGCCCTCCAGCTTGCGCATATACTTCTCCATCTCGATGGAGACGGGGCCGTCGGCGGACAGGCAGCAGGCGCCGGACTTGAGGATGGAGGAGACACGAACCTCCTTCACCTGGTCCGCCAGGGCCTCCTTCACCGCCTCCAGCACGCTCTTGCCCGCCTCGGCCTTCTCCTCGGCAGCCTTCTTCTCCTCCTCGGTCTGGGGCAGGGCGCCCTCCTCCGTGACCGACTTGATTTCCTTGCCGCCAAACTCCCGCAGGCCCTTCATGACGAAGTCGTCCACGTCCTCAGTGCAGTACAGGATCTCATAGCCCTTGTCCAGAATACGCTCCACCTGGGGCAGTCTGGCGATCTTCTCCACACTCTCGCCGCAGGCGTAGTAGCAGAAGGGCTGATCCTCGGGCATCCGGTCCTTGTAGGCGGCCAGGGTGGTATTTTTGCCTTCCTTGGAGGACCAGAACAGCAGCAGGTCCTGTAGGATGTCCTTGTGCTGGCCGTAATCGGCCACCACGCCGTACTTCAGCTGCGTGCCGAAGGCGGTCCAGAACGCTTCATACTTCTCCCGGTCCTCCTTCTGCATCTTGAGAAGCTCGCTTTTGATCTTCTTCTCCAGGGCGGAGGCGATTACCTTCAGCTGCCGGGTGTGCTGGAGCACCTCCCGGCTGATGTTCAGGGAGAAGTCGGCGGAGTCCACCACCCCCTTCACAAAGCGGAAGTGATCGGGGAGCAGGTCGGCGCACTTGTCCATAATCAGCACGCCGGAGGAGTAGAGCTGCAGGCCCTTCTGGTACTCCCGGGTGTAGAAGTCGTAGGGGGTCTGGGAGGGGATGTAGAGCATAGCCTTGTAGGTCACCGCCCCCTCGGCGCTGGTGTGGACGACGGCCAGAGGGTCCTGCCAGTCGCCGAACTTCTCCTTGTAGAAAGCGTTGTACTCCTCAGGCTTCACCTTGGACTTGGGCCGCTGCCACAGGGGGACCATGGAGTTGAGGGTTTTCCACTCCTTGACGGTCTCCCACTCGGGCTTGTAGTCCTCGCCGGCGTCCTCCGGCTTCTCCTTCTGGCGGTAGTCCTCCACCTCCATGACAATGGGGTAGCGGATATAGTCGGAGTACTTTTTGATGAGCTCCTGTAATTTATAGGTATCCAGATACTGGTCGTAGTTCTCCTCGTCGGCGTTGTCCTTGATGTGCATAATGACGTCGGTGCCAGGGACCTCCTTCTCGCAGGCGGTGACGGTGTAGCCGTCCGCCCCGTCGGACTGCCACATCCAGGCCTCCTCAGAGCCCCAGGCCCGGGAGATGACCGTCACATGGTCGGCCACCATGAAGGCGGAGTAGAAGCCCACACCGAACTGGCCAATGACGTCGATCTTCCCAGCCGCCTTGTCGTCCTCCGCCAGGCCGGCCTTGAACTGGCCCGAGCCGCTGCGGGCGATGGTGCCCAGGTTGGACTCCAGCTCCTCCTTACTCATGCCTACGCCGTTGTCGGAGACAGTGAGCATCTGCTTCTCCTTGTCGGGGACAATGGTAATTTTCAGGTCCTTGCGCTTCACCGTCACACTGTCGTCAGTGAGGGACTTGTAGGCCAGCTTGTCCTCTGCGTCACTGGCGTTGGAGATGAGCTCCCGGAGAAAAATCTCCTTGTGGGTGTAGATGGAGTTGACCATCAGGTCCAGCAGCCGCTTGGATTCTGCCTTAAATTGTTTCTTTGCCATGATTGCGATTCCTCCATGTATATAAAATTTCTTTGATAACAATATATTTAGCACTCTTTCGATCTGAGTGCTAAATGTATTCTATCGCACATTTCCTTAAATTGCAATAGGGTTCATAAAATTTTTACACTTTCCAGAGCATTCCGTTTCTCATTTACGAAACCGTCCCCCGTCTACCAAAAGTCTACCAAAAAAGCCGCCGGGCTCCTGCACCGCAGGGCCCGGCGGCTTTTTCGTTTTCCGGGACATCTACCGGATGTCTACCAGGGTAACTTTTTTACATTGAAAGGGGCTGC
>NZ_QWKG01000096.1 GCF_009911595.1 Colidextribacter sp. OB.20
CCCCCGGCTCAGCCGGCTCAGCAGGGTCAGGGCGTCCTCTCCGCCGGTCCCGCCCTCCCGGGCCGGGCCGGCGCCCAGGGCGGCAGCCACCGCGTCAAAGCCCTGATCCCTGAGCTCCCGGGCGTTTTCAATTCTCCGGTCAAACACAAAGTGAATGCCCCAGCGCTCCAGCTGGCGGACGGTGTCCTTCAACACCTGCCGCTGGCCGCCGCTCTCCGGCAGGCCGTACCGGAGCATTCCGCCGGCCTCCTCCTCCGCCTCAAAGACGGTGACGGCATAGCCGGCCCGGCGCAGCTCCACGGCACAGGCCAGCCCCCGGGGGCCCGCGCCCACCACGGCAGCCCTCCGTCCGTTGTCCCGGGCCGCGGCCCAGTTCGGCGTCCAGCCCCGGTCTCTGCCGTAATCCAGCACAAAGCGCTTGATCTCCCGGATTTTGACAGGGCTGTCATAGTCCCCCCGGATACAGGCGTCCTCGCAGGGGTGGCTGCACACCAGGGCGCAGACCTCCTGGAGAGGGGCGGCGGTAATCAGGTCCCAGGCCGCCCGAAAATCCCTTTCTGCCACCTTCCGCACATAGGCCTGGACAGGCACATGGATGGGACAGGCGCTCTTGCAGGGGGCAGACAGATTGGGCTCCCTGATCCGGGCATAGCCCGTGTGGAGGGTCACGTCGGCGGCAGTGCGCACCTGGGGCACCACCAGCCCCCGCATCTGGGTCAGGTCGGTGTAGCCGTGGTCCCTCATATACTGATCCAGCCCGGCGATCATGGGCCGGACAATGTCGTAGCCGGAGATCAGGGTCTCGGCGCACACCCCCAGCAGGGTCCCGCCGCACAGCACCATCTCCACCGCGTCACGCCAGTTCCGGATGCCTCCGGCGGCCATGATGGGGGCGTCCTGCCCACAGACCTTGCTGATCTCATAGGTGTCCCGCTGGGCCAGAGGCTTCAGCCAGCCGCTACAGTAGCAGCCCATGGAGATCTCCTCCTGGAGGTGGTAAAAGGCCCGTCCCGGGTCGTCCAAGTCGATGGGCGGCATCCCCAGACGGTTGCCTGTTCCCCCCACCGCGTCCGCCCCGGCGGCGTAGAGCCGCTGGGCCACCCTGGCAATCTGTCCCCCCTCGGGGGTCAGCTTCACAAAGAGAGGGATGGAAATTTCCTCCTTGATGGCAGAGACAATTTCGGCGGCAATATCGGCCTGTTGGCCCATGCTGGCCCCGGTCTGTCTGGAGGCGGTCTGGCTTCCGCCGGAGGTCATCTCCAGATTGTAGCTCATATTGGGGCAGCACATGTTCAGCTCGATGATATCCGCCCCCGCCTCCTCAAAGCGCCTGGCCATGTTCACCCAGCCCTCGGGGCCGGCGTCCCCGGCGTAGGTCATATTGGCCATCAGCAGCAGACTGCGCAGCTTGGGCTTGGCCTGCTCCACCAGCCGCAGCCCCTCCTGGAAGGTGAGGCGCTTCTCGGCGGTGAAGGCCAGGGCGTCCCGGTCCTTGAACAGGCTGTATCGGGGCTTGCGGTTGATATAGGGGGCGGGGTCGATGCTCAGCTTGATGCTGGCGGCGGCCCAGCCGGTCTCCTCAATGCGCAGCAGCTGGCGGACAGATTTGGTGGTGGGCCCGGAGGCCACATAGAAGGGATTTGAAAAGGTCACCCCGCCTACGGTGACCGGAATCCGGATGTCCTCCACCATTATCCCTCCAGTCTGTCATTTTTGACGCTGACTCCCTCCCGGGCGGAGCGGTAAATCAGGTTGATTACCTTCAGCGTCTCCAGGCCGTCCCGGCCCCGGAGGCCCACCTGGGCGTCACGGCCGGCCAGGGCGGAGTCCACAAAGTGATTGATCTCGCCGCAGTAGCCCAGGCTGTACTTCTCATCCACCGCCGGAGTGGACCAGCCGGTGGTGATCTCCGCCTTTTCCACGGTGTAGTCCAGCCCCGGAAGGGAGAACACCCGCACCGGCCCGGAGAAGGACAGGTCCACATGGATGCAGCCCTCCTCGCAGTAGATGTCCAGCACGTCCTCCATACCGCCAACGGTGACATAGTTGGCCTCCAGGGTGGCATAGGTGCCGTCGGCGAAGCGCAGGAAGGCGCCGGCCCAGTCCTCCCCCTCCATCTGGCGGTGGACCAGGTTGCTTCCGCTGCCGCCCGACGTCATGGCGGTCAGCTCACTCCAGCGGTTTTCCTTCAGGGCCAGCATAAAGCTGACGGGATGCACCCCCAGGTGGACCATGCAGCCTCCGCCGCAGTATTTGATGGACTGGGCAAAGGGGCTGTGGGACCCGCTGTGGCACTCCCGGGCCCGGATATACAGGGGCCGGCCAACCTTGCCGCTGTTCAGAATTTCCAGAGCCCGGCGGAAGGCGGGGGCAAAGAGCCAGTCCTCGGCGTAGTAGATGTGCCTGCCCAGCCGGTCCGCCGTGTCCACCATGTCCTGGGCGTCCTCCACCGTGGTGGCAAGGGGCTTTTCGCAGATGATGTCCCGGCCGGCGTTCAGCGCCTTGACCGCCACATCGTGGTGGAGGAAGTTGGGCATGCAGATATCCACCAGGTCACAGTCGCACTGCTCAATGGCGGCGGCGTAGTCGTCATATGGGGTGTAGCCGGTAAAGCCGTACCGCTGGGCCAGGGCAGCGACGCGGTTCAGGTCCTTGTCACATATGCCCACAATCTGGACCTTGTCCAGAATCCGGCTGTAGCCGTCGGAGTGGAGGTCAGAGGAAAACGCCGCCCCCACCAGCAAAACCCGAAGTTTTTTCATCGGAATCACTCCTCCTTTAGAAATTACTATAGCCAAACCGCTCCTTGGCCCCCATATAGGAGAAGGCGTCGGTGAGGGCCTGGACCGCCAGCTGGGCCGTGCGCCGGAAGATCAGCTCCCCCTTCTTCGCCGAGGCCAGGGTGGGCTCCCCCCACACCCCGGAGGGGGTAGCGCGGAAGATGCTGCCGTAGTTCAGGTAGGGCCGGGGGACCGCAGGCACAAAATCCGCCGCCCGGTCCATGTGGACCGTCTCCGGGGCAATCGCCAGCATCTGAGAGGTCTCCACCTCCCCGGCATGGAGCTCGGTGCTGGACTGGATAATCCCCTCCCGGCAGAGCGTGTCGTTAAAGGTGCAGGTGTCGGCCAGGGCCACCATCAGCTCCGGATTGTATCTGGAGTTCAGGTCCCGCAGAAGAGGGGTCATGATAAAAATTCCCCCGTGGCACTGCAAAATACCCACCTTCCGAAAGCCCTGGGTCTTCAGGCTCAGAATGATATCAGTCATCATCTGATAGAAGGTGACGCTCTCCATCCACACAGCCCCCTTCCTCCCCATCTGCTCCCGGTTGGTGGAGATGGGCAGGGCCGGAATGAGGAAGGCCCCCATCTCCCGGGCCACCCGGCGGCCCAGCTCAGAGGCGATGGCCCAATCGGTCATAATGGGCAGGTGAGCCCCGTGCTGCTCCAGAGAGCCCACAGGCAGAATGGCCAGCTCCGGGTCCTTTTCCGCAATTTCATCCACAGTATTTCGATACACAGGCATACCCCCCTGTTACAGTCTGCCCGCGCTGTCCCGGTCCAGATACAGCGCCGCGCTGGGATGCCGGCGCAGGATGCTGGCGGGGCAGGCGGTAGTGACAGGGCCGAAGAGGGCGTTGTACACCGCGTCGGCCTTGCGCCCGGTGGGCACCACACAGACAGCCTGAGGCACCGACATAATCAGCGACATGGTCATGCTCATGGCCTGCTTTGGCACCTGGTCCAGGCCGGCGAAGCAGCCGTCGTTCACCTGCTGCTGGCGGCAGACATCGTCCAGCTCCACCACCTTCACCTTCTTCGGGTCATCAAAGTCGGCCACGGCGGGGTCGTTGAAGGCCAGATGACCATTCTCCCCGATTCCCAGGAAGATCAGGTCGATGGGGTGCTCCTCCAGAAGCCTGGTGTATTCCCGGCATTTCTCCTCCGCCTGGTCCGCCCCGCACAGCAGGAAGTGCAGCTCCTTAAAGGGAACCCGGTCGAAGATGGCCCGGCGGAGGAAGCAGCCAAAACCGGCGGGCTCCTTCTCGTCGATACCGATGTACTCGTCCTGATGAAAGCCCCGGACCTTGGTCCAGTCTATGTCCTGGCGGAGCAGCTCCTCCAGCAGCTCGTTCTGGGAGGGGGCGGCGGCAAACACCAGGTTGGCCTCTCCCCTCTCCTCGATAATCTTCCGAATACGGGCGGCGGCGTCCAGAGCAGCGGCCCGGCCCATCTCCTCCCGGGTGTCAAACGCGCGGACGGACAGATTTTCCACTGTCATGGTCTTAAACTCCATAATCTTTACTCCTCTTATCTTACTGATCGCGGGCCGTGCCCAAATAGGCCGACGCCACCTCCGGGTTCTCCAGCATCTCCCCGCCGGTGCCTGATATCACCACCCGGCCGGTCTCAATCACATAGGCCCGGTCGCAGATGCTCAGTGATTTTTTCGCGTTCTGCTCCACCAGGATGACGGTTATGCCCTCCTGGCAGATGCGCTGAATATTGTGAAATACCTCGTTGACCACCACGGGGGCCAGGCCCAGGGAGGGCTCATCCAGCATAAGCACCTTGGGCTTGGCCATCAGCCCCCGGCAGATCGCCAGCATCTGCTGCTCTCCGCCGGACAGGGTTCCTGCATCCTGTCTGCGCCGCTCCTTCAGCCGGGGGAACATCTCATACTGCTCCTGAAGCAGCCGCTCGATCTCTTTTCTGTTTTTCACGGTGTAGGCTCCGGCGGTCAGGTTCTCCTCCACGGTAAGGCCGGCAAAGATTTTCCGCCCCTCCGGAACCTGGACCACCCCCTGGCGCACCACACGGTTGGCCTGGGCGGGCAGAGGGGCCCCGCTGTAGCGGATTTCTCCCTGGCGGGGTACCATGCCGGAGATCGCGTTGATGATGGTGGTCTTCCCCGCGCCGTTGGAGCCGATGACGGCGGTAATCTCCCCCTCATTGATCTCCATGTCCACGCCGCACACAGCCTCGTGAATCCCGTAAAACACCTTCAGGCCGCGGATATCCAAAATGACCCCCACGCTCACTCCTCCTCTCCCAGATAGGCCTTCAGCACCAGGGGATCCGTCCGAACCGCCTCCGGCAGGCCCTGGGCAATGGTCTCGCCGAAATCCTGCACATAGATATAGTCGCTCAGGTTCATCACCAGATCCATCCGGTGCTCGATGATCAGAATGGCCAGCCTGGGATATTTTTCCTTGATCTCCCGGATGAAATCCACCAGCTGAAACACCTCCTCCGGGTTCAGTCCGGCGGCGGGCTCGTCCAGCATAAGCACCTTGGGCTCAGACACCAGGGCCCGGGCGATCTCCACCCGGCGCTGGATGCCGTAGGGCAGATTGGAGGGCCGCTTCCCGGCGTACTGGTCCAGATTCAGCAGCTCCAGACAGTTGTGGGCTCTCCGGCCCGCCTCCCGCTCGTGTTTCCAGCGGCGGGGCGTCAGGAGCATGGCCTCCAGAATGGTGTATCTGGCGCCGTAATCCAGCGCCACCTTCACATTGTCCAGCACGCTCAGGTCGGTAAACAGCCGGGTGTTCTGAAAGGTGCGGGAGATCCCCATGCGGGCGGTCTCAATCTGGGATTTCCCGGTGATATCCTGGCCGTTGAAGGTCAAAACACCGCTGTCCGGCTGGTATATCTTGGAGATCAGGTTGAAGATTGTGGTCTTTCCCGCGCCGTTTGGCCCGATGATGGCAACAACCTGCCCCTCATCCACCGAGAAGCTGAAATCCTTTACCGCGGTGACGCCGCCGAAATTCTTGTGCAGATGCTCCGTTTTCAGGATGCACTGGCTCATGCTCCCCCTCCTCTCCCGCTCCAGGTAAATCTGCCGGCCAGCCTGCGCAGGGCGGCGGTATCCAGCTCCCGCTCACCCATAATGCCCTGGGTCCGGAAGTTGATGACCACAATAATCAGCAGACAGTAGATAATGGTTTTGCAGTCCTGAAGATTGATGCCGAAGAGCTTGACGCCCTTCAAAAACTCCGGCAGGACCTTCAATCCGGCTGCGGAGATGACGGAGCCGGTCAGAGAATTGGTGCCGCCGAAGAAGAGCAGAATCTGCATCTCGGCGGACAGGGACCAGTCGAAGGCATCCGGCGAGATGACCCGGTTCCGCAGGCCATAGCAGATGCCGCCCACGCCGGCAATCACGGAGGCCAGCACATAGATCTTCACCTTCAGCCGGTAGACGTCGATGCCAAAGCTGCGGGCGGCAATCTCGTCCGTCTTAAGCGCGATGCACATCCGTCCGAAACGGGAGTACTTCAGGTTGCGGACCATAAAGACAATCAGCGCGGTAATAGCCAGGATGATCCACACCAGCCCCTTCACCTTGGGAATCTTGGAAAACCCGATGGAGGCGTTGGTCCAGTCCCCCAGCAGAATCACGATGGAGGACACCATCTGCCCAAAGCCCACCGACAGCAGGGCGAAGTAGTCCCGCCTCAGCTTCAGCGTGGGCAGGGAGATAATCAGGGCCACCAGCCCGCTGGCCGCCAGGCCGATCACCGCGGTGAGCCAGATCGGCAGGCTCAGATACCGGGCCAGGCAGAAGGTGAGGTAGGCGCAGATGGACATGTAGGCCGCCTGACCCAGAGAGAACATTCCGGCCAGACTGGTCATGGTAAACACGCCGGACACGGTAATCACCGAGATGCAGGCCAGCATGATAAGCGACAGCTGATAATTACTCATAGCGCCCTCCTTATACCTTGTCCTTGGCAAACCTGCCGGAGATTCCCTCGGGCCGGATGGCCAGGAAAACCAGCATGATGCCGAACAGGACGATGGGCGCGGACAGGGAGCCGATCCAGTAGGTCAGGAAAATCTCCACAATGCCCAGCGCGACAGCGGCGGTAATCGCTCCGCCCAGACTGCCCAGCCCGCCGATGACCGAGGCGATAAAGCCCTTAATCATCATGGAGGGACCCAGCGAGGGGTAGACCGAGTACTTCATCCCCAGCAGCACGCCGGAGATGCCCGCCAGAGCTCCGGCAATGGCAAAGACCACAACGATAATCACATCGGAGTTCATCCCCATCAGCCGGCTGGTGGAGGGGCTGATGGCCACTGCCCGAATAGCCAAACCGATCCGAGTACCGTTGATTACATAGAGCAGCACCGCAAGAATGGCAAGAGAGACCATCAGGATGAGGGTATCCACCGAGGAAAACCGGATGCTTCCGATGTTAAATGTAGTGTTTTTAAAAATCGCCGGATACCCGTAGAGATTCTTGCCGAAAAACACGCTTAAAATCTGTTCAATCAGGATGGCAATGGTGATAGAAGCCAAAAAATAGTAAATATTGGGGGCCTGCTTTCTGCGGATTCGCCGGTAGGCGACCACATCCACCAACAGAGCCAGCAGCACGCCGCACACGGTTGTAAAGAGCACCGTAACCGCAAAGGGCGGCGGGGTCTCAAAGGCGCTCAGGAAAAAATAACCGATGTAAGCGCAGGCGCTGATCATGCCGCCGTGGGCAAAGTTGCTGAACTTCAAAATGCTGAACACAATGGCAAAGCCCACCGCAATCAGCGCGTAGACAGACCCCAGGGAAATTCCACTGATAAATAGTTGAAACGTCATATATCTCGCTCCTTAGAAGACCGGGCGGACGAATCCCGTCCGCCCGGTTGTGCCTGTCCTCCCTGCCGCGCAGGATCAGCTGTTATAGTCGGAGGTCATGTAGACCAGACAGTCCACATTGACATCCGCGTCATAGGTGGCGATATACATCCCCATGTCCCGGGTGGGACGGTGGATGGCGGGGTCGATGGTGATCTTCGCGCCGCCGGCGGACTCCACGTCCTTGGTGCTGTTCTCCAGAATCTGCCGGACCTCCTCACCGTCGGTGGGGTCCTTCGCCTGCTTCATGGCATTGAACAGGACCATGCAGGCGTCCCAGCCGAAGCCTACGTTAGAAGTGGGATAGTCTGTGCCAGTCTCCTGCATCTGGATTTCCAGCAGCTCGGCGATTGTGCCGGTACTCAGATCGTAGTTCTGAACGAAATAGCAGTCGGTAATTTTGTTCTTCACCAGAGTGTTGAAGGGGGGATACATAGTGTTGGCGCCCAGGATATAGCCGGTATAGCCGGCGTCCCGCAGATTGTCATAGGCGGTGACCATCTGGTTGCAGTAGTCGCACAGCAGCACCGCGTCGGGGTTCAGGGCGGCGATCTTCTGGGCCTGGGCGGTGTAGTCGGTATCGGTCCAGCCGAAGGTCTCCCGCGCCAGAACGCTGCCGCCGTTGCTCTCCACATAGCTGACGAAGGGACCCTCATGGGCCACAGCGTAAGCGTTGGAGGTGTTATACAAAGTGGCGATAGTCTTTACACCCAGCTCCTTCATGCCGTATTCCGCGAGGATATAGCTCTGAACGGCACAGGAGGGCTCCGCCAGGAACATGTAGGGGTAGGCCTCACCGGTATCGGGGTCGGTGGTGCACACCTCGTCCATAAAGTGGCCTACAATAGGCACCTTGTCCTCAGTGGCAAGCTCCACCCAGGCGGAGGCGGGGTTGGACAGGGGAGGCCCGATGATGGCGCAGACACCCACCTCATCCACCAGCTCCCGATAGTTGGTGACGCCCACCTCGGCGTCGTTCTGACAGTCGCGGCTGTACAGCTCCACCGGCCGGCCATTGATGCCGCCGTTTTCGTTGATCCAGCGGACGGCGTACTCTACGCCCCACTGGTTGGGCTGGCCCGCCAGAGACGCCCCGCCGGATGTATCCTGGATGGACCCAATCTTGATGGGGTCCTGATTGGCCGCACCCTGGCTGCCCGACGTGCCGCCGCTGACGCTGCCGGATGTTCCAGCTCCGCCCGGCTTATCCTTGTCCCCACAGCCAGCCAGCACCGAGGTCATCATCAGGACGGAGAGCGCCAATGCGATTACCTTTTTCATACGTTCATTTCCTCCATTCTTTGTTTTTCCTTCAGTATTTATCGCTACGCATAGATCTATGCGGTCACGAACCTTTTGTCGAAATAGAATAGAAAACGATTTCTTATACGTCTCTCCAAATCGAAGCTTTTCAACTTGTGTATTTTCACAACAAACGCCTCTTTTTATCTATTTCAACCAGTTGCCTCCCCTGTTTTTAGCTTATTATAATCGTTTTTACAGATAATTGCAAGTGTTTTTTCATGGAAAATCCAAAATATTTTCAGAAAATATTTTCTATAACGATTGACTTTCCACCTGCCTTCTTGTATAATAGAGGACATCCAGGGCGGCAGGAACAAAAAAATCCGGCGGGCCATGGCCCACCGGAGAAACAGTTTTCTATTCCTTATCTACTATAGTCGACGCACTTGAGAAGAGGTAAAAAGGAGGGGAGGAAAAATGGCGCGGGGCAAGGCGGAGGATGCAGGCGGGCTGACGCCAGCCAAAGACGACAACGCCGCCCTGTGCCATTTTGGCCGCCGAACTTTACCGATTTTCAAGTGTGTTGACTATATATCAAGAGAGGATGCGGCTCAATGAGGCTAGGCGTGATTGGCCTGCGCAGCAGACACGCGAACTTCTTTCGTAACGCTATTTCCACCCAGTTTCCCGGAGGAGAGCACACCGTAACCCACATCTGCGGTCTTGACGCCCCGGAGCTTCTGCCCTCCTGCCGCGGTCTGACGGTATGCCGCCAGCCCCAGGAGCTCATCCGTTCTGTGGACGCCGTAGCCATTGTCCTGCGGGACGGCGGCCAGCACGCGGAGCTGGCCGAGCTGTGCCTGAAAGAAAAAAAGCCTGTCTTTGTAGACAAGCCCTTCACCCACGCCGTTGAGGATGCCCTCCGGATTCAAAAAACAGCCCTCCAGACGGGCACCCCCTGCACCGGCGGCTCCACCATCTGCTTCACCCAGGAGGTCCGGCATCTGGCGGGAAAGCTGCCCTGTCAGGGTAGCTACACGCTCTCCTACCAGGCCGACCCCTTCTCCCCTTTTGGCGGCTGGCACTTCTACGGAAGCCACCTCACCGATCTTTGCGTCACCCTGTTCGGCCGCGGCTGGCAGAGCGCTGCGGCGCAGCTCCAGGGAAGCAAGCTGCGCGCCGTTGTCCACTACCCCCGCTTCTCCGTCTCCCTGCGCTCCTCCCCTGTCAAGCAGCCCCCCGTCCTGCAAATGGACGACCGCTCCTATGTGCTGGACGACCAGGGCTGCTACCAGGCGGGTATGGTCCACTTCCTGTCCGTGGCGGAGGGGGCCGCCCTGGGCCGTGTGGGGGAGCTGGTGTCCTCTGTCCGGCTGATGGACGCCATTCTCACCTCTCTGCGTGAGGGGGGGCGGCCGTGTCCCGGATAACCAGGCGGGGCGTCAGGTTCATAGACACCGTCAGCTCCCCGTCGTCGCTGGACAGGGCGTTCAAAATCATCATGGCCGCCAGCCGCCCCGTCTCCTGAGCCGGCTGGTGAACTGTGGTCAGGGCGGGCACAAAGGCCCCGGCAAAGGGAATATCATCAAAGCCTATTACCGAGATATCCTCCGGGACCCGGACTCCGTGCTTTAAAAACACCTTAATCATGCCGATAGCCACCATATCATTGACGCAGAGCACCGCAGTGGCCGGGCAGCCGTCGCCCAGGAACAGCTCGGCGATGTACTGACCAGTTTCAAGCTCCAGGTCGCTGTTGGCGTCCCAGGAGCTGGGAGACCACTCATAAATCAGCGAGCCGTCATAGCTCAGGCCGGCCCCCAGCAGGGCGTCCCGATAGCCCCGGTGCATCTCCGCCCGGGTCCAGCGCGTCATAGGCATGGTGGCGAAGGCAATGCGGCTGTGACCCATGGAGATCAGGTGCTCCACCGCCATGCGGGCCCCCGCCCGGGAATCAAAGTTGATGCCCGTGCTCTCCACTCCGGTCAGCTTCTGATCCAGCAGGACAAACCGCATCCCCCTCCGGCTGTACTCCATCACCACATCGCCGCTCTCGTCCACCGAGGACAGAATGACTCCTCTGGTCTGCCGCTCGTAGAGCTGACGCAGGCAGCCCCGCTCCTGCTCCACATCCCGCA
>NZ_QWKG01000097.1 GCF_009911595.1 Colidextribacter sp. OB.20
CCCGACTGGACCATTGTGTGGACTATGTGCTGAACCATGAAAAAACCGACATGGCCGCTGTGCTGGATTACATTGGCCGGACAGATAAAAACGCCCTGCCGGACGGCCGCTCCGTTTTGGAGACGGCCATCAACTGTGATCTGGAGAGCGCCTATCAGGATATGCAGGAGACCAAGCGCCGCTGGGGAAAGCCCGGCGGCGTTTTAGGGTATCACCTGATCTGTATATAACCCCACTTCCAGATAATTCCTGCCAAACCGGGACATATCCTTGACTACCACCATACTGACAAGTCCCGCCTCAATGTCGGCCATCATTTCCATAAAGCCGGGACGTTTGAAATTTGTACCGCTCCATCCGTCGTCTTTGTAAACCTTATAGCTGGAAATTTCACGGTCTTGACAATACCTGGTGAGGATTTCGATCTGGTGTGCTATGCTGTTGCTATCCCCCTCGTTCTCATCGTCGCGGGAGAGCCGGACGTAGAGGGCCGTCCATTTTTCATTCAAATTGCCTGACTGTCTAATCATTTGAGTCTCCAATCCGGCAGTTACCGTTTCTGGCCTTGTGACACTTACATTATACGAAATATCAAGAAAAGTGTCAAATATTCGACAAATTCAGCAGGGTTTATGTACTATTCCTTTGTCAAGTAAACACTTCGTTTTTCAGAAACGGCAGCTCCCTTGCGGGCAAATTTTTTCATAAAAAATGCGTCTCACGGTGAGACGTATTAACGACAAATTTCGCGCTGGTCGGCGGTTCTGTATTTCATTGTTCACGATTAGAGAAACAAGGCGGGATCAGACGGCGGCTGGCAGGGCCGCTCCATAGGATTTATCGTGCCTCCCCCCATTCCCGTGGCGGGGCGTCCTACGCTGTGACGCATAGCCGACGCAAGTATCATAATACCTGTATACGGTTCGTCGCCCGCTGCTGTGCCGCAGCAACTTCTCGGCGCTAGCTGTGTTCGCTCCGTCCTCCCGGTGTCCGTCCTCCTTTCGCGGGGGATCATCCCTGCGTACCCGCCGCCCGGCTCCGCGCATACAGAATGTATCTGATTGCCCTATTCAGTTGTACTGGCCCGCAGGGTGCGTCCTGACATTTACGGCGTACTCCTGCCAAACGGAAATATCTGCTTCTATCCCTTAATATCCGTGAAAATCGGATTTTGCTCATTATTCGCAGAAACGGATAAAACTTCCCAAAAAATTTTAGAAAACGACAATTTTCTAAAAATGCGTTCCACCGTGAGACGCATTTATCGGCTATGGCATAAAATCATCGGGCGGCTCTCTGAATTGAAAACTGTCGATAGCTCTGAACAGCGCGATCTCCGCTTGATAATGCAGATCGTCGTCCACATGGAAGCGTGTACTTTCGTATTCATCATCGTAGCGGCATAGGCAGCAGCTTATGATAAAGCCCTCAAAGTGCCGGAGTACAAACTGGACGGCTTCAGCGTCAAATCTCTTTGCCGCCTGGATTATATTAAAAGGTACTCGCTTCATGGAGCGTTCTCTATCAATTCCCGCAGCCGTTTAGTTGCGGCTCTGCTCCGCCGGGAAACAGCGGACGCGCTTATATGTACCAGCGGGGCAATTTGAGTGTATTTCAGCCCTTTGAAATAGTAAAGTAAAATGATTTCCCGGTCTTTTGGTATTAAGTAGGACAACGCTTTGGACAACTTCGGATCATAAACAGGGATATTCCCTCCTTGAACGTGGAATGTCTGACATGTTTCCTCTGGCTGTTCCGCTTCATCGCTCTCTGCCGCCAAACTATAAAGTGCGGCATCTGTCAGCGCAGAAAGGGATTGTTCCATCTGCCCCCGTTTAGATTTTTTCTGACACTCTTTCTTTGTGGCGTTGCTGACAGCCTTTTTGCAGTAGGCTTCAAACATGATCTCATTAAACAGCTCAAATCTTGTCATTGAAAATCTGCCTCTCTATTTGTCAATATCCGCATAGCCGAAAGTTATCCAGCGGCCCCTTTTGAGAAATGCGTTTCACCGTGAGACGTATTTCTTCGGAAAATTCTGTGAAAAGAGCGCAAAAAACACGAGGCTGAAAAATACCGCCCCGTGTTTGAGCTGTATATCTTCGCTGTATACTAATACGCTAATATCACATGAACCGATACCAGTGTTCCATCAAATCAAGAATATAAGAGTTAAAATGCTCCTGATTCTGAAAACAAATGCAATCATGGTTGTCAAACTCATGGAACGACGCAATTTTTTGCTCAGTGTCAACCCAAATCCGCATTACCTTTTGACATTCAATGTTCACGGCCCAAGCACCCCTGAGATAAAATCATGCCACCCGGATTCAGAAATTCCATCAGACAAACGAATCGAGTAGGCGTACCCATTTGCTGACCATATCGCCAAGATGTAAGCCTCTCTATCTCCCTTTAATGTTACCGCCAGTGAGCCAATCTTTATTTCCTTGACATTAGAGTAAGTGTTGAAATCCCCAGAGTTATCTTCAGTCCCCCTGGACTTTCGGAATGTGGAAGTTTGCCCCTCGCCGGTATAGGAGACTTCCGCCATCTCCCCCCAATAGGAGATATAAGTTGTTGTTTCCACCTCAAAGGGAAATGTGCCCAGTTTCTCTATTTCAAAGCCGACAGCGGCGGCTAACTGCTCCAGCGTATCAACTTCAACCATGCCATTTACTACCTGGACAGGTGGGTCGTCCGACTGGAAGATACCGGCCATATGTCCGGCGACAAATACTCCGGCCAACAGCAAGACAAAACAGGCGGCGGCAGACATATATTTTTTCATGGTGGGAAATGGGATTACCTTGCTTTTTTGCGGGGCCCCAATATCTGTCTTTTCAATATTGCTCAAAATACGCTCCCGCATTTCACGGGTCACTTCGATCCTGTCCATCACTTCATCATACCGCTTCTTCAAAGTCATACGCCTCCTTGAGAACCGCTTTCAGCCTTTCCCGTCCCCGCCGCAGGTCAGAGCGGACAGTCGCCTCTTTTTTTCCAAGCAGTTTTGCGATCTGCTTTGTGGAATACCCCTCATAGTAAAACAGATGGATGGCCTCACGGTAATTCTCCGGCAGCAGTTTGACGGCGTCCCAAACGAAGGACAAATCCTCTCGGTTTTCGGCAACTAGCTCGTCATTCAATTCGTCTGTCCTTCGAAGCGAATTATAGGCAAGGCGGTTTTTGCTCAAATTCCCGGCGACACGCAGGAGCCACGCCTTTTCATGCTCTCGGCTTTCAAAAACAGGGGCGGTTTTCAAAAACTGAACCAGCGTATCCTGCAAAACTTCTTCCGCGTCACTCATGTTGTGAAGATAGGTATAGGCATAGCGCAGAATACTGTTGCCATAGGTATTCAAGATTTCCTCCGCCCGCTGGTTGATGGCGGCACGGCTGATCTCTTGCTGCATTGTTCCGTTCTGCTTTGCGGCAAACCACATCCGCAGATTTTGGACAGCGGCGCAAAGCAAATTGTAAAACCATCCGATTACCCGCAGTTTGGCAGGGCGATTACAGGTAAGACATAGTTCCACAGCGCAATCCTCCTATGGGGACGGGCGGAAGGCCCATCCCCATCTTATTCAGTGAATTTCCGAAACCAGCGCCATCATGCCGTTGCTGGAAATGCCATTGGTGACATTGACGG
Source organism: Colidextribacter sp. OB.20 (assembly GCF_009911595.1). Lineage (GTDB taxonomy): Bacteria > Bacillota > Clostridia > Oscillospirales > Oscillospiraceae > Lawsonibacter. The sequence goes on from NZ_QWKG01000097.1 coordinate 3,653, forward strand.
AATAAGTATATCCGCCAGTATTCCAGATTGCAAGATACACCATGCCGTTGTTGCCGCGCATTGTGACCTCGGCACCGTCAACGGAAACGGTATTGGCCTGAGCATACTCGTTGTTGTCACCGCTGATGTCCTCGGCTCCGGGGGCCTTACGGATACGAGCGGCCTCGTCCTCACCAGACTGATAGATTACCTCCAGCATCTTGTCATCCAGGGTCATAACACGGTACAATCGGTCAGTGGCCTTGTTGATGGTGCTGGGAACAGTGAGGTCAAACCCGGTAATTTTGATGGCCTCGTTCAAGGTGTCACAATCTACAAAGGGGTTGGCGATTTGTGCGTTATTGTCCTTGCTCAAAGGGTCAGTATCCAAACAAATCACACCGTCCTCCATAGTCACCGCACCCTGTTGGCTACCCAGCAGCGCATCGAACAGGCCCAGGGGAACATAGGTTGTGCCGCCGGTAACAAAGGGCGGGATACCAAGGGAAAAGGGAGCGGACATCCCGACCATGCCCTCCACGCTGGTGGTCACCTGATACAGATCCTGGCCGATAGTAACTGTGCTGTGCATAATACCATCGTCCAGCAAAATAGTTCCATCATCATTCCAAGTAACAGTAAAGCCCAGCTTTTCGGCTGCGGCCCGCAAGGGCACCATAATGCAAGCCCGCACGCCGGTGTCCTCACCATCGATCTGAAGGGTGTAACCGGGCTGGGGGTCATTTTCGGGTGCGGGGGCGATGACCGTGGGCGAGATTTCCTCCGTGGCCGGAGTAGTGACCATAGGAGCCGTTGCGAAAGCAACATTGGACAGGGACAGCGCCACCGCCGCGCAGAGGGCAGAAGCAATCAGTTTTTTCATGATTAGAATACCTCCGAATTTTTATTTTGACCGGCTTACTTGCCGTTCTGCCCTATATACAGATGTGGGAGGGGAAATGTTGCAGCTTTGAAAAATTTTTTTGAATGGTGTATGGATATTTTAATGTACCTCACGGTGAGACGCATTTATGGGGTTGCTTGGGCGCGCAAGCGCCCGCCGCTCTTGGCTGACGATGACTGCTGCACTTTCAGGAAATGCTGGCATTGCCCACAACAGAAAAACCGGCGCAAGCCGGTTTTGGGGTATGCCCCCCTTAGCTACCAAAAGCACCGGCGGCCTTTGGCTGTCAAGGCCCGCGCCGGACGCTTGCGGACGGCGCGGCTTGTCTTGGCCTTGACGGACAAAGGGCGGTGGTGTAAAATCCGCTCTATTGAGGGGGGCATACCCCGGATAGTACCGCTCTATCATGCTACAGCGTTTCTTTCACCAAATGTCAAGTCTGCCGGATGAAGGTGGCGATTTCTGTTTCTTGCGGGCTGGGGGTTTTAAGGGGGCTTCGCCCCCTAACAAGGGTCATTTGTGTGCTACCAAATGACATACTTGCTCGGACAGCACCGCCTTTCGGCGGCGCTGTCCGCTGTGGTGTTGCTGGGTAGATGATTCCTTTTTTAACGGCGTTTTTTCCACAAAAGAAATGCGTCTCACCGTGAGACGCATTTCCCCAACATCGTGCTGAACAGTAGAAAAACTGTAAAAACCCATAAGACATACTATTTTTCCTGGGTTCCTCTCTTAGCTCGTATCTATCCATTACCGCCTGGTTTGCGGTGGGGGTAGGGGGATAGATGGATTGATTAGTATGAATAAAATCAGTTTGGTTTTTATCAGTATAATTCGGGTTTGCTTTTGAAACCTCAAGACGTCGATTTTCCCGATGCCTTGAAGTCGATTTTTCCGACCTCTGCACGTCGGAAAAATCAGTCGGCAAAATGGGTGCGGCAGGGCCTTGATCGGGTGCCTCCATATGTTCCTGCACAGTGATTCGCTTGACAAAAATCCTGTCCGGCTTCCCCTGGCCCTGTTTGATTCGCTCAATCAGGCCGATTCCTTTGCTGGTATCCAACTCTGCCAATAACCGCATGGCCTTGTTTCGCCCGCAGCCTATGACCTCGCAAACCTCTTTTACAGTGAAGTAAATATAAACCCGCCCGGAGTTATCGTGCCAGTCATTTTTGGCGGACAGGCTCATACGATTTAGCAACATACCATATAACAACTTGGCGTCCGCAGACAGGGGCTTGAAGCGAGAATGGGTGATAAGCTGGCGGGGGATGCGGAAGTGTGAAAACCGTATTTCTTCATCGCCGCAATAATAGTCTGATAAAGTTACGCTCGGCATTGAGTGCCCTCCTTTTCAAGAATGAAAAAAGCACGATTGACGTTGATTGTCAAATCGTGCTTTTTTTGCCTGTTTGATTTTGTCACAAAGGTTTGCTTTTTCGGTAACTGCCTTATTATATGTTGTTTTTCGTCTTGTCCTTTATGCGTACTGACCTTATGGATATGAATACATACATCATGTAGTATGTCTTAATAACTCACATTACCCAAACGTCTGTACCGCTTCATGTTGTATGGGCGTTTGTTGTAATAGCCCCCTACCGGGAAGAAAGGGGGTGAGTGAAAATGAGATATTCTGAACAGTTCATGGAACATATCGAATATGCGTTCAACGCGTTCTGCAAGGTTGTCCTGCGCCATGAAGCCATTAACGCATGGCGAGATTTGAAGCGGAAAGCGGAACGGGAAATATCCCTTGACTATCTGATGTCAGAACGATATTTTGAAGCGTCTGCTATGGACAGTTACTTTGAAAAACTGGACAAGCCGACTGTATTTCTTGTGTTTGGAAAGGAAGTTATCGTTGATGATGAACGGTTAGCAACGGCATTATCAAGATTGCCGCAATTAAGGCAGGAAGTCTTGTTGCTTTATTACTTCATCGGCTATCGTGATGAAGCAATCGGCAGACTGTACAGGCGTTGCAGAAGTACAATAAACAGTCGGAGAAATGTTGCACTGAAACAGTTGCGGAAAGAATGGGAGAAATTGAAACATGAGGAACAAAAAGCTGATACCTTTTGAGGTAATCGAAAAAGCCGTTGCCGGAGAGCCGGAAGCGGTAGACGCAGTATTGCGGCACTATACCGCATACATCAAATACCTGTCTATGTATAAGGGGCATATCAATGACGATACGCAGGACAGATTAAAGGCAAAACTGATTGAAGCCATATTGAAATTCCGCTTCGACCGATAGTAGGTAGCAAAGACAGGAAAAGCTGTCAAGGGTAAACTTCGCGCTACGCGCCCTTGACAGCTTTTCCCGCCTTTGCTTGTGGGTAGTCAAGAGGGCGAAATCAGCAGACTGCTTTCGCCCTCAATTTATTATGGGGATTGTTACGCAGTAGAGGTTGTTTTGCGCTTGATTTATGCGGCTTTGCGGGCGTTGAAATGGCGGGGTAAGGATTTTATATGCCTGCTTTCAAAAACGGCGCTCTATTGCGTAACAAAAATTTTTATATTATCGACAAGATATATCTAAGTATAGTATAATATCAGTAATCTAATAAGCGGAGGGGGAACAAAATGTTTTTTACAGAAAAATTCCAAGTTAGTAGTGAAATATTAAAGTCATATGGTGCTGTTGATATTTCTCTAATATGTGACGTTCCATTATTTGTTGACCCTATGCTGATTTTTAACAGTAATAATGAGAGATATACTGAATTGCATAATAATATTATTCATTATTTTTATTTTTTATATACCAAAGCCGCACAAGGGCTTACCCCTAAAGAAATTGACGCATGGTTCAACTTTAGTGAAGTTCCAAATAACTGGTTAGGATATTCGCTATATGGGAATAAAGGATTAGCCCTTGGGAAAAAATACGCCAATTTTTTATATGATAATATAGCATTTGCGATAGATACACATAGTATATCTAAATCCACACATATAGAAAAAGTAATGCTTTTATATGAGGGTAGTGGAAAGGATAAAATCAGTGATTTGACTGTAAATTTAATAAAAGGTTTTCTTTGTGAGTATACAGAAACATTTGCCTTAAAATATATCAAAAAAGAGCTCCTTGAAACATTTCCTGTAGAAAAGGCTTATTTTAACTATGATACAGAAAGTTTTGTTAGTAAAGAATTTATTCTGCCATACATCTACAATGAAGCAAACAATAAAGAATATGTCATTTTAACTCCATATGATATTTTGAGAGAGGACGAGCCAGCAATAAATAAAAAGGATTTTTTGAATAGTTATGACCGCATCCGTACAGTGATAGAAAATGATTCCTTACGGGCTTATGTAAATAATTACATTGGTTTAGCTGTTAGGAGATATGAAGAAAATCAGCGAAAAAACAAAAGACCAATAAAAGAAAGGTCTATTGAAAAAATTGAAAAACAGGCATTTCAAGAAGTGGCAAAAGAATATCCAGAACTTTACGATTATTATATTAAATTAAGGGAAACGGATACTGATGAAATACGTTTGCAATGCCAGAACGAATTAGATACACAATTAAAGAAATTGTTTGTTGCATCAAAAAGTTTGATTGCACTTTTTGAAAGTAAAAATTATCCTCAAAACGAAATGTTGACAGCAAGAGAGGAAGCAAAGCAACGATTAAAATTTTTTAAGCATATTATTGAGGATTGTGATGGCTATAAAAATTTATATGTAAAAGGCGTTCAGATAGCCCAAGAAAATGATTTGCAAAGGCTTATCCGCTTTGTTTGGTACGGAACAACTTACAAGGTAGATGCAGAATCGAATAATGGAAGAGGACAAACCGATTTTATTATTTCAAAAGGACAAGCTAATCAGAATATTATTGAGTTTAAGTTGGCAAGTAATTCCAAATTAGCCCATGTGTTTACACAGGTAAAAATTTATGAGGCGGCAAATTGTGCAGATGGGAGTTTAATTGTAATATTTTTCTTTTCAGAAGAGGAACAAGCGTATTCTGAACAGGTAATTAAGGACGCAGGATATGAAGATATGATTGATGAAGCTATATTTTTGATTGATTGTAGAAATGATAATAAGATTTCTGCTTCAAAAGCATAGTCAATGATAAAAGAGGGGAGAAATCACATATTTACTATAGTGATTGCTTCCCTCTTTTGCACTTTGTTTGTCGGCGTTAATGATAAAAAAGTTTCTATACTTCCTTATCACCGTAAAACTAACCTGTCCCACGGTTTCCGTCCTAAGCGGAGCTGCCATACGGCGCTGTCCCAAATCAAGGATACCTTCACAGGTGTGCGCTGGATGGTGGAGGGCGACATCAAGGCTTGCTTTGATTGTTTCGACTACCACGTTCTCATTGATATTTTGCGGCGGCGCATTAAGGACGAAGCGTTTCTGTCCCTCATGTGGAAATTCCTGAAAGCCGGATATATGGAACAGTGGGAATACCACAAAACCTATTCCGGCACGCCCCAGGGCAGCGGAATGAGCCCCATCCTGGCAAATATCTATCTCTCTGAACTGGATGCCTTTATGGAGGAATACAAGGCTCGTTTTGACACGGAACCCTTCAAACGCAATGCCAGCAAGGAATATGAGAAGATTGCCAGACGCTACCGCAAGGCAAAGAAGAATCTGGACACGGGAGACCACTCCAAAGAGGCCGTCCGGGAGTTCAAATCGGCCCAAAAGCTGAAACTGTCCACGCCCTACGCCGATGTGCTGGACGCTGATTTTAAGCGGATACAGTATAACCGTTACGCGGATGACTTTGTAGTGGGAGTAATCGGCTCGAAGCAGGACGCAATATCCATTAAAGAGGATTTGCGGCAATTTCTGTCCGAAAAGCTGAAGCTCACTCTTTCCGAGGAAAAGACAAAGGTTACTCATTCCAGCCAGGCGGTGCGCTACCTGGGCTACGACATTCGGGTCGTCCGGGATAAAGCAACCAAACGGGATAAGAACGGCGCATTAAAGCGTCCGTGGTATGGGAAGGTGTTCCTCTATGTTCCCCATGAGAAATGGGAGAACAAACTGCATGAACTTCGGGTGATGCAGGTCAAATGGGACGAAAATCGGGGCCGTGATTTCTGGCGGCCTATGCACCGAAACGAGCTGCTCAACAGCACGGATATTGAAATCGTCAGACAGTACAATTCGGAAATTCGTGGCCTGTACAATTTCTATCGTATCGCGGAAAACGTCGGCGTACTGAGCAAATTCTACTACATGATGCGCTACAGTATGCTGAAAACCTATGCCGGAAAATACCGCACCAACGTCAGCAAAATCAAGAAAAAGTATATGCGCGGCGGTGTGTTCCGGGTGCCCTACGTCACAAAGTCCGGCCCCAAGCTGTGCGAATTTTACCATGATGGGTTTCGCAAACAAGATAAGGGTTATGACAACGTGCAGGACACCCTCCCCCGATATGTCCGCTATGATGGGAGAAATACCCTGGCAAACAGGCTGAAAGCCGGTATCTGCGAACTTTGCGGCAACAAAACGGATGATATTCGTATGCACCATGTCCGTGCCCTGAAAAAGCTCACCGGCAAGACCGAGGCGGAACGCCTGATGCTGCATATGCGCCGGAAGTCACTGGCGCTGTGCCCGTACTGCTATCAGTCTACACTTGCTCAAGAACCGTGACGGTGATTGCGCTTGGAGCCGGATACGCGGAGACGTGTAAGTCCGGTTCTGGAGGCGGCTCCGCCGAGACCGCTGGCGAAAACCAGTATGGCGCGGCGGTGCCTACCTCACACCTCATGCAATGCACGTCTGATTCCTACCCGACCTCCTTCGTGGTCACGGACCCGAAAGGGTCACTATAATAAGGATAGAAAGGTCGTGAAAATACAAAACAGGAGGTTACACACATGAGGAAACAGGAACAAAAGGGCAAAATCACCGCATTGTACGAGAGGTTATCCCACGATGATGGGCGGTCTGATGAGAGCGTGTCCGTTGAAAATCAAAAACGGATTTTGGAGGACTACGCCCGAAAAAATGGCTTCACCAATGTCCGCCACTTCACCGATGACGGAGTGCGGGGAACGACCTTCAAGCGGCCCGGCCTGGATGCTATGGTGGACGAGATACGGGCCGGGAATGTGGCTACCGTCATTGTCAAAGACCAGAGCAGAATAGGCCGTGACGTGGTGGAGGTCGGCTTGCTCAAACGCACCTTTGACGAGTACAACGTCCGCTTCATTGCCGCCAATGACAACCTGGACACCGCCAATGGATTTGATATTATGTCTATCTTCCGGGACGTGATAAATGAGTGGTACGTTGCCGACACCAGCCGCAAAATCGTAAGCGTCAAATGCGGAACCGCCAGACGTTTTATGTAGTCTGGCGGTTCGGGTTGGATTTAAGAATCATCGAAT
>NZ_QWKG01000098.1 GCF_009911595.1 Colidextribacter sp. OB.20
CGTCACACCTTCGCAACTCACGCTCTGGCGTCGGGCGTGGATGTGAAAACCCTGTCTGGTATCCTGGGCCACACCAGAGCGGCGTTCACCTTGGACACCTATACCCACACCACCGGCGATATGCAGAGGCGAGCCTCGGAAGTAGTAGGAGATTTCTTGACAGACATTTTCGGAGAGGAGCTGAGACCGTGGGAAGAAAGCGCAAAAGTGGCGAGGGTACAGTCCGGCTGAGAAAAGACGGACGTTGGGAGGGCCGAGTAGTCATCGGCTATGATGACAAAGGTCTGCCCAGGACGAAGAACGTGCTGGCCAAAACCAAGGCAGACTGCGTAGCGAAACTGGAGTCGCTGAAAGAGTCCGTGGCTCCCGCAACTGCTGTCAAGATCAGAGCGGATATACCTTTCGGTGAGTGGATGACATTCTGGTATGAGACCTACTGTAAACCCGCCGTCCGGCCAAACACGCGGACTGGCTATCAAAATAATATCCGCCTGTACATCCGTCCAAGGCTCGGCGGCATTCCGCTCAACAAGCTGACCACAAACGACCTTCAACAGTTCATAAACTGGATGAGGCAGGATGGCCGGAGCGAATACCGAGAGTCTCGAGGCGATGGACTCTCCGCCAATACGATACGGCACTGCTGTGGTCTGTGCCGCAGGGCTCTGGAGAAAGCCGTTATCGAAAAATTGATCGTGCGAAACCCAGCGGAAGAATGTAAACTCCCACCGGCCAGACGAATGGAGATGCGGCTGCTCAGCCGGGAGGAACTGCAGAAGCTGCTGATCCAGGCCCAGGCCGAGGGATACTATGAGGTATTCCTGCTGGAACTGACCACTGGACTCCGAGTAGGAGAACTGATGGCCCTCCAGTGGGATGACCTGAACCTCAACACCGGCGAGCTGAGGATTGAGCGGCAGGTCTATCAAATTAAAGGCGAGCTGCTGATACAGCCGCCAAAGAATAAAGCGTCCATCCGGACAGTGATCCTGCCGCCCGCAGTGGTCACTGAACTGAAAAAATATAAGCAGACGGTTTTCTCCCGGTGGATGTTCCCCTCCCCGAAGAAAGAAGACGCTCCGATAGCCCCCTCAGTCGTCAGCCACCGGCTGGCCAAAATCCTGAAGCACGCTGGATGTAAAAAGGTACGCTTTCACGACCTGCGGCACGTTTTCGCTACCAATGCTCTGGAACATGGGATGGATGTGAAGACCCTGTCCACCGTCATCGGCCACGTCTCCAGTGCCACCACACTGAATGTCTACGCCCACGTCACCGATGATATGCAGAGGCAAGCCGCCGTCAGGATCGACCGGGGCATCGGCAAGGCGAAAACAGCGGAATCCACACCACCGGCAGAACCCTCAACTGCGATGACCAATTTTCGGCCTACCAGGGAACGAAAGCGCCGGTGGGGAACCGGGTCTCTCAGTAGAAATCAAAACGGTCAATGGATTGGACGCTATAAAATCACATGGCCAGATGGAAGATTGGAAACACGAAGGGTTCATGCCGATACTGAGGAGGAATGCGAAAGGCTGCTGGCAATCATGATTGCCGAGATGCGAGCGGAGGTAGCCGCTGAAAAGGAGCGGCTGAGGGCAGAGAGCAAGGCTGGTTGACGGACCCGCCCCACCGGGGATGACCCGGTAGGGCGGTTTTCTCTGTCTGTGGGCAAACATGTGGTCAGAGGGTAACCATCCATAATGGACAGGTGAAAAGAGTTGCAAAAATAACGGGTTTCGGGGAGTTATCGGAGGCTTTCACAGGTATAAATCTGCTAATTTCTATGAGACACTACTTGCGCTGATACATACAAAGAAAAAAGTCAAGCCGCTACGAAAAGCACACAACAATGCCCTTGTGGTCAGACAGCAGCTTATCCTGATTCCATTCTGCGATCTGAATGCCGCTGTTGGAGATAAAGCGTTTCGAGACAGCGATGTGGTCGATGCACTTTGCCTCATTTTTTGTAAGCAACTCGATGTCGTAATCGGAAAAGGTGCGGAGCAAAGTCTCTCTGCCCGGCTTCGTAAAATAGTAACCGTCGGAAAAGCTACAGTTGAAGTCGCCGCAAATACACAGGGGTATCCCACTGTCGGAGAGCCGCTTGATATCGTCGAGCTGTTGGACCAAGGACTGCTGAAACGAAGGGTGTCTGTTTCCATAAATGCCGATGATGGTTCCATAGACCAGCATATAGCCTTTGTCTGTCTCCAACTCAACACACAGTGCGGTATACTCGTCGCAGGTCTTATGCTGTCGGATACAAGGGTAATTTGTGTAGATGGATACTCTGTTCTCGGTGGGGTTATAGAATACAGGCTGAAGATCTGTCAGCGGCGGCGTGTGGAAGCTGTACGGATAATCCAGGCTCACACGATGGTCTGTCTCGGTAAGCACGAGGATATCCGCCTGAGTCTGCTCACAGGCAAGCAGAATCTGCTCCAGGAATTTTTTGTGCCTCAGCCGTTCGATGTTCCAAGTGGCAATCCTCAAGTTGCATCTCCTCCCGTGTCCAGTTGAACGATGCGGTTCGTCTGCTAATATTTTATACAATTCCAAATGGATAATCAAGGCCGACCATATCGTCGGATGCAAAGAGCACACCCCAACAGCCATGGGAAACTTTATAGTATTCCCGATTCCCAAAATTTTTATACGCACCCTCTTGACAAAAGCTGCCTGATCGAGTATCCTATACACAGAACATATATTCGAGTATAACAACTGAACAAACTGCCTCGCTCTACTTCCGACTTACATATCCGAGGCTGTGCAAGACCTTGCGGTACGATATTCTGTACCGCTGGTTGTTTTGCCAGCAGGGATGTGTAGGTTTTTTATTTTCTCCGGTATGGCAAGGACAGCGTGAATGGCTATCACACTCTATCCTGTGCTCCAACGCAGAGAGAAAAAATCATCACAACTGATAAGGAGAGCAAGTACAGTATGAAAGAGTCTATCTACAAGACCTATGACGAGCTACCGCTGTTCCTGAACGCGGAGACAGTAGCAAGGGTGCTGGGTGTCTCGCCATCCAGCGGGTACGAGCTGATGCACGAACAGGACTTCCCGGCACTGCGCATCGGCAGCCGCATCGTGATCCCCAAGGAGGCGTTCATCCGTTGGGTGGAAGAGCACACAGGAGGTACGGCGTGAAGAAATACGATCTCTATTCCAGGCGCGACCCAGCCAAGAATTTTTCTCCTCTGCCCAATGAGGTGTTCTATCTGGACCTGTCCTACGGCGCCATCGCAATCTACGGTTACCTGATGCACATCGAGGACAGGAAGACCTTCCAGTCCTACGCCGGCTACAACACCATCGGCAGAGCGGTGAAGATGAGCGCCAACACCGTGCGAAAGTACGTGCTGGAGCTGGAGGACAAGCACCTTATCCGCACGGAGTCCACCACCGTCGTCACGAGGGACGGGCGCAAGCGCAACGGTACACTGCGCTACCACATCCGCCCCATCCGTGAAGCGGTGGATCACTACCACGAGCGGCAGCTCTGTCAGCTGGAGCTGGACACAGAACGACAGAAAGCACAGGCCCGATTGTCGCTGCTGTGTGCGGCGCAGGAGCCGCTCCCGACCACAGAGCGGCCCGCGACACCCCCAACAGCAGAGCGCGGTGTGTCGAGGCTGTGTGGCCCGGTGTGCAAAGTGGGTGGCCTCAGCGATTTTCAAAACGGTCAGGTGAACCGGGGGGTCGAAAAAAGTGCAGGATAAAGGCGTGGCGCCTTACGCCGCCACGCCGGGTCACACCGGCCCGCAATGCGGGCCGGGAGGCGGGAAAAACCGAGGTTTAAAGCCGTTTGCAGTACCTTTTACGAGGGACTGTGCAAAGTGGAGAATGGCATTACTTTTCCCGGTATGGCGCTGGATTTGGCATTAGATACAGGCAAAGGCTTACAGCCGCAAGGGAAATCCAGGCATTACAGGTGGCAAATGCCCCGAAAAATACGATTTTGGAGGATAACATCATGGCAGAAGAAAAAGTGAGATTTCAGATGAGGATCGATCCGGATACCGACAGGAAGATCAAAGCGGCAATGCCGCTGGCGAATTGCCGAAGTCAAAACGAGTTCGTGGAAACGGCTCTGCGGTTCTACTGCGACTACCTGACAGCGGGAGACTGCACAGCTGTAGCGCCTATGTACCTGTCCGCTATTCGCGGTACGGTGCAGGATTCGGAAAACCGCGTCTGTCGTCTGCTCTTCAAGCTGGCGGTGGAGCAGGACATGGTGATGAATGTGCTGGCGGCGGGGATGGAGATTCCCGATGAACAGCTCAAGGCGCTCCGGGGACGGTGCGTCCAGAACGTGAAGAAGACAGGCGGCAGCGTCACGCTGGACGATGCCGTCCGCTATCAGAACGGCGGACTGTGAAAAAAGTAGTAGCTATATTCCGCAAAGTGTGGTATGTGTTGGTGTTGCAAAATCCGAATGAGAGGAGATGAGGTACATGGCAAAGCGCAGACCGTCCGGCGACGGCATGGTGCGCAAGCGGGAGGACGGACACTGGGAGGGCCGCATCGTGGTGGGGCACAAGGAGAACGGCGAATCCATCTTCCGCTACGTCTCCGCCAAAAGTCAGAAGGCACTGATGAAAAAACTGCACCAGAGCATCGAGGAGTACCGGGACGTCGATCTCAGCGAGGACAGCCGGATGCTGCTGGGTGAGTGGCTGGACCGCTGGCTGGAGGAGTACGTCTCGCCCACGGTACGTGAGTCCACGCTGAAGGGCTACCGCCAGTACATCGAGTGCTACATCAAGCCCCGCCTGGGGGACAGGCCGGTGTGCAAGGTCACCACCGCCGACGTGCAGGCTCTGTACCGGGAGGTGCAGAAGAACGGGCGCAAAACCGAACACCCCGAGTACGGGTATGCGCTCTCCGGCTCCACCATCCGCAGCCTCCACGGTGTGTTCCATCAGGCCATGGACGCGGCGGTGCGGGAGCGGCTCACGGCAAGGAATCCCACAGAGGGCGTTACGCTCCCCAAAAAGAAAGCCTCCGCCAAGCAGATTCTCAACGACGAGCAGCTGGAGCGGTTCATGGAGGAGATTAAAAAGGACCCGGTCTGGCACGATTTCTTCTACACCGAGCTGACCACCGGGATGCGACGGGGTGAGAGCTGCGGTCTGATGTGGTCCGACTTCGACGGGAAGAAGGGGACGCTGACGGTGCGCCGGACGCTCCACCAGCGCAAGGGCGGCGGACTGAGCACCGGCGAGACCAAAACGGGAAAGGGCCGGCGCACCATCACCCTGCCGCCCAGCACGGCTCAGCTGCTGCGGGAACGGAGGAAAGTCTCCTGCTCCCAGTGGATCTTCCCCAACCCTCTCCGCCCGGAGGACCCGGTCAATCCCGGCAGGGCCTACAGCCGCCTGAAGGCTCTGCTGAAAAGTGCCGGCCTGCTCAGCATCCGGTTTCACGACCTGCGGCACACCTTCGCCACTCATGCCCTGACCAGCGGCGTGGATGCCAAGACCCTCTCCGGCATCCTGGGCCACACCAAGGCGTCCTTCACTCTGGACACCTACACCCACGTCACCGGGGATATGCACCGCCGGGCGGCGGAGATCGTGGGCGGATTTATGAACGACATCATGGCGAGGGGGTGAGAGTATGGCAAAGAAGAGAAAGAAGGGCGAGGGCACCATCCGCCTGCGGAAGGACGGACGGTGGGAGGGTCGGGTGGTCGTCGGCTATGATGATAGCGGCAATCCCAAGACGAAAAATGTGCTGGCCAAGAGCAAGAAGGAGTGCGCCGAGAAGCTGGAACAGCTGAAAGCGGCCCAGGGCGGCTCCGGGCCGGTGAAGGTCAGGGCGGAGATGCGGTTCGGGGACTGGCTGGACTTCTGGTATCAGAACTATTCCAAGCCAGCTCTGCGGCACACCACCCAGCTGAGTTATGAGAACTGGATCTACCTCCACGCCATTCCGGGAGTGGGGGAAATCCCGCTGAACAAGCTGTCCCAGTCCGACCTCCAGCAGTTCTTCACCGAGATGAAAAAGGGCGGGCGGCTCAACAATGTGGAGCGCCACGGCGCGGGGATGGCGGACCGTTCGGTGCGCAGCTGTCATGCGGTGTGTCAGATGGCGCTGGATCGGGCAGTAAAGGAGGGGCTCATCCGAACCAACCCGGCCATCGGCTGTAAGCTGCCGCCCCTGCGGGAGAAGGAAATGAAAATTCTTACCAAGGAAGAGATCCAGAGGTTCCTAATTCAGGCCAAGACGGAGGGGATGTACGAGCTGTTCCTCCTGGAGCTGACTACGGGGATGCGCCGGGGCGAGCTGCTGGCCCTCCAATGGTCTGACCTGGATTTCAAGACAGGGCGGCTCCGTATCAGCAGGCAGGTGTACTCGGTCAACGGAAAACTGGAAGTCAATGAGCCCAAGACAAAGGCCGCCGTCCGCACCATCATCCTGCCTCCCGCCATGGTGGAGTTGCTGGCAGAGTACAAGTCGCAGATCTTCTCGGAGTGGATGTTCCCCTCACGCGTCAAGCCGGAGCAGCCCATAGACCCCGGTTATGTCCGAAAGCGTCTGCAAGTCATTCTGGAGCGGGCGGGGTGCAAAAGGGTAAGGTTCCACGACCTCCGTCACACCTTCGCCACCATGTCCCTGGAGAACGGCATGGACGTGAAGACGTTGTCCACTATCATCGGCCACGTCTCGTCGGCCACCACACTGAACATCTACACCCACATCACCGACGAGATGCAGAAAAACGCGGCCCGGAACATCGACCAGGGCATCGCCGGGGCGGAGGTGGAGGAAGAACTGGAACGTGTGGAAGTAGCCCCGCCTGTGACCTTCACGCCGTACCGCCCCCCGCACCGCAGACCGGGGACAGGGTGCATCAGCCAGATCAATGACCATCTGTTTGAGGGGCGCTACTCACCCAAATGGATCGACGGCAAAAAACACGCCCGCAATATCTATGCCCACACCCGTGAAGAGTGCGAGGAAAAGCTGGCGGCGCTAATTGTCCAGATGAAGCGCGAGCTTGCGGAACTGAAAGCGGCACAGGCGGCAGAGATGCCCTCCGGACATTGAGTCGCCATATCCAAAGATAGGACAGCGGATTGAGGTGATTCGCTGTCCTCTGCTGGAATGGAAACAATTTGTGCAGATAGTGTCTGCACAAATTCTGTGCCCTTGATAAATGAGCGATGCTGTGATATTCTTGGACTGCTGGTACAGATTTGATGGGGGTGAGATTTTGCAGGAACAACGATTTACAAAACGGGATTGGACCCTTTTCCGCAGTAAAATTGGTGATTGGCAGGAAGCCCATATGGATCGCCTATGCAAGGAATACGTAGAGCTGCTACGTAGCGATGGTGATCCGTCAGAAAAATTCTGGAAATTGGATAAGCGGATAAAGAGCGATAAGAGAAATCCAGGCGTCCAGTTACAGATGACCCGAACAAACCTTATCTATAACATCGTCTCGCTCATCAATCATGATGTAATTAGCATTAAAGACCTCGAAGATTTCAGCGATGAGCTGAAAGAAACTGTAAGAGTTTTCCTTGAGAGGCAGAGCAGGAACGATTCGGATGAAGAGTAGTTCCATGTGGGCATAGCCACAAAACTAAATTCTCTGGCTGTCATAAGCAAGGGAGGTGTTCTAATGGGCAGCATTTACCAAAGAGCGCAGCAGGAGCAAGCGAGGGAGTTTCGACAGGAAATTCTGAACAAGCTGGAGGGTCTGCCCGCTGACACTCCAGACTGGAGAGAGGCATTAAAAAACGCTATCGACGACATTATCCAAGCTGAGGAGCAATCGGCAGTTGAGGAGCAGCCGGCAATAGAAAAAGAGCCTTGGGATTTCTCATACGAAAAATCCCAGTCCGCATTTGTGTGCGGCGACGGGATCGTCATCCGTCCAATTATGCCAGGGGATCAGGAATTCTATCGCAGTGTGAGAATGCAGTATTCGCTTATATACAGATCAGCGTACTACGCTGCGGAGGACAAGAAGGAAAGTCTATTTTTGAATGAGGCCCTTTCCTCAGAGGTGTTTTACTGTGTCATCTGTGATTCAAAGGAAAACCAGCCCGTTGGCTATCTTGGAATAAAAGACACAAGCGCCGATTTGTGGGAAATTGCGATAGAGCTGGATGCAAAGCACACCCGGCGAGGGCTTGGGCCGCAGAGCATTTGCCTATACCTGAACGAGATTCAGCGCCTTACAGGCAAAGGTGAATTTAGGGCGAGGGTAGAGGTGGACAATCTTCCTTCTCAAAAGTGCTTTGAGCGTCTGGGCGCGGAGCTAATCGGTCTGTGCGACAGTGTAGTACTGAAGACAGATGATGAAAAAAAGCGGTTCGAGGAGAAAAATCTCAGCCTTATAGACAAGCATATGATGGGGCTTGCGGAGCGCCTTGGGGTTGAGCCAAGAAAGCTGCTGAGCCACGTGCTTGACTATCAGTTGAAGTGTCCCCTGCAGGCTGGCGGAGGGAAAGCCCAACACAATCATTAGCCAACGTCAAGTTGCCTCTAATGGCTGACGTTTCAGGTCCAGTAATTTTTTATCGTGACGTTTGATATAGGAAAATATGTCGGCCAGCGAGAGGAAGAGCCGGGGCTGTCGGTGATAGAGCAGGGGATTGTCGGGTGTTGTGGTCAGGTTGATATGGTCCACAACAATGGGATTGCAGTTCAAATGAATCCGCCACCGCCCGAGTGGGGTACGGATGGTAAAATAGCCTGCTTCTCTGCTGTATGTAAACTGGTTTTCTTCACATAGAGCAACCAAATCCTGAACGGATTCGTCCTGCCGTTTTTGACTGGTAATGGGGATGGAGTAGATCATATCCTGTTTTTTCGTGGGCTTACATAGCTTGCACGGCGTGTAGCCTGCGCGGCTCGCATCGCTGAACCGGGAGAAGCCCTTCAGGTTGGACAGCCCTTTCAGCTTGCGGCAGTCCCGCCGGTGAAAGGTCTGATACCCGGCAGCGGCCCAGAAGGCGTAACCCGGCTGGGTGAGGGTGAACAGATCCGCCCGCTCCTGGTCGGTCATGGCGTCCAATTGGGCGTTTCTGCGCTCCTCCTGGGACTGCTTCAAACGCTGGATGGCCCGCTGTTCCGGATTGGGCAGATTTTTCTGGAATGGTCTGCGGGATGGCTTGACGGGTGCATATATCTTTTCCGGAACTTTTACCGGTTCCAAGGCGGACGGCTTGCAGAGCCTGCAGGGCCGCCGTCCTGTTTTTGTGCAGCCTTCGTAAAAAATGGAACCCATAATACTGTTGGCGGACAAAATACGGGAGCAGTCTCTCCGATGGAACACCGGAGAGGTCTTGACGTAGACAAAATTATACTGGGAGCGGGCGATGGTATTTTGTTTCCGTTTCCGCTTCGCCGAGCGATATTCCTCAGTCAAACGGGGGCAGGGTCGGGCCTTGCCGTTGAAGCACGGCTTAAACGAGGCAAAGCCGGACAAAACCGCGCCATCTGGGATATCGTCGCAGTCCTTCCTGTGGAGAAGCCCGGTAGTGGCGTCCAGCTGATAAGGCATGTCCGCATGGACAGGGTCCTGTCTGGAGCTGTACCGGCCTGTCCGCCGTTTTGCCCGCTTGCCCAGGTTTTCCTGAGGAAAGTCCAGTGCCTGAAGGACAGTCCGTATGGTCAGCACGTCGTGCTCGGAGCAGTGAGCAGGCGCGTGGACAGCCAGTTCCAAGGCCGCGGCGATTTTATAAGGATTTTCCTGCTTAATACCCTTTGACGCCAGGACAGGACTCACATGATCCAGCAAAACCCGGTGGGGTACTGCTGGCGGCGCCTGCAAAACCGGTGTCTGCAAAAGCGGGGTATGAAGCTGTTTGAAGATTTTGGGGGCCTCCTCCGCCCACCAACACAGCACGTCGTCCTTATGGAGCCATACCCGAAAATCCCGTAGCACCTTGGACAGGGCGGGTGCGGATAAAAAGTCCTCCGGCGCTCCGCCGGAAAAGGCCATATGTGTCCAGTCTGGTGTATTTGCACATTCTGTTTTAATCCGGGAAAAGAAGAGGTCCAGCCGCTGCCAGTTTTTATCGACGCGGAGCGCCGCGATTTGCGTAGGGAACATGTTCCTCTGGTCAGTACAAAACCACTCCAGATCCATAAGTACGTACATAGGTGTTCCTCCTCTCTGAACTCTGCCAACAGAATACCAGATGAACTGTACCTTAAACTGTACTTTTCTATGTGCCGCTTCCGATTGGAGCAAAAAAATAAAAGGGAATTTTATCGGACGCCTTCTGCTGTAAACTGTGAGCACAATACAAGATGTCATATCAAAGTGCGAATCAATAGTAGAACTCGAAGAAAAATAAAGACAAATGGTGCAAAAAGGATGAGAATAGATTTGTGAAA
>NZ_QWKG01000014.1 GCF_009911595.1 Colidextribacter sp. OB.20
CCTGAACACACTTGGTGCTGATTTTATAATCGCTCATGGAAGATGCCTTCTTTCTATTCGATTGCAGATAAGGATATAGAAAAACAACGGATTTGTCAAGAGCTTTGTAGGGGCGGGGAGTGTCCATCTGCGCATTTTATCCCGGTTGTTTTCCATGTATGCAGGGGCGGCTATTAGCCGCCTGCTCTATGGGAATGCCGCAGCTGCGGAAGAGATGGGCGGATAATATCCGCCCCTACATAAAATCTGCGGAAAGGACACTCCCGTAGGGGCGGCCAAAGGCCTCCCCCTAGTATTAGCGTATGCGAATGGGACACTCCCCTTGCGCAAGGCGCGGCGGGCCGGGTCGTCCTGCCCTACGAGCTGGTATCCGCCAGCTCGTCCCACAGCACGGCCTCCTCGCCGGACAGCTGCTGATGGCTGCGGTAGCTGACGGTATACCCGGCGGAAATAATCTCGACCGTCTCCACCCCATCCACCTGGCTCAGTGTGAGGACGATACAGTAGTCCGCCAGGGTAAGGGAGATATCAGTGAGGCCGCCGTACTGCTCCGACATCCTCACCCGCAGATTTCCGGGGTGGTCGCCATCCCACTCCCACCATTGAAGGGTCAGCCCTCGGGGGAAGGGGGAGACAAGCTCTGGATCTGCGGGGCCGGCCAGCAGGGCCTCCAGCAGGTCGCCGGGATTGGGGGCGGCCTCCCCCTCGGGAGGCTCTATCTGGCTCTCCGGGGGGCGGTAGGGCTCGCAGGCCAGGGCGGAACCGTGGTTCTCTTCTGAGCTGGTGCAGAACCAGAGGACAGGGCCTTCCAGCTTCTGGGCGCGCTCCTCTCCGCCGCAGGCGGACAGGGCCAGAACCAGAGCCAGCAGGAGGGAAAAACAGCGTTTCCTCATTCTGTCTCCCCCTTTCCCCGCTCCTCCGGGACATACCGTGGGAAGCCTGCGGTGAACAGGCTGCCCTCCGGGCTCCGGGGCCGGGCGGTGACCCAGCCCCCGTGCCGGCGGATCGTGTCCCGGACGATGGACAGCCCCAGTCCGGTGCCGCCGGCGGCCCGGGACCGGGCCTTGTCCACCCGGTAAAATCGGTTGAACACCTTGGGCAGGTCCTCCTCCGGGATGCCTACGCCGGTGTCTCCCACCTCCAGCAGCACCTGGTCCCTGTCCCGATACACCGAGACAAAGACCCTCCCGCCGGGGTAGTTGTATTTGATGGCGTTCTCCACCAGGTTGAAGCTGATCTGAAACAGGTCGTCCTCAGTGCAAAGTATGACGCAGTCGGGCCGCAGCTCCCGTTCCACGGTCACTCTGGAGGCGTCGGCCACCGGCTGGAGCAGGGCCACCGTCCGCTCCAGCACCTGGGACACATCCACCGGGAGCTGTTCTCCGGCGGGCAGGCTGTCCAGCTTGGTGAGGGACAGCAGGTGCTCGGTGATGCGGGTGAGCCGTTCGGCCTCCGAGCCGATGTCAGTGACAAAATCCCGCACCATGGCCGGGTCCATCTCGTCGGTCTGGAGGATGGAGTCGGCCAGCAGGCGGATGGAGGCCAGAGGGGTTTTCAGCTCGTGGCTGGCGTCGGAGACAAAGCGGCGGCGGACCTCCTCGGTGGTCTGGAGGCGGTCGGTGAGGTGGTTGAACTCCCCGGCCAGCTGGGCCAGCTCGTCCCGGCCCACAGGCTGGAGGCGGTGGCCGTATTCCCCCTCTCCCACAATCCGGATGGCCCGCAGCAGGGCGGCAATCCGGGTGGTGAGCATTTTGGAGAAGAAGGCGGACATCACCAGAGTCACCGCCGCGATGACCAGGGAGATGTTGCGCAGGTTTTGCTGCAGGCTGAACAGCAGCTCCCCCTGGGCGGAGTCGATCTCCAGGATGTAGATGGAGCCGATGACCATCCCCCGGTAGACGATGGGCATGGCGGCGGTGGAGGTGAACACCCGGTCATTGTAGCGGGAGTAAAACACATCGCTCCCCCGCAGGGCGGACACCACCTCCTGATACAGGGCGTAGCGGTACTCAGGCGGCGGGGGCTCCTCCCCCTCCGCTGGCTCGTCCGCCGCAGGCCTGTTGCTGTCGTAGAGAACCAGCCCCGCCGGGTCGGTGACCAGGATGCGGGTCAGCCCCATGCTGTCCAGCATATTCATCACGCGGGCCACCTGGTCGGCGGACAGGGACTCCAGCTCCATCAGGGCGGAGGCCATCACCGCCGTCTGGCTTTTCAGCGAGTCCCGCTTGGAGGTGAACAGCAGGTCCTGAGAGGCCGCCACCGGGTAGGTGTTCAGCAGCACCAGCACCACCGCGAAGATGACCAGATAGCTCATGGCGTACTTCATTTGAAGAGACGCGAAAAAGGGGGCCTTGTTCTTTTTGCTCGTGGGTGGCACCTCCTCTCGTAGGGGCGGACATGGTACGCACGCGGGCACGCAACGCGCGCCCCTGCGCGTAGGGCGCGGCAGCTTCGGAAATAAATGCGGATTGGCGGGCCGGGTCGTCCCGCCCTACACAAAATCGCCTGTTTAGATTTTCGCCAAATAGTAGCCCACGCCCCATTTGGTGCGGATGAACTCCGGGTTGGCGGGGTCCAGCTCCAGCTTCTCCCGCAGGCGGCGGACATGGACGTCCACTGTGCGGTAGTCGCCGATATACTCATAGCCCCACACCACGTTGAGAAGGTTTTCCCGGCTGTACACCCGCCCTGGGTTGCGCAGCAGCAGCTCCATCAGGTCGAACTCCTTGGCCGTCAGCTCCACGGAGGTACCGTCCCGCCAGGCGGTCCGCGAGACCGTGTCCAGCCGGATATGCCCCGCCTCCAGGACGGCCTCTCCCTTTTTCTGCTCCCCGGCCCCGGACCGGCGCAGCAGGGCCCGCACCCGGGCCTTCAGCTCCAGAATGTTGAAGGGCTTGGTGATATAGTCGTCTGCGCCGCACTCAAAGCCCATGATCTTGTCTGTATCGTCCCCCTTTGCAGTTAACATAATAACCGGCACGTTGGAGAACTCCCGAATGCGCATACAGGCCTGGAGCCCGTCGATCTTGGGCATCATCAGGTCCAGCAGAATCAGGTCGAAGCCCCCCTCCCGGGCCAGCTCCACCGCCTGCTCGCCGTCATAGCCCACCTCGACCTGGTAGCCCTCGTGCTCCAGGTTGAATTTGATGCCCTTTACCAGCACCTGCTCGTCATCCACAACTAAAATCTTTGCCATAGTCTCGCTCCTACTTCGTATTTCATGATATCCGTAGGGGACGGCCTCTGTGCCGCCCCGTCAAAATATGATCCGCCGTTCTGCGGGGCGGCACAGAGACCGCCCCGTCAAAATATGATCCGCCGTTCTGTGGGGCGGCACAGAGACCACCCCGTCAAAATATGATCCGCCGTTCTGCGGGGCGGCACAGAGACCGCCCCCTACTTGACTGTCACATACTCCCGCAGGCCCTCCAAAATCCCGGGGCCGATGCCAGAGACCTCCGTCAGCCCGTCCACCGTCTCGAAGGGGCCGTGCTCCTCCCGCCAGGCGACGATGTCCTGGGCCCGCTTCTCTCCGACGCCAGGCAGACGCCGGAGGTCGTAGGCGTCCGCCGTGTTGACATTGATGACCTCGCCGGGGAGCAGGCTGTCTGGGTACGCCCCCTCCTCTTGAACCGGGGCCTCCTCCTCCAGGACAGGCCGCCGCTGAGCGGTCACCTGATAGGGCTGGGCCGCGCTGAGCCGGGAGGAAAACCAGCCGCCGCAGAACAGAACAAAGCCCGCCGTCAGGGCCAGCACCGCCTTTCCGTATTTGGACATTTCAGCCATCTTTTTTCCTCCCCTTGCGCTCCGGCCTCCGCTCTGCTATAATAAATCTGGACAAAATTAAGAAAACCTTAATTGCCTTTTCCGGCTGCCCGAAGTACACTGTTGAGCAGTTCCTTTTTCATTATATCATACATATGGAGATTTTCCTATGAAAAAATATCGTTTTCTTTCCGCCCTTCTCCTCATTGCCGTCCTGTTCTCTCTGCCCCTCCCTGTCCGTGCCGCCCAGGAGGATCTGGAGCTGTTCTGCACCCACGCGGTGCTGCTGGACGCCAATCACGGCGAAATCCTCTACGACAAGGGGGCCAACGAGCGGGCCTACCCCGCCAGCACCACCAAGCTGACCACCTTTCTGCTTGTGATGGAGGCCGTTCAGTCGGGGCAGCTCACCCTCCAGACCCCAATCACCGCCGGAGATACCGCCTATCAGGGGCTGACCGGAAACTTCTCCACCGCCAACATCAAAATCGGCGAGACGCTGACCGTGGAGGAGCTGCTCTACTGTCTCATGCTCCCCTCCGCCAACGAGGCGGCCAATATCCTGGCTGTGGCGGTGGACGGCTCCATCGAGGCATTTGTGGAGCATATGAACCGGAGGGCCTCTGAGCTGGGCTGCCGCGGGACCCACTTCACCAATCCCCACGGCCTGCACAGTGACGAGCACTATACCACCGCCTATGACCTGGCCCTTACGATGCAGGCCTGTCTGGAGCATGAGATGTTCCAAACCGTCACCCGGACCCCCAAGCACATTGTGCCCGCCACCAATCTGTCCGGTGAACGGGAAATTTACAATGGAAACGGCCTGGTCTCCAGCTGGCGGTACGGCGGATATCTCTATGACAAGTGCATCGGCGGCAAGACGGGCACCACGGATGAGGCGGGCCGCTGTCTGGTGTCCGCCGCCGAGGACGGGGACGAGGTGCTCATCTCCGTCATCCTGGGCTCCGGTCCCATGGAGGTCCTTGGGGAGGAAAAGCCAAAGCAGGGCCAGTTCCGGGAGAGCCAGCGGCTGCTGGAGTACGGCTTCAACAATTTCCAGCGGGTGACCATCACCCGGGGGGATGAGCCGGTGGACACGGTGAAGGTCACCATGTCCCGCCAGGCCGATGAGGTCAACGTGAAGCCCCAGGGCTCCATCACCAAAACCCTGCCCAAATCCATGAACCTGGACGACATTGAGACCGATATCCACCTCTTTGCCAAAGAGGTGGAGGCCCCAGTGGAGGCGGGCGAGGTGATGGGCGTGATGACCCTGTCCTATGACGGAGAGGTCTATGGCAAGCTGGACCTGGTGGCGGTCACCTCGGTGGAGCGGTCCGAGCTGCTCCACAAGAAGCAGCAGTTTTTCGATTTCCTCCAGACCACCGGCGTCAAGATCGCCGCCGCCGCTGTGGCGCTGATCGCCGCAGTCATCGTCCTGCGGCTGCTTGTTTTTCGCAAGCGCCGCCGCCCCGCCAGATCGGGCCGCCGGGTCCAAAGCCGGGGGAACTACCGGGGTACCAGAAGATAACAACACGCCTTCCTCCTTGAGGGAGCCTTGAAGGGAGTGGTATGCGTGAAGCGATGCATTGTCCTCAGCGGGATTATGGAGGAATAAAACGAATATTCAGGAGGTTTTATCATGATCCCGCAATGGAAAATCTATCCCCGCTCCCAGGGGCACAGCACCGTCTATCTGCAAAACGTGGTCACCGACCCCTCCATCTCAGTGGGGGAGTACACCATCTACGACGACTTTGTAAACGACCCCAGAGATTTTCAGCGGAACAACGTCCTCTATCACTACCCCATCAACCACGAGCGGCTGGTCATCGGAAAGTTCTGCTCCATCGCCTGCGGGGCCAAGTTCCTCTTCAACAGCGCCAATCACACCCAGCGCTCCCTGTCCACCTACATTTTCCCCGTCCTCTTCGAGGAGTGGGGCCTGGATGTGGAGCGTATCCCCGAGGCCTGGGACAACAAGGGGGACATCATCATCGGGAACGACGTGTGGATTGGCTATGAGGCGGCAGTCCTGGCCGGCGTCACCATCGGAGACGGGGCCATCGTCGCCGCCCGGGCGGTGGTGACCAGGGATGTCCCGCCCTACACCATCGTGGGCGGCGTGCCCGCCAGACCCATCCGGAAGCGGTTCTCCGATTCTGAAATCGCCCGGCTGCTGGAGCTGAAATGGTGGGACTGGCCTGAGGAAAAAATCGCCGCCAGCATCGACGCGATTCAGTCGGGCAATTTGGACGAGTTAAAACGGATCGCCGAAAAAAATCATATTAATTTTTGAAACTTTGTCCTTTCTTTTCCGTCTTATATGGTGAGGAAAAAGAAGGAGGTTCTTGTGATGAAAAAGAAGGTTTTTCTCGGTCTGATTGTACTTGCCATCGCCGCCGCGGCAATCCAGATTGTTCGGTACTCGGCGGTCTACCCCGTCACGCCGGTCCCTTTGGGTAAAGGGGTGGGCTCCACCCTCTACATCGCCAGCTGTGAGCCTTACAGCTCTTACCTGGAGCTGATGATGGAACAGCGTCACTGGATTTACCTGTTCCAGGCCCCGCTGGAGGGGGAGGACTTTGACCCAACTATAGAAATGACCATTTTCAAATCCAGCGCCGGCGGACCTACCTACCAGAACATCTTGTATGGGACGGAGACGTTCCGGGTGACTCCCGGCCTGGCAGGGGCTGAACTCCTGGCCCAGGACACCCTCCTGTGGAGGTCCGACACCCACATTCAGAAGAAGCTGAACGCCCTGGCCCCCCAAACCTCGGAGGAAAACCCCCTCTATCTGGTCTGGTGCGGCGGCAACCTTTACGGGGTGATCGACCGTCGGGCCTATTTCCTGTGGCAGGGGAAGGAGGGGAAGCACTTCCTCCTCAGCCTGCCCGAGTTCCGGCGGACAGACCACACCTCCTGCGTGGTCACCCTGGGCCCCATCACAGAGGACGACTACTATGAGTACCCCGCCACCGCAAGCTGAACAAGATACAAAACTCCCGCCGACTGCGTTCGGCGGGAGTTTTTCATCTCATTTCAAATCCGGGTGATACTGGGCGCAGGTACACTTTTTCCACTTCAACCCGCTGCCGCAGGGGCAGGGGTCGTTGCGGCCGATTTTGGCCGCCTTGCGGACGGGCTGCTTCTTTACGGTTCTGTCTCCGGCGCCGCTCTCACTGGTGACCTTGGCCACCCGCACCCGCTTGACCTCCTCATTCTGGCGCAGGCGGACGGAGAACAGCCGGCGCAGAGTCTCCTCCTGGATGGCGGCCACCATGTTCTCGAACATCTCGTAGCCTTCCTCTTTGTAGGCCACCACGGGGTCGCTCTGGGCGTAGGCCCGCAGGCCGATGCCCTGGCGCAGCTCGGTCATGGCGTCGATGTTGTCCATCCAGTACTCGTCCACCACCCGGAGCATGATAACCCGCTCCAGCTCCCGCATAAGGGGAGGGGTGATCTCCGTTTCCTTCCTGGCGTAGGCCTCCTGGGCCTTATCCAGTACCAGCTGGGTCAGCTCCTCGGCGTTGTACTTCTGCAGCTCCTCATCAGACAGCATCAGCTCGCCCGGGGCCAGGAACATGGCCCGGAAGTGGGCCACCGCCTCCTGGAAGGTCTGGGCGTCCAGGTGCTTCTGCTCGCCCATGTGGCCCTGGATGGCGTTTGCGACCATGGTGTGGAGCATGTTCTGGATGGAGTTCTGAAGATCCTCCCCGTCCAGCACCTGCTTGCGCTGCTTGTAGATGATCTCCCGCTGGGTGTTCATCACGTCGTCGTATTGCAGGACGTTCTTTCGGGTCTGGAAGTTCCGGGACTCCACCTGCTTCTGGGCGTTCTCGATGGCTCCGGAGAGTATCTTGGCGTCAATGGGGGTGTCGTCGTCCACGCCCAGCCTCTCCATCATGTTGTATACCCGCTCGGAGCCGAACAGGCGCATGATATCGTCCTCCAGGGACAGGAAGAACCGGGTCTCGCCCGGGTCGCCCTGACGGCCGGCACGGCCACGGAGCTGGTTGTCAATGCGCCGGGACTCGTGGCGCTCGGTTCCCAGGATGAACAGGCCGCCCGCCTCCCGGACCCGGTCGGCCTCCTCCTGGATTTCCGCCTTATATTTGGCCTCCGCCTCGGAAAACTTCTTCCGGGCGTCCAGAATCTCCTGGTTGTCGGTCTCGGCGAAGCCGGTGGCCTCGGCGATGAGCTCGTCGGACATGCCGGCCTTCCGCAGGTCGGCCTTGGCCAGGAACTCGGCGTTGCCCCCCAGCATGATGTCGGTGCCTCGACCGGCCATGTTGGTAGCCACAGTGACCGCTCCGAACTTGCCCGCCTGGGCTACAATCTCCGCTTCCTTCTCGTGGTTCTTGGCGTTGAGGACGTTGTGTCGTATGCCCTTGCGCTTCAGGAGCGCGGACAGCTCCTCCGACTTCTCGATGGACACGGTGCCCACCAGCACGGGCTGGCCCTTGGCGTGGCAGCTCTCGATCTGCTCCACAATGGCCCGCAGCTTGCCGGGAACGTTCTTATACACCACGTCGGGCTGGTCCACACGGGCCAAAGGCTTGTTGGTGGGAATTTCCACGATGTCCAGCTCATAGATGGTGCCGAACTCCTCCTCCTCGGTGAGGGCGGTGCCCGTCATGCCGGACAGCTTGTCGTAGAGGCGGAAGTAGTTCTGGAAGGTGATGGTAGCCAGGGTCTTGGACTCGTTGGCGACCTCGACGCCCTCCTTGGCCTCGATGGCCTGGTGGAGCCCCTCGTTGTACCGCCGGCCGAACATGAGCCGACCGGTGAACTCGTCCACAATGATAACCTGTCCGTCCTTCACCACATAGTCGATGTCCCGCTTCATCACGCCCCGGGCCTTGATGGCCTGGTTGATGTGGTGGGAGAGGGTGGTGTTCTCCATGTCGGCCAGGTTGTCCACCTGGAAGGCCTCCTCGGCCTTTTTGATGCCCCTGGCGGTGAGGGTGGCGGTCTTGGCCTTCTCATCGACGATGTAGTCGGCGTCGATGTTGACGTCCTCCTCCTCCTTCTCGTCCGTCTTGGCCACCCGCTGGCACTTCAGACGGGAGACGAACTGGTCCACCACGGTGTACAGCTGGGTGGATTTCTCCCCCTGGCCGGAGATAATCAGAGGGGTGCGGGCCTCGTCGATGAGGATGGAGTCCACCTCGTCTACGACGGCGAAGGCGTGGCCCCGCTGGACCAGCTCGTTGGAGTAGATAGCCATGTTGTCCCGGAGGTAGTCGAAGCCGAACTCGTTGTTGGTGCCGTAGGTGATATCCGCCTGATAGGCGGCCTTTTTCTCCTCGCCTACCACCCCGTGGATCACCAGGCCCACGGTGAGGCCCATGAAGCGAAAGACCTTGCCCATCCACTCCGAGTCGCGTTTGGCCAGGTAGTCGTTGACGGTGACAATGTGCACTCCCTTACCCGCCAGGGCGTTGAGGTAGGCGGGCAGAGTGGCTACCAGGGTTTTGCCCTCGCCAGTTTTCATCTCGGCGATGCGGCCCTGGTGGAGGACGATGCCGCCTACCACCTGCACCCGGTAGGGCCGCAGGCCCAGCACCCGCCAGGCGGCCTCCCGGCAGGCGGCGAAGGCCTCGGGGAGGATGTCGTCCAGGGTCTCGCCGTTAGCCAGACGCTCCTTCAGCTCCGGAGTCTTGGCCTGAAGCTGGGTGTCGGTGAGGGACTTGTACTCCTCCTCCAGAGCGTCCACCTTGTCGGCGATGGGGTAAATGGACTTCAACTCCCGCTGGGAGGAGGTCCCGAAAATTTTGGTAAACAGGCTCATTGCGTAAAACACCTCTCGGTTGTAGTTTCATCGTAGGGCGCGACGACCCCGGCGCGCCGTCCATTTCGGTCAGAACGGCGTGCCCAGTGGTCACGCCCTACAGAACATCCAAACAACATAATCTAAATCAGTATATCACACTCTTCCCCGCAAAAAAAGAGCAAATTGTAAACTTTATCAGGAAAAAAATCTGTCCCATTGGGTCAAATAGCTGAAAATTCCGTGTCGGACGCATTATTGTCCGCCGGACGTTGACAAGAAACCGCATTTTGTGGTATGGTAGCGGAGTAATTGAATATGGACAGACGAAGCGCGCAGGAAAACGGCCCCAGGGCCTGCCGAAGGAGTAACACTCTCAGGCGTTCCGCGTTGGAATAAGGACTGCGCGTGGATGTGACTCTGGAGAAGCTCGTTAACCGGGTGCCGAAGGTGCAACGCAGGGGAGGAACCCCCGCCAATCTCTCAGGCAAAAGGACAGAGGGGACGTCAAAGCCGACGGGGTGCGCCCCGTGGGTTTGACTTTTCTTTTGGGCGGCGGGTATCTCCCGCGGCCTTTTTTCGTCTGCTCCAGGGGAAAGGAGAGAATGTATGGAAGCTTTACTGCAATTTGAGCGGCAGGTCAACGACTTTGTCTGGGGCCCCATCATGCTGGCCCTGTTGGTGGGCACCGGTGTATTCCTCACCTTCCGCACCGGCTGGGTCCAGGTGCGCTGGTTCGGCTTTATTATGAAGAACACCGTGGGCTCCCTGTTCAGCAGGAGGGGAGTCCGGGACCACGGCAGCAACCTGTCCCCCTTCCAGGCAGTGACCACCGCCCTGGCGGGCACGGTGGGCACCGGCAACATCGCCGGCGTCACCGGAGCCATCTTCATCGGTGGGCCGGGGGCCGTGTTCTGGATGTGGGTGTCCGCCTTCTTCGGCATGTGCACCAAATACGCCGAGATCGCCCTGGCAATGAAGTTCCGGGACACCGACAGCAGCGGCGTCCACAAGGGCGGCCCCATGTATTATATTGAAAACGGTCTGGGCAGGAGCTGGAAGTGGCTGGCCGTTCTCTTTGCCATTCTGGGGGGTGTGGCCTCCTTCGGCATCGGCAACATCGCCCAGTCCAGCGAGATCGCCGGGGCCCTCAACGGCCTGTTCGGCGTTGACCCCATGGTCAGCGGCGTGGCTCTCACCGTGGTGGTGGGCATTGTGGTCATCGGCGGGGTGAAGCGCATCGGCCAGGTGACCTCCCTGCTGGTCCCCTTCATGTCTGTGTTCTATGTGGCGGCGGGCATTGTGGTGATTCTCATGCGCGTTACCGACATCCCCGGCGTTTTTGCGGCCATCTTCACCAGCGCCTTCAGCTTTGAGGCCGTAGGCGGCGGTGTGTTCGGCTACGCCATCATGACGGCCATGAAGAACGGCTTTGCCCGGGGCGTCTTTTCCAACGAGGCCGGCCTGGGCTCCGCCCCCATCGCCCACGCTGCCTCCTCCACCGAGGAGCCCGCCGAGCAGGCCATCTGGGGCGTGTTCGAGGTCTTCTTCGACACCATTGTCATCTGCTCCATCACCGCCTTCACTGTGCTGCTGTCCGGCTTCGAGCTGGGCGCGGACGCCCTGAAAGCCTACACCTCCAACGGGGCCGCCGCCGTGGCCGCCTTTAACTCCATCCTCCCCGGCACCCTGGGGGGCACCATCATCCAGCTCAGCCTGGTATTCTTCGCCCTGTCCACCATCCTCAGCTGGAGCTACTACGGAGAGCGGTGCTGGGGCTACCTCTCCAAGGATAACAGGGGGGTCACCGCCGCCTACAAGGTGATTTTCGTTCTGTTCTGCGTTGTGGGGGCCACCGGCTCCGGCGATTTGATGTGGAATATCTCCGACACCCTCAACGGCGCTATGGCTATTCCCAACCTGATCGCCCTGCTGCTCCTCTCCGGCGCGGTGGCCTCCATCACCAAGGAGTATTTTAAGGATAAGAAATAACCTGTAGGGGCGCACAGAGCAGAGCCGTTTGACGGCGGGCGGATAATGTCCGCCCCTACAAAAAATATACGCTACATATAGAAAGGAAGCATCATTATGGCTGAGATTGAAGCGACACTGTTTGACATCGTGTCAAAGATTAACACCTACCTGTCCAACTACATCCTGGTGTTCCTCCTCATCGGCGTGGGCCTGTGGTACACTGTCAAAACCCGGTTCGTTCAGGTCCGCTGCTTCGGTGAGGGGATGAAGAAGACCTTCGGCAACCTGTCCCTCCGGGGTGGGAAGCAGGAGCAGGGCATGAGCTCCTTCCAGGCCCTTGCTACCGCCATCGCCGCCCAGGTGGGCACCGGCAACATCGTGGGCGCCTCGGGCGCGATTCTCACCGGCGGCCCCGGCGCCATCTTCTGGATGTGGATTATCGCCTTCTTCGGCATGGCTACCATCTACGCCGAGGCCACTCTGGCCATCAAGACCCGCCGGGCCAGTGAGGACGGCTCCTACCACGGCGGCCCTGTGTATTACATCACCACCGCCTTCCAGGGCGGCTTCGGCAGGTTCCTGGCCGGCTTCTTCGCGGTCGCCATCATCCTGGCCCTGGGCTTTATGGGCTGCATGGTCCAGTCCAACTCCATCGGCTCCACCTTCCAGACCGCCTTTGGCGTGCCCTCCTGGATTGTAGGCGTGGTGCTGGTGGTCATCTGCGGCGTGATCTTCCTGGGCGGGCTGAACCGCCTGGCCTCGGTCACCGAGAAGGTGGTGCCCATTATGGCCGCCATCTTCCTGCTGGGCGGCCTGGTGGTCCTCGTCGCCCGGGCCAAGTACATCCCTGCCACCTTCGCGATGATCTTCCAGTACGCTTTCCAGCCCCAAGCCATCATCGGCGGCGGCTTCGGCTACGCCATCAAGACCGCCATCAGCCAGGGAGCCAAGCGGGGCCTGTTCTCCAATGAGGCCGGTATGGGCTCCACCCCCCACGCCCACGCCCAGGCCAACGTGACCGACCCCCACGACCAGGGCGTGGTGGCTATGATCGGCGTGTTTATGGACACCTTCTTGGTCCTCACCCTCAACGCCCTGGTGGTTATCTCCACCCTGTACACCGCCGACGGTCCTCTGGCCGCCTGCGGGGCTGCCGCCAACACCACTCTGGGCAAGGCAAACCTGGCTCAGACCGCCTTCGGCGTGGTCTTTGGCGAGACCGCCGGCGCCATGTTCGTGGCCGTTTGTCTGTTCTTCTTCGCCTTCTCCACTATTTTGAGCTGGAACCTCTTCGGCAAGATCAACGTGATCTACCTTTTTGGCAGGCAGTCCGCCAAGATTTACGCCGCCCTGGCCCTGGTGTTCATCTTCCTGGGCACTCTGATGTCCAACGACCTGGTGTGGGAGCTGACCGACATGTTCAACAACCTGATGGTCATCCCCAACGCCCTGGCCCTCTTCGCCCTCACCGGCATGGTGGTATCCTCCACCCATATGGCGGGGAAGAAGTAATTTACGTTCAAACGCGAAACGGCGCGGCAGGGTGAAAGCCTTGCCGCACCTGCTTGCGCTTCGGGACTGGAGAACATCAGAAGTTGAAATACGGAAGCGCTTTATATTCCTCGGGCAACGGATCACCGACGTACACATCAGCAAGTGTCGTAACCAGTGACGACCGCTCGTCACAGACATACTGATTCAAATACGCAATAAAATCCTTTTCCGTGTAGCATACACCCATCACATTGCCCATTTTAACCCGGTACTTTTCCGCGTCAGGGCTCTCGTGCAGCCAATGACAGCAAAATTCCAGGCAGTATTTCTCCAAGTGGTCCGCCACCTCGTTCGGGACACTGAACAGGCTTATTTTGCCGTCCGCGCTTAACAGAACTTGCTTCATGCTATGTACCTCCCATCACCACTGTTTTCAAATACTGATTAAATTCCTCGTAGCTCTCCTCAGCCAGCGGCTCCGGGCAGGACATCACCACAAGATCATGTCCCGCGTACTCCCTGTGATAGGGGGGATGGCAGTGGAGATAGCCGTTAGGCTGAAAACCCAGCCGCTCATAGAAGCCCTTACGGCGGAGGGAGAGCTCGTCAACCGGGGGATCAATCTCCAAAATGATGGGCTTACCCCGCTCCTTCAGAAGCTCCAGCGCCCTCTGCCCATATTTCCTGTTTCTAAGGGCCGGCAGGATGCAGAAATGCTCCACATAAATAAACCGCGCTGTCTCCCAGCACAGCATCAGGCCGGCAAACTCATCCCCGTCATAGATCAAATTGAACTGATATTCCTCATGTGACATAATCCGCGCCTGGGAGTCCCCCTCTCTCTGCTCATGGAAGGGGAAGCTCTGGCAATACAGCTCCATAGCCCTGGCATACATTTCGTGCTCTGCCGCTGTCAAACGCTCCAATCTCATACAAAAGCTCCTTTCCTTGGGCTGTCATTTTACCATACGCACTCTGTTTTGACAAGCGGGTGGCCAATAGCTCTTTACCACTCCCCGAAAATATGATATGATAACCTGACTGGAAAGGGGGCGCGTCCTGTGACCGACATCCGAAAGAACACCGTCCACACGCTGGACATCACCGGCTACAACGCCGAGGGGATGGGGGTGGCCCGGCTGGAGGGCATGGTGGTCTTTGTGCCCTGCACCGTCCGGGGGGAGCGGTGGAAGGTCCGCCTGGAAAAGGTGAACAAAACGGCGGCCTGGGGCCGGGGAGTGGAGCTGCTCGCCCCCTCTCCGGAGCGGATCGAGCCCGGCTGCCCCCTCTTCGGCCGGTGCGGCGGCTGTCAGTTCCGGCACATGCGCTATGAGGAGGAACTGCGGGCCAAGGGCCAGCGCATCTCTGACGCCCTGGAGCGGGTGGGGCATGTGAAGCTGGAGCTGCCCCCTGTGCTGGGGGCGGAAAATCCGGACCGCTACCGAAACAAGGTGCAGCTTCCGGTGTCTCAGGGGAAGGGGGGGCTGGCGGTGGGCTACTTCCGCGCCCGGACCCATGAGGTGCTGGACGCCTCCGACTGCCTGCTCCAGCCCCAGCCGGTCACCCGGCTCCGGGCGGCCTTCAAGGACTGGATGGAGAAGTGCGTCGTCCCCGCCTATGATGAGACCACCGGAAAGGGACTGATCCGGCACCTCTACGTCCGTGCCAGCAGCCGGGGGGAGAGCCTGGTGTGCGTGGTGGCCAACGGAGACGCCCTGCCCCGACCCGACGGACTGGCGGACGCCCTGCGCAGGGCGGAGCCCAGGCTGACGGGGCTGGTGCTGAATACCAACACCCGGGATACCAACGTGATCCTCGGGGACAAATATACCGTCCTCTGGGGCCGGGACTGGCTGGAGGAGGAATTATGTCAACTGACCTTCCGCCTGTCGGTGCCCTCCTTCTTTCAGATCAACCGAGCGCAGACCCAGGTGCTGTATCGGGAAGCGCTGGAGCTGGCCGCCCTGAACGGGACCGAGACGGTGCTGGACCTGTACTGCGGTATCGGCACCATCTCTCTGGCTCTGGCGCAGCGGGCCGGGCGGGTCATCGGGGCGGAGATCGTCCCCCAGGCGGTGGAGGATGCCAGAGAGAACGCCCGGCGCAACGGCATCACCAACGCCGAGTTTTTCTGCGGCGACGCCGGAGCGGTGGCCGCGCGGCTGGCAGACGAGCGGGTCCGCCCTCAAGTGATCTGCGTGGACCCGCCCCGAAAGGGGCTGGCCCCGGAGGTGCCCGGCATTCTGGCCGGCATGGCCCCGGAACGGATTGTCTATGTCTCCTGCGACCCCGCTACCCTGGCCCGTGACGCGGACCGCTTCGCCCGGCTGGGCTATCGGGCGGTCAAGGGCCAGGGAGTGGATTTGTTTCCGAGAACGGCGCACGTGGAGACGGTGTGCCTCCTGACCCGCGAGAAATAAGGAAAAGAACTCCCGGCACAACGGAAAGGGTTGTGCCGGGAGTTTTGAGCTCTCTGTAGGGGCGGACATTGTCCGCCCGCTTTTTCAGAGCTGGCCTGTTCACGACGGGCTGTAGGGCGGGACGACTCGGCCCGCCGTGTATTTGACTGATTCGGCGGCGCGCCGAGGTCGTCGCGCCCTACAAACAGAAACGCAATCCTCAGTCAGCCTCCATGTAAAAGACCTTCCTCTTTATGCGTCTTTCCGGGCTGCCGGCGGCTTTGGAAGGAAGTGCAGACACCTCTCCGGGCAGGCGTCCGCGCATTTTCCGCAGCGGATGCACTCCGGGGAGCGGGAAATCTCCTGTCGGGAGAGGGCCACCGGGCAGGCCCGCTCGCAGGCCATGCAGGAGACGCATCGCTCCTGCTCCCAGTGAATCTGCACCAGGCTGAACCGATTGAACCAGCCATAGATGGCCCCCAGGGGACACAAATACTGACAGAAGGGCCGGTGGACCTTTATGGAGAGCAGGACAATGGCAAGCAAAATGCCCAGCTTCCAGAAAAACAGCCCTCCGGCCTGACCGCGCAGGGCCTCGTTGGCGCTGAGCAGGGGGAGCGCGCCCAGCAGAGTCCCGGAGGGGCACAGGTATTTGCAGAAGGCCGGGAGCTTGGCGAAGCCTCCCCACAAAAACATGGAGCCGGCGCACACCAGCAGGATCAGCACTGCGTACTTCCCATATTTCAGAACGCGGTGAAGGGGAAGCCGCTTTCTCTTTTTAAAAACCGGGATTTTGTGCAAAAGGTCCTGTACCAGCCCAAAGGGGCACAGCCAGCCGCAGACAAAGCGCCCCAGCAGGCTGCCAAACAGGAAGAAGAAGCCCAGCGCGGCGAAGGGGACCTGAAGGCCCTGCTGATTCAGCAGAGCCTGGAGCGCCCCGATGGGGCAGGCGGCGACAGCCCCCGGGCAGGAGTAGCAGTTCAGGCCGGGAACACAGACATATTTCAAGCTGCCGCGATAGATTTTTCCGCTGAGAAAGCCGTACAGATACCCGTTTGTCACGATGGTAAACAGCAGCTGTACCGTCAGTCGAAGTCGTTTCATCGTTCACCCAATCCCAATGCACTCCAGGCAGATCATAACTGCCTTTTTCCAGATTACGTCAAGCTGCCCCTGGGATGCGCCCAGCCCGAGAAGGAGGACCCCGATGAGCGCCCCCAGCGTCCAGGCATACCGCTTACAGCCCCTCCAGAAGCGCATTGATTTTCTCCTCCCACGCCGTTTTTTTCATCGCGCCGATGACAACGTCCAGGACGATCCCGTCCTCGTCGATGAAGAACGTGGTGGGAACAGCGGCCACATTCATCAGCAGTCCGTAGTGGATGGACTCGTTGAGCAGCAGATGGGGATAGCTGGCGCCCGTCTGCTCCACCAGGCTTTCCACCAGGGCCTGGTCCTGGCCCTCCAGCACGTCGCTGACAATGCCGATCACCTGGAAATCCGCCGCATCATACTCTGCGGCCAACTCGCCGAGAGAGGGCATCTCGCTCAGGCAGGGGTTGCAGTAGGTGGCCCACACGTTGACCATGGTGAGCCTGGACTGAGAGAAAATGTCGGAGGTCACGGCGTTTCCCTCCAGGTCCGTCCCTTCAAACGCGACCGGCGCAGCGGACGAGTCTGTCACAGAGGCGGAGCCGCTTACCGCCCCTGAGCCGGCAGCGTCCCCGGCCGGCTCCTTCACGTTTTTGGGGGCGCAGCCGCTCAGCAACAGGGAAAGAGCCAGCATTCCCCAAAACAGTTTACAGTTCTTGCTCATATCATGTTCCTCCATATTTTTACAATTTGTTCGGTCAATGAGAATATGCGTCCTTTGCGAGGTGCTGTCTACTTCCTGGATAGTGTAAATTATTTGGTCCGAATAATCAAGTGTCAAATTGGAGATGCGGGCCCACGACAGGCGGACGTATTTTGTTTCGGGAAAGAACAGGCGGAGCGGCTTGAAAATATGGTATACTTATGCTAAAATGGTTAAAGTTGCCTGAATGAAATGGAAGGAGAGTAGGTTTCTATGAAGCTTACAGGAGGATGGAGGAAAATCTGTCTTGCGGGAATGGCGGCGGTTCTGGCGCTCGCGGCAGCGGGCTGCGGGAGCAAAAGCCCTCTGGACCCCAAGAATCCGGTGTCTTTGACGGTCTGGCACTACTACAACGGCTCTCAGCAGACCGCCTTCGACGCGCTGGTGGAGGAATTTAATGACACGGTGGGCCGGGAGAAGGGCATCTATGTACAGAGCTACTCCCAGGGCTCGGTATCCGACCTGGAGGCGGCGGTGCGGGATTCCATCAGCAGCAAGGTGGGCGCGGAGGCTATGCCGGACATTTTCTCCTCCTATGCCGACACCGCCTATGAGGTGGAGCAGGAGGGGGCGCTGGCCGACCTGTCCGCCTATCTGAGCAAGGAGGAGCTGGACCTGTATGTGGACTCCTACATTGAGGAGGGCCGCATCGCCGCCGACGGCACCCTGCGCATCTTCCCCACGGCCAAGTCCACCGAGATCATGCTCATCAACAAGACCGACTGGGAGCCCTTCGCCGCGGCGACAGGGGCGTCTTTGGAGGACCTTAAGACCATCGAGGGAGTGGCGGCCACAGCCAAGGCCTACTACGAGTGGACCGACGGGCTTACCCCCAATGTGCCCGGAGACGGGCGGGCCTTCTATGGCCGGGATGCCATGGCCAACTACTTTATCATCGGTATGCAGCAGCTGGGTGTGGAGCTGTTCCGGGTGGAGAACGGGGAGCTGACCCTGAATGTTCCCAAGGAGGAGATCTACCGCCTGTGGGAGAATTATTATGTCCCCACCGTGAAGGGCTATTTCGGGGCCTATGGAAAATTCCGCTCCGACGACGTGAAGACGGGGGATATTCTGGCCTATACCGGCTCCACCTCCTCCGCCATGTACTTTCCAGACCAGGTGGAGCGGGACAGCGGCAGCTATGCGATTGAGTACGCCGTGATGGCCGCCCCCATATTTGAGGGCGGGCAGAGCTACGCCGTGCAGCAGGGAGCCGGCATGGTGGTCAGCAAGTCGGATGAGCGCCGGGAATATGCCGCTGTGGAGTTTTTAAAGTGGTTCACCGAGGCGGAGAACAACCTTCAGTTCGGCTCTGTGTCCGGCTATCTGCCGGTGCGCAAGTCGGCCAGCAGTGTGGAGCAGCTGGACAAGGTGATCGCGGAGAAGGGGCTGTCGGTGGCGCCCAAGACCTATGACTGCCTGAGCGCCATCTTTTCCCAGATGGACGGGATGACCCTGTATACCAACAAGAGCTTTAAGAACGGCTCCGCGGCCAGAAAGGTGCTGGAATACAACCTGTCTGACCAGGCGGCGGCGGACCGGGCGGCTGTGGCTGAGGCTGTGGCCGGGGGTGCCGGGCTGGAGGAGGCTGCGGCCCCCTATGTGACCCGGGAGGCCTTCGAGGAGTGGTACAGCGCGTTCTGCGACGCGCTGGACGCGGCGGTAAATAAACAGGGATAGCTATGAGGAGCAAGAAAAAACCGACGATATTCCGGATTTTCCTGGCCCCGCTGGTTGCCATTATGCTGGTTCAGAGCGCGGTAACTATGGGCACCCTGGTAATCCGCCGGACCGCGCAGACGCTGGAGGAATATTCCAGCGGCATGATGAGCCGTCTGGTGGAAAACCGCAGGGTAATTCTGGAAAATGATATGAATCAGCGCTGGTCCTCCATCCGGGACCAGGAGCCCGTCTTTACCGCGCTTCTGGCCGGCCGGCTGGCCGGAGAGGAGCTGACCCTGGAGGAGCTTCTGGACACCGGAGAGCAGAGGGCGGCTCTGCTGGAGCTGATGTTCCCAGAGTGCCTGGACCTGCTCAGCGGCAATTCCACCACGGGAATCTTTCTGATCCTGGCCGGGCCGAAGGGATGGGAGGCCGGGGAGCTGGACGGCTTCTTTATCCGGGACTCCGACCCCAACAGCAACCCCGCCAACCACACCGACCTGCTGCTGGAGCGGGGGGACAAACAGCTGTCCAGGGCCTGGAATATCCCGCTGGACACCAACTGGACCACCCATTTCTCCCTGGACAGCCAGGACAGCGCCGACCGCTACTTCTGCGCGCCCTGGAAGGCGGGCGGGGACTACCCAGACGCGGAGACTGAGGACCTGGGCTGCTGGTCGCCGCCCTTTTCCATGGAAAAGAATGGGGTTGACTCCTATGAGATGATTACCTATTCCATTCCCCTGCGGTATGAGGGGCGGGTGTATGGCGTTCTGGGCGTGGAGATCTCCTGCAAGAATCTGTACAGCTACTTTCCTGTGGCGGAGCTGAACAAGTCCCAGCAGTCCGGATATATGCTGGCTGTCCGGCGGGACAGCGGATATGTCCCGCTGACGGGCAAGGGCATTCTTTACAGTCTGGTCTGCGCGCAGGGGGAGGAGTTCCAGCTGGAGGAGACCGCTTACAGCGGCCTGCTCCGGGCGCAGGGGGGCTGGATGAACGGACAGGGGGTCTATGCCGTGGCCTCCCCGCTGAGGCTGTACAGCAACAACGTCCCCTATGACGACACCGAGTGGGTGCTGCTCGGCCTGAATACCGAGGAGGAGCTGTTCGGCATGAGCCGGCAGCTGTATGTGTGGGTGCTCCTCGCCGTTTTGATCGGACTGGGCTTTGGTGTCATCGGCATCTATCTGGCGGTGCGGCACCTGACCAAGCCAGTTCAGCGGCTGATGCTGTGCATCAGTCAGGGGAGCGTGGGGCTTCAGCAATTTAAGCCTGCGAATATTTTGGAGATTGACGCCCTCTATGATGTGGTGACCGAGCTGACCGAACGGCAGAAGGCGGCGGAGAATATCCTTCTGGAGGAGAAGGAGCGCTACCGGCTGGCGCTGGAGTCCTCCAAGGATGTGTTTTTCTCCTATGACCTTCAGACCAGGACGCTGGACTTGGTCAACCACCCCGCCATGAGCGGGCAGTGGCGCCTGGAACAAAAAGAGAACGGCTTTCTCAACCCCGAGTACATCTATGAGGCGGACCGGGCCAAAACGATGGACACCCTGAAGCGAGGGGAGGACAGCCTGTTCGCCGAGTTCCGCCTGCGCTGGCCAGGGGAGACGGAATTTACCTGGGTGGCCCTGTCCGGCAAGGCGATCTATGATACCGACGGCAGGCGCTGGAAGCTGGTGGGCAGCATCCATAATATCCAGGAGCAGAAGGAGCGGGAGGCGGAGCAGCTGCGGAAAAACACCATCGACGGGGTGACCGGGCTGTACGGTTTCCGTGCGGGAATCCAGCGGATCAAGGAGATGCGGGGCGCCCGGCCGGACGGTGTGATGGTCTGCCTGTTCCTCAGCCGGCTGAGGGAGATTAACGAGAAAAACGGCGTTGTATTCGGCGACATGATTCTGGAGGAGCTGGGCGGCCTGATCCAGCAGAAAAGCCGGGCGCTGGCGGGAGAGTCGGCGGCTATGCGTCTGAACCGGGACCGGTTTGTCCTGTGGCTGGAGGGGATGGACGAACAGCGGGCGGAGGCGTTCGCCCAGGACCTGCTGAGCGACTGCAAAAGGCGCTTCCCCGAGGAGACCTTCCGGGTTGAGCTGTGGGCCGGGCTGGCCCGGGGAGATCAGTCCCAAAGCACCGAGGAGCTGATTCGCATGACCCATCTGGCCTGTGCCCCCGATGCCGAGGAGGCACATCGCTGCCGCTTCTGCGGAAAGGGGATTGAGACGTCCGCTCTGCCCGCCCTGAAGGGCAAAGAGATCAATTCTCTGGGCTATGGCAGAGACATCGGGCTGGTGTCCGTGGCGCTGAACCTGTTCGGGAAGGGTGCGGACTTCCCGGCCCAGATGGAGCTGATGGTTCGCAAAATCGGCCGGTTCTACGAGGCCGACGGGGTGCTGGTGCCGCTGCTGCGGGCGGATTTTAATTCCAGCTATCTGAACTGCCAGTGGCGCCGGGACAGCCAGGACGCCGGAGAGAGCGTGCGCAAGTATGAGGATGAGGACAAGGCCGACTTTTATGCCTGGCTGGACCAGGAGGAGGTGCGGTACTTCTCCGCCGAGGACAGCGGGCAGCGGGTGATTCAGTGCTTCCTGGGGGTCCGGCCGGGGGAGGAGGGCGTTGTGCTGCCGATGTATGACAGCGGGAGCTATATGGGCAGCGTCTGCATTCTGGGCCTCTCCCAGGAGCTTCTGAACGACCCGGAGGAGTATCAAAATCTGGCGGAGCTGGGCAGCGTGATTCAGGGACAGGTGAACCAGCAGCAGCATGATATTGCCAGCCGGGCCAAGTCGGAGTTCCTTTCACGCATGAGCCACGAGATCCGCACCCCGATGAACGGCATTATCGGCATGACTGCCATTGCCCTGCAAAAGGGACAGGGGCAGGAGCGCATCATCGACTGCCTGCAAAAGATACAGTCGTCGTCGAGCTACCTGCTTGGGCTGATTAACGACATTCTGGATATGTCCAAGATCGAAAGCGGCAAAATGAAGCTGGAGCCTGTCAATTTCCACATGGAAGAGGTGCTGGACACCATTATGGAGCTGATTGCTCCGCAGACGTCCGGCAAGGGTATCCGGCTGGAAACTGAGATTAGTCTGGACCACAGCTGGTTTGTGGCCGACCGGATGCGGATCAGCCAAGTGCTGATTAACCTGCTTGGCAATGCGGTGAAGTTTACCCCGGAGGGGGGAACGATTACACTGACCGTTCATGAGGTGGACGCGGGCGGGGAGAATGCCCTGGTCTATTTTGCGGTGCGGGATACCGGAGTGGGCATCGCTAAGGAGGATCAGGACCGGGTGTTCCGCTCCTTCGAGCAGGCCTCCGGCACCAACCCCGCCAAACAGCAGGGCACCGGCCTGGGCCTGTCCATCAGCAGCCGCCTGGTACGAATGATGGGCAGCAGCATCCATCTGGATAGCGAGCCGGGCAGGGGCAGCACCTTCAGCTTCTCCATCCCTCTGGCCCTGGGTGAGGGCGTGGAGCAAGAGGAGGAGCGGACAGTTGTGTCCTTCGAGGGCTTCCGGGTGCTGGTGGTGGAGGACAACGAGCTCAACGCCGAGATTGCCCAATGCCTGTTGGAGGAGCGGGGGTTTCAGGTGGACTGCGTCTATGACGGGGCCCAGGCGGTAGAGCGGATCAGATCCACCCAGCCGGGTACCTATGATGTAATTCTAATGGATATCATGATGCCGGTGATGGACGGCCTGGATGCCGCCCGGACGATCCGGGCTATGGATCGGAAGGATTGCAGGACGATTCCGATTATCGCGATGTCGGCCAACGCGTTTGACGATGACCTGAAAAAATCTGTGGAGTGCGGAATGAATGGACACCTGTCCAAGCCGGTGGATGTGGATAAGCTTTATAAGACGCTGGATCAGGTGATTCGCGCTGAAAAAGGCGGTACTTGAAGGACAGGTGCGCCGGACAGGCGATAGTCAAATGAAACAGAGCTGGCCGGCGCCGCCGGCCAGCTTCCGCATGGAGAGGAAGACGGAGAAGAGCCAGTTTTTTTGACAGGACAAGGCGGCTGGTTTGAAACCAGCCGCCTTGCTGCTTTTACCTTATCCGACTTGGATGGGAGGAGATGGCTCTTTGTATCGTTTATGGCTCTCTGCCTCGACAGGCTCAGTCCACACCGCAGCGGCCAATATAGAAAGCAGCTGGGCGTTTCTTGGCTTTTGCGTCAGCGGTCCGTGAGCGAGCTCTTCCAATAGAGGGCGGTTTTTCTCCCAGATGATGTTATCAACTGTCCGGATATTTCGTTCCACCGCCTTCCAGTTTGTATTATACTGCTTGGCTACTTCTGGATACAGCCACTTGGTCACCAGCAGAAGCCGGTCCGGCTGCTCTACACACAGTGACACCGCATAGGCGGTATGGAAAAAACCAGTGTAATTCGCGGTTACACCGAGACGGTAGAGCAAATCATGTATATCTGTCATAGAGACGCTGTGATCCATGATATCCACCTCAAAAGTTTTTGATTCCGGGTTCGCTGTTCAGGGACAGAGCCGGTGAACCCTGCTCAAGGGTCAATGGTCTCTATCTGCGTCCCGGCCTCCAGCTCACAGTTTTTGATTTCAGTTTCCTCCCATAACTCAATCATCTGCCGGAGCAGCCTGACAAATTGTCTCTTTTTGTACTGCGGCAGATACGAGACTTTTTGGACCGATTCCAGAAACAAAAGCAGTACATCAATTTGATTTGGCTCGAGTACCCCGGACATAAGGGCGATGGGGTCGAGGTTCAGCTTACTGGCTATGTGTTCGACCATCAAAATTGTAGGATTTCCTTGACCATGAAAATATTCCTGAAGAGTTGAACAGGAAATGCCCAGTTCCTCAGAAAAATCTACCAAAGAGATATTTCTCCTTTCCTTAATGATTCGCATCGCATCGGCTAAATTCTGTTGGATTCCCATGCTGACGACCTCCTTCAACAAAATTATACAAAGGAGGGAGGCGTATGAGAATACCGATATATCATGAAAACCGAGTATTATATCGGTATGAAGTTCAGTTTCGGAAATATCGCCGGAAAACCATATTTGCGGTTTTGATATGCCCTTCTGCTGACATTGGGTGGGACCGATTCTCGGATTCATAAAGTATGAAAATAAACCCATCAACCTCCCATTCCTCTGCACAATGAATATGTATGGCAGATGGATTTTTGCCTCAGCTGGGCAGCAAGTTTTAAGGGCCGTTAAATGCTGATATTTTATAACAGGCATGACAAAAAGCCCTCACCTTAGATTAATTCTTTCGGTGAGGGCTTTTATTTGTTTGATATATGCTTTACCGGCCTGTTACATAGACAGCCTTCGGTCTGGTATCACTTCCACCATCAGCTTATGCATAGATTGTCACAGCCGCCCTGTACTCCGCTCCGGCCTCGCTGTCACTATACATGGTGTTGATGCTGATACGGACGCTGCTGAGGCGCATCCCGGGGTTATCTTCATCCCGGCTGTTAATTAAAGCCCGGTGGGAGACGGGTTTCTCATATTCTTCTGGGATGTCCAGGGCAGCGGTATATGCAGTTTTGGAGGGATTACTAGGCGTGTGATCGCTTGAAAGGGAACCAAAGCCAAATACACTGTCTGTCCAATGCGCTATTGCGCCGAGCACATTGATACCGGCCGCCTGTGAAATAGCCATGCTGCCAAGCAGACAAGCGGAGATGAGAGCCGCGACAAGGAAGGTACGAAATAGTTTGCGTCCTCGTTTCGGGTATCTGCTCCGGGGCTCCTCGGCAGCTAGGGGCTGGAGCCGCGTTAAAAAATCGCTATAAGAAGCTTTGGTGTTTAAATCATCCGGCACGGGTATTTTGCCATCTAATGCCTCCAAATAAGCATCAATGACAGCGGGATCGTATGTCTCCTCTGTCATAGCGTCCACAGCCTGCTCCATGGCGTCAGCTAACTCAGAAGCAGACATGGAATCAAGTCTTTCAGGGGATACGTTCAGACATGCCGGCTGATTTGGAGGACTATTTAAATCATGTCCCATGTTGGCCCCCTTTCTTTTCCCTGTGTAAAGGATATGTCATGAAGTAATTGTTTTGCTGCGGTAATTTGCATTTTTGAGCAGAGATATGGAAAAAGATTGACTGGAATTTGCAAATCAATCTGTGAAAACCTCCACAAAATCTTTGCAATGAGCGATAGCTCGGGAAACCCTGCTTCGGCAGCCCGCCTCTGAGATGCCCAGCCGGTCGGCGATATCCTTATACTCCAGCTGTTGCTCATAGCGCCAAATCAGAATTTCCCGCTCCTCTTTAGACAGCTGCTTAGGCAGCAGAAGATCCAGGGGAGTATCGTGCTCGCTTCCCATGGTGTTGGCAATGGATTCTATGGAAACTACCGGATGGTTTTGGATTCGTCTCTGCTCATTAAGGGCCAGATTTCTCAAGGTCTTCATCAGCCAGCCCTCCGGATTTGGGTGGTTATAGAGCTTGGTCTGATGATACAGCGCCAGGAGAAAGGTTTCATGCATCAAATCCTGAGCGTCGGCCCTGGTGCCAAGCATACGGTAAGAGAATTTGAGCATCTTTTCGTAATTGTTTTCGTAGAGTGTTTGAAGAAATGTGTCATAACGCGCCGTCATAGCCCGCACTTCCTCTCTATCTTTGTAAAAGGGGCCCTCCTCACATCAGGGTCCGCAGACTGGCAAATTCTGCGCAGCTGCCAATATGACGTATTTCCCACCGGTTCCCAAACAAGTAAAATTATTATACCATACTTTTTTGAATAGAAAAAGCCCCAGTATGATTTTTGTACAAATTATAGTATTCTTTTCCGGACAGTAAATCTTGTCATTGCTCTGTGGATATGGTACAATAACCACACAAAAGCCGGAACCCTTGATTTTTCAGGGGTTCCGGCTTTTCTTGTTACTAACGTGTTACAAGTTCAGTGTTCAAAGGCGGTTTTGCGCTGAACCAATTCAACGGCGGCTTGCAGTTCCTTCAGGGTTTTGTGATTGTAAACCCGGTTGCCCGTGTCCTTGGAAACGTGGCCCATGATCATATCAATACACTTCCGGTTTGCCCCGGCGCTGTCCAGCAGACTTTCAAAGGTGTGGCGGCAAGAATGGGGTGTTCCGGGGATGCTGAAGCGTTCAGTCAAGTCCTTCCAAATCACCCGGTATTGGGATTCTGAACACCGGTGGCCGTCATACTGAATGAGGTATTCCCCGCCTTCCGCCATTCGGGTTTCCACCATGGGCCGGATCAGGGAGTGGATTGGAACTACCCTGTTCTTCCCGGCCTTGGTTTTCGTCCCGCCCTTCATCGTCCCGGCCTGAAGATCAACGTCCGCCGTTTTCAGGCCCAGCAATTCAGAAATCCGCCACCCGGAATAAATGAAGATCAGCACCGTGTCAACCCACGGTTCCCCGGCGTTGGCCCAAAGCCGTTCAATTACTTCATCACTGAACCTGTCCCGTGTGGTGGGTGGCACCGGATCAGAAGTCAGAAGTTCAGAATAGCACCGGCTGACCACATCCATTTCCAAGGCGAACCGGTCAAGGTGCCCCCAAAGGTTCTTTATGGCCGCTTGCGTGGAATAGCCCTTCCCACACCCGTCAATGGTTTCTTGCATTTGGAAAGCCTTGATCTGTTTATAGGGCTTGTTCACTAATGCTGAACAGTGTTTGAACGCTGAACAAAGGGAAGCCCGGTTGGATTCGCCCAGCTTTGGAGCCTTCTTTTCTTTCCAAAGGTTGAACAATTCCTGAAGGGTGACTTTGGCCCGGTCAACGTCCCACGGATCACGGTTGAATTGGGCCAAAAGTTCCAGCCCTTCTTCCCTGGTGGTGGCATACCCGATAATTTCAATAATGGGGTGGTGTTTGTCATTGAAACCCACGGTTTTCTTGACGATGTACGGGCGGCGGCGCTTCCCGGACAACCGGGCAACGGTGCCATACCCATTGGGCAAACGCATTTTATCACCTGTCCTTTCAAAAATGGTTGCAGAACCCCAAGGGCAAGTGATATAATAGGCTTGTTCGGGGGCCTATTTGGATCACCTGTCCAAAGGTTTCCTTGCCGTCCTTGGTGTTACCAGCACCAGGGGCGGCGCTTTTTTTTTTTTGCCTATTTTACAGGGTGTAGGATTGCGGGGTGCTTTGTTCAAAAGCTGTTTTCAATTCATCCTTCACGGCGTTCAATTTTTGCCCAGGCAACACCCAAAACGAAACCCGTTTAGGTTCGGATTCGCCGGTGTAGTGAATGAGAATATACCAC
Source organism: Colidextribacter sp. OB.20 (assembly GCF_009911595.1). Taxonomy (GTDB): domain Bacteria; phylum Bacillota; class Clostridia; order Oscillospirales; family Oscillospiraceae; genus Lawsonibacter. The sequence goes on from NZ_QWKG01000014.1 coordinate 27,188, forward strand.
TTTTCGGTCCCTGTTTTTGATGTTGAAACCGGTTCATTGTGATATTTCAGCATATAATCTTTTTCAGGCATAACTTCATAATTCAGAAGTTTTGAATATGGAATAGTTGCGGTTAAAGTTGAATTTGCTTTGAAGAAAACCACACCGGCTTCAGAATGGTTCAAATAGGCTGGAAGGTTTTGATCAAAACCGGGCAACCCTTCATAGGGCATAACTGGAAGGCCGGGAAAGTCTGATTTCTTTTTCCCAAACATAATTTGACCCCTTTCTAAATCCGTAACACATCCGTAACAGCCGGAAACCGTTGAAACTGGCCGTTTCCTATTGGTGTGTTACTGATGTTACTGATGTTACTGATATATTTTATTTAATAAAAAAAATAAATAAAATATATAAAAAGAATATATAAAGAACAAACTGGCATTTTATCAGTAACATCCGTAACAACTCACGAAAAGCAAGTATTTCAAGGAATTATGAGCGTTACGGATTGTTACCGATTGAGGGGTTACGGATCAAAATTCACATAAAGAACATTCCCTATGCGTTTTTCAACCCTTCTTGAATCGAATACTTGTCATGCCGGTATAAACCCTTCATCATGCCCCTGACTTCCGCCCGATCTTCTGCGTCAAGCTGGATATACATACATAGAGCGTCCCAAACGTCTTGCCCATATTGGGCCACGATCATTTTCTCCGCCTGTTCTTCTTTTGCTATATCAGCCCGTAGCTTTTCAAGATCAGTAGACTTGTCTATACTGTCAAGCCATTGTAAACGATTTGGTATATCTGATTTTCCCAAAAGATAATCCAAATCGACATTGAAAAAATCTGCAAAGGCTTCTAACAGATCAAGCCCAGGTTCACGTTCTCCACGTTCATACATATTGATTGAACTTTTTGAACAGGATTTTGCCCCACCTAAATACAATGAAATTTGATCGGCAAGGATTTGTTGGGATATATCCTTTTGTGTTCTTAAAAGTTTTAATCTTTCATGGAATTTTGGCATAGCTATCACCCCCTTTGTTACTATTATACACGTTTTGTGCACGTTGTCAATCCGTTGATGTGCACAAAACGTGTATTAAATATTTGTGCACTTTTTGTACTCGAAAGCAGTTGACTTTTGAGCACGAATAGTGTACTATAATGGCAGTCAAGCACAAGACGTGCACAAAAAAATACAAGCCAACATTCACATAAACAGGAGGAACAGAAAATGAAATACTTTGTTATCGCCACTCGTTGGGATGATGAACGGAAAGCCCAAGTCAAGTATATTGCCGGACAATTTGACAGCTTCGCAAACGCAAACATTTTCAAAACCGCCTATAACGAGCATTACAAGGCGGATGCTGTGATCGTTGAGGATTTCAAGTTGATCAACCACTAACCCCCCCCCCACCTGATGATGGCCCCGGCGGTTCCGGGCCGAAACAAGGCCAACCGGCCTTGTCGTGGGAAACCACCACGGCGAAGCGTTGACACTATCCCGTAAAAATCGGGGAGCCGTGTTCAAGGGAAGTGACAATTCCCTAAAGCACCTTGAAAAGTTAATTTCAAAAATATTTGGATAGATAGGAGGCATGATCGCATGGGTGAGCAAAGAACTATTGGGACAATCCTTCGTGGTTTGCGTGGAAGCAAAAGCCAAGAGAAAATTGCTTCTGAATTGGGTATCACGAAATCCGCATGGGCTATGTATGAGCGGAATGAGCGGATTCCCCGTGATGAAATCAAGGTGAGAATTGCCCACCATTTCAATAAAACCGTGCAGGAAATTTTTTATGCCTGATTTGAGCACTATATGTGCTCAAACCGACAAAGGGAGTGTGTGTAATGCCTGTTAGCTTGAAACCGGTTATTGAAGAACTTGAAAGTTTATTTTCAACCTTCAACAAAGCCTTCTTTGAAGGCAAGCTGGAAAAGCCCGTGATCACCGTTTCCCCTGACAGCACCAAAGGGGCCTATGGCTGGTGTACCGGTTGGAAGGCGTGGCAGAACGGCACCGAAAACGGCGGGTTCTATGAAATCAACCTTTGCGCTGAATACTTGAACCGGCCCTTTGAGGAAACCTGTTCCACCCTGATCCATGAAATGGTTCACCTGTGGAACCTTCAGGAAGGGGTTCAGGACACTTCCCGATCCGGCACCTACCACAACCAGAAGTTTAAGACGGCGGCGGAAGCCCACGGCCTGATTGTGGAGAAAACCGCCAAACACGGCTTCAACAAAACCACCCTGGCCCCGGAAACCCTGGCCTTTGTGAACACCCTTGGGAAGAACAGCTTTTCCCTTGTGCGGCCCAAGGTGGGCGGGCTGAAGGGAGCCGGTGCAAAGAAGCAAAGTTCCCGGAAGTATGTGTGTCCCTGTTGCGGTGCAATCGTGCGGGCCACCAAGGAACTGAACATCATTTGTGGGGATTGTGAAGTTCCCTTTGAACAGGAGTGAAACCGATGAAAAGAACCAAAAGAAAAACCGTTTGGGCCTATCTGGACGGGAAGAAGCTGGTGGACGTGGTGCAAGCGGCCCTTGATAACAACATGATGGTTGACGATCTGAAGGCCAAGCTGATTGCCGAAAACCCCGGCCACAACGTCACCTTCAAGGTTGTTTAGGGAGGGGGTGGATCACCATGAAGCCTGTGAAGCTGACCAAGAAAACGGCCTTGATGTTGATTCAGCGGGTGATTCCTATGTCCCCCAAGCTGATCAGCGGCCCCACCGGTAACAATGGAGCGGTGATCTTTACCGCTCCGGTTGGCCCGGAAGGGCTGGAAATCAAGGTGGAAAACGATTGGTTCACCCATAACGGGTGTATCAAGCTGACTGTCCACGATACCAGCGGCGGAAGCTGTCTGACCATGTACTTCAGCCCCAACACCTTCCAGCGGGACTATTCGGCGGAACAGTTTGACAAGAAGGAAGCCGCCGCTGATGCCCGGAAACAGTGGGTTCAGGAAGTGGGCCGGGAACAGGCCCACAAGCTGGTTGATCTGTATTGGGGGAGTTGGTAATGAACCATGCGACTAATACCCCCCCCGGCCTGAATATTGGGTTCTGTCCCTTTCAGGCGGCAAGGATTCCACGGCCCTTGGGCTGGAATGGCTGACCCGACACCGGGCCGATCCCGCTACATACCCGCTGGATGAAGTGATCTATTGCGATACCGGGATGGAGTTCCCGGCCATGGTGGAGCATATCAACCGCCTTGAAGCTATTTTCACTGATGCCGGGATCAAGTTTACCCGGTTGAAGTCTGAACATTCTTTTGAGTGGTATATGTTCGACTATTCCCCAAAGCGCCGGAACCCCGCCTTGCAAGGTTTGAAAGGTCAAAGTTGGCCCAGCCACAATATACGATGGTGTACTACAGAACTGAAAAACATGGTAGTAAATGCTTATTTTTCGGATTTGCGGAAGAAATACACCGTTATTCAACTAATCGGATTTGCCGCCGATGAACAATACCGTTTGAAGCGGGAAGCTAACCAAAACCCGAACCACCGACACCCATTGATGGATTGGGGATGGACGGAAGCCGATTGCTTGAAATACTGCTATGCCCACGGTTTTGATTGGGGCGGTTTATATGAGATTTTCCACCGTGTTTCCTGTTGGTGTTGTCCGTTGAAAAGCCTTCCAGAATTGCGGAATTTGTGGAAACAATTTCCTGATTTGTGGGAACGCCTGAAAAATATGGAACACCGCACATATCGAAAATTTCTAAAAAATTACACCGTGGATCAGCTTGAAATCCGGTTCCAGTTTGAAGAAGAACGTCTGGCCGCTGGCCTACCTATAAACACCCGTGAATTCCACCAGGCGCTGAAAGAAAAATTAAAGGAGTGTAACCAATGAAAACTTTCTCCGAACGGCTGAAATATGCCATGACCCAAGCGAACCTGACCCAGCGGCAACTTGCCCAGGCCACGGGCGCTTCCCCCGCCGCTGTCAGTCAGTACCTTTCCGGCAAGAACACCCCGAACGCTGACCGGATGAAGGTTTTGGCCGATGCCACCGGCGTTTCCGTCAACTTCCTGATGGGGTTTGAGAACGCCCCGGATCAGGTGGCGGTCAAGGGCTTGTCCGATGTGAAGATCACCTTTGTGAAGGCTTGCCGGTGCTTGCAGAAATCGGAAGATTCCGTCCGCAAGCTGATGGTGGCCGGGTGTGAGTTCGGGCGGGCCTTGCCCGGAACGGGCGGCAAGCTGAACTATATCTTCTTCCCCGGCAAGTTCCGTGAGTTTGTCGGGCCGGAACGGTTTGACACCTTCTTTGGTGTGAACGTCTGACCGATGGGGGGGGGGGAGAAATGAAGCAAACCGGATTTGATGGCGGGAACCTACGGTTGCCCAAGTCCTTCTATGACCGCCCCTTGACCCCCAAGGAAGCCCAATTTGCAACGGACAACATCAACATTGTTTGGTGGTATCTGGATCAACAGGGCCTTGACCGGGCTGAATGGTTCGATGTGGTGATCTTCCGCTACCTGTTGACTGTGAAGCGGTGGTTTGCCGTTCCCGATCTCCAACAGGTGAAGTTCGTGACCCTGGCCTGTTCGGCTATGCGTTCCGCCATTGGGAATGAGCGCCGGAAGCGGGCCAATGAACCCCGAACGGTGAGCCTTTATGAGCCGATCCCCGGAACCGATGATCTTCTGTTTATCGACACCATAGCGGCCCCGGAACCCATTTTTGCATGAAGGAGTGAAAACCATGGAAATCAAATACAACGTCCAGGCCCCGCCCAAGAAGTCTTTCAACGGCGGCACCAAAAGCGAGGAAATCAAGGCCATTGAAGATTTCCTGACCAGCGGCAACGCAAAGAATATGTGCTTCCAGTACAACACCCCCAAGGAAGCCAAATCCAAGCTGTCCACCATTTCCAGCCACCGGCGCAAGTACAACGCCGCCCACCCCAAGGGGTATGACGCTTACCGGGTGGATGCCTGTATCTACATCATGCGGGTGGAGAAGGGCAAATGAACCTATTCCCCCACCAGCAAAAGGCCCTTGACCTGACCGCCGCCCACAACCGATGCGCCTACTATCTGGACATGGGCCTTGGAAAGACCTTTGTGGGTTCGGAAAAGGCCCTGGAACTGAACAGCCGGATCAATTTGGTGGTGTGCCAACACTCCAAGATTCAGGATTGGTTGGATCACATGGTTTTGAACTACGCCATGAACCACTGTTGGATCATTTATGACCTGACCAAGAAAAAGGACTTTGCCGCTTTTATGGCGGCGGTTACGGACGGAAGCCCCGATCCCATTTGTGGGGTGATCAACTACGAACTGACTTTCAGGCGGAAGATTCTGAAATCCTTGACCGGCTTCACGCTGATGTTGGATGAAAGTTCCCTGATCCAGAACGAAACCGCTAAACGGTCAAAGTTCATCTTGGGCCTGAAACCGGAAAACGTGGTTCTTCTGTCCGGCACCCCTACGGGCGGGAAATATGAAAAGCTGTGGAGCCAATGCCAACTGTTGGGCTGGAATATCAGCAAAGACCTTTTCTGGAAACAGTATGTTGCCACGGAATGGGTTGAAAATGATGGATTTTGGCGGCAACGGATTACCGGTTACAAGAATGTTGATCGCCTGAAGAAGAAGTTGGCGGACTATGGGGCCGTATTTATGACCACCGATGAAGCCGGGATTGTTCTTCCTGAAAAAATGCCGCTGATCCAGGTGAAAACCGCACCGTCCCCACTCTATCACAAGTTCCTGAAAAAAGGCGTTGTAACCCTTGACACCGGCAACCTTCAGGAATTTGAACTGGATTCAGATTTTTGGGGTTCCAATGAGGATTTCCAAAAGGAACTGATTGGGGACACCAGCTTGACCCGCCGCCTGTATGCCCGCCAACTATGCGGACTGTATAACCCGGCCCGGTATGAAGCCTTCAGGGACTTGGTGAACAGTACGGATGATCGGTTGATTGTGTTCTATAACTTCACGGAAGAACGGGAAAGAATGGCCCGGATTGTCCGGGGGTTGAATCGGCCTATCTCTATCCAGGCCGGGGACGTGAAGGATTTGACCGCCTACGAATACAAAACAGATTCCGTGACCTTTGTTCAGTTCCAGGCCGGGGCAAGGGGCGGGAACTTTCAGAAGGCAAACAAGATTATTTTCTTCAGCTTGCCGGAAGGGTGGGAGCTATGGGAACAGTCCCAAAAGCGCACCCACCGGATGGGACAAGAACGCCCCTGTTTCTATTATCTCCTGATCTGTCCCGGAACGGTGGAAGAAGATATTCTTCAAACCTTGAACTTGCGAAAGGACTATAACGATGAATTGTTCCGAAAACATGAAGCCCAAACCCCGGCCTAAATGGCCCAAGATAGACATTCGCCCCATTTTGAAATATTTGGCCCTGACCCTTTTGGGTTTCCTTCTATTCAAGATGGCGGCGAAACAGGCCCGGTTTGATCGTGGCTATGCGGCCATTGGCGGGGAAGCGTTCTTCCTCTTTCTCCCCGTGTTCTACTATCTGATTTCCAAGACCGTCCGGGATTGGCTGGACGATCTGAAGAAAAAACCGTAAAGGAGTGAATCGCATGATCCAGTGTAAAAACAACTGCCCTTTGGGCAAGTTCAACGGGTGCTGTCAGTGTTGCCCGGAAAATCAGACTTGCCCGGAAGCCTGTGGTGAGGATGCCGCCGCCTGTGAGGATGCCATTTTCGATGAAGAAAGCGGCCTTCAGGTGTTCCAGAAGTCCCAGGTTGCCACGCTGAACGCCATTTCGGCCCTGGTGGCCCACAAGAAGGCCGTGGAGGAACAGGAAAAAAACCTGAAGGCGGCGTTGCTTTCCGCCATGGAGCGGTTCGGGATCAAGAAGTTTGAAAGCGGTATTCTGAACCTGACCTATGTGGAAGCCACCGTGGCCCACGGCGTGGATTCGGCCAAGCTGAAGAAGAAATACCCGGAAGCGGCGGCGGATTGCGCCAAAGACACGCCCAGGGCCGCTTATGTGAAGATCACGCTGAAGGACGGTGGCAAGGATGCCGGATAAGATTGCCCGCCACAAGGCCCTTTGTGATGAACTGAACGCCCTGTATATCCGCAAAAACCATGATTACGGGGACAGTTTTCACCTGTCCTATGAGGAAGAAGGGCTTGCTATGGCCCGGATCAGATTGACGGACAAACTGAACCGGTTCAAGGCCCTGTCCCGTGGGACTGAACAGATGGTGGAAGGTGAGCCGATCCGGGACACCCTGATTGACCTTGCCAATTATGCCATTATGACCATTTTGGAATTGGAGGAATGACACCTTGAAAATTGTGAAACCGGGGGTTGAATTTATCACCCCCATTGATGGAAACGTGATCCTGAAGCGCCTGGAAGAATGTGGGCGTGTGTGCTATAAGTCCGAAAGCCGGATCACGGAAACCAGCGCCCCCACCTTTGTGGGGAACATCTTGAAGCGGGGGCATGAAAGCGTTCTGGAACACTGTTCCTTCACGGTGAAGTTCACCTGTGACCGGGGCGTTTCCCATGAGATTGTGCGCCACCGGCTGGCTTCCTACTCCCAAGAATCCACCCGCTATTGCAATTATGGGGCAGGGCAGTTTGGCCGGGAAATCACCGTGATTGCACCGTGTTTCCTGAACCCAAACACGGATGGTTGGGAGTTGTGGAAAGAAGGCTGTGAAGCCGCTGAAACCGCCTATTTCAACCTTCTGGAATACGGCTGTTCCCCGCAAGAAGCCCGTTCTGTTCTGCCCAACAGCTTAAAAACTGAAGTGGTTATGACCGCCAATATTCGGGAATGGCGGCACTTCCTGAAGTTGCGCTGTTCGGAAGCCGCCCACCCCCAAATGCGGGAAGTTGCCCTGGCCCTTCTGAAAGAGGTTCACGCCAAAATCCCCGTTCTGTTTGATGATCTGTGGGAGGAATACGGCGGTGATTCCCATTGATCATAAAATGGCACCCTTGCCCCGGACACCCAAGCTATGAGATCAACCGATTGGCCCAAGTTCGTTCTGTAAAAACCGGAAAGCTGTTGACCCCGTATGATGATGGTTCCGGTTATTTGCGGGTGAAGCTGGATGGGGTGAATTGCCGGTTACATATCCTTGTGGCCCTGGCCTTCATCCCTAACCCGGAAAACAAGCCGGTGGTGAACCACAAGCGGGGCAAAAAGCACGATTGCCGAGCGTCCCAACTGGAATGGGCCACTATTTCCGAAAACACGAAACACGCATGGGATCATGGATTGATTCAGCGGGGGGGGGTGAAAAGCCGTGGCCGGTGAAAAGAACTTTGAAAACCGCCTGAAGCGGTGGTTAGAAAGTGTTGGGATTTATCCATTGGCCCACCCCAAGGATAAAATCACGGTTCACCCCTGTGGCTACTATGAAAAGCGTTGGGGTGGTGGCCGGTTCCAGAAAAGCGGCCTTCCTGATATGCGGATCGTGGTAAATGGGATCGCCTTGGAAGTGGAACTGAAGGACACCCACGGCACCCCTTCCGACCTTCAGAAGCGGAATGTCCAGCAAATCAACTATTCGGGCGGGCTGGCCTTCATCCTGTACCCGGAAGGCTTTGAAACCTTCAAAGACATTGTGAAAGGGGTGATAACGTGGCCTTGCGACTGTCCCATAGCCGGGTTGATTGTTTCAACCGTTGCCCGTTCAAATACCAAATGCGATATGTTGACCGGATCGGAACGATCCCCAACACCGACCCGGACAACGCCCTGATCTTGGGGACGGCCCTTCACACCGGGATTGAAGAAGGTGTGGCCCAGGCGTTGGAGTTCTACCAAAACAGTTTCCCGGTGCTGACCGATGAACACATCAATGAAATGATCAAGCTGGAAGCCCTAATCCCCAAGGCGGCGGCGCTGTTGCCCCCCGGTGGCCGGTTTGAACTTCCCATTGGGAACGCTGACTTCATTGGGTTCATGGACTATTTGGCCCCGGTGTTCAAAGATACCTTTCTTGGGCTGAATTACTATGACCTGTACGATTTCAAGTATTCCAACAATTCCAAAAGCTACTTGGAAAGCGGGCAACTTCACGAATACAAGTATTGGTTTGAGTTGACCCACCCCAACTGTATAATCAGAAACCTTTATTTCCTCTTTGTCCCCAAGGTGAAGATCAGGCAAAAGGGAACGGAAACCCTGATTCAATTTCGTGACCGCCTGACTGAAGCCCTGGCCGATGCTACCCCTTGGGTGGAGCAAGTGCAGTATAACCCCCTGAAAGTGGTGGACTTCCTGACCGATGCCAAACACATTCTGGAAGCCACCGACTACCCCAAGAAACCAAATCACTTCTGTGGTTGGTGTGAATATGAAGAATTCTGTATGAAAGGATGGGACTATATGCTTCTTCCCGAAAACAAGCGGCGCACCCCGGACGCCACCAAGAAGAAAGTGGTGTGGGTGTACGGCGCACCCTTCAGCGGCAAGACCTTCTTTGCCAACAGCTTCCCCGATCCCCTGATGTTGAACACCGATGGCAACATCAAGTTCGTGGATGCCCCTTTTGTGTCCATTAAGGACACCGTGACCGTGGAGGGCCGGATCACCAAGCGCAAGCTGGCCTATGAGGTTTTCACGGAAGCCGTGGACGAACTGGAAAAGAAACAGAACACCTTCAAAACCATTGTGGTTGACCTGCTGGAAGATGTTTATGAAGCGTGCCGGGTGTTTATCTGTGAGCGCCAAGGGTGGAAACACGAAAGTGATGATTCCTTCCGGGCATGGGACATGGTTCGTTCCGAGTTCCTGAACACCCTGAAGCGCCTTCTGAACCTGGACTATGAAAACATTGTCCTGATTTCCCATGAGGATCGCACCCGTGACCTGACCCGCAAGGGCGGGGACAAGATCAGTTCCATCAAGCCCAACCTTCAGGATAAGGTTGCCAACAAGGTTGCCGGTATGGTTGACCTTGTGGCCCGGATCGTGGCGGACGATAACGAACGGGTTCTGTCCTTCAAGGCTTCTGAAGTCATTTTCGGCGGGGGGCGGTTGACCGTCCACAATAAGGAAATTCCCCTGGACTATGCCGCCTTCTGTGAAGTCTATGAGGAAGCCAACCAGAAAGCCACCAAGAAGCCCGCAGAAGCCCCCGGAGCCGAACCCCAGGTAAACACCCCGCCCACCCCTGGAACCCCGCCCGCTGATCAGCCCAATGAACCCGCCCAGGACGGCGAAAAGGGAGAGGGTGACGGGAAGCCGGAAGCCGCTGATCCTGTCCAGCTTCCCACCTGTCCCGATGCGGAACGCATTTTCAGACAGCATGAGGAAAACCCGGATATTCCCCTTTGTCCGTCCATTGATGCGGCGCACCGGTGCCACAAGGACGGCGGGCCGGAAAAGTGCCCTTTGTGGGATCGCCCCAAGCCGGAGGAAGAAGCCCCCATGATGGGCGTGAACACCACCAAGCCGCAGACGGCGGAACCCCCCGCCCAGACCCCTACCCGGCGCACCCGGAGGAAGCGGGAAGAAAGCTGATGAAAATTGATCCTTGCCCCGTGGTGGTTTCCCTGAAGGACGGTTCCAACCACACCTTGTTCAAGTTCCGGGATTTTCTGGACATGGTGGATCAGGAAATGGGTATGGATGCGGCAAAGTGGCTTGAAGCCCATGTGAACCGCCTGGAAGAAGCCGCTGATTATACCACGGCAAAAGTGGAAACCGATCTGACCGGCTATGAAGCAAGCCTGGAAAGCAATAGAACAGCGTTCACGGATATTCAAGAGCAAGCCGCCACAATTATGGAGGTTTTGCAAGGCCCCCGGATGAACCGGCAAAGGATAACCCACGCAGTCCGAGAAATCGGAAAAATCATAGAAAATCAAATTTAATGGAGGTACTTACAATGGCAATCGACTTTGACAAGATCAACCGTTCTGTTGACCTGGAGGGTTTGCGGAAAGACGTGGAAAACGCTTCCGAAAACGGCACCGGGGACTTCCCCACCATTCCGGCCGGCAAGTATGAAGTGGCCCTTGTGTCCCTGGAAATCAAGGGCACCAAGAAGGACAACCGCCCCATGCTGGCCGCTTCCTTCAAGATTCTGTCCGGCGAGTACAAGAACCAGCGCCTGTTCATGAACCGGGTGATCTACGGCACCAAGGATGATGGCCGGATGATCAAGTCCGCCGTGGGATGGCTGAACACCCTGGACAGCGGCGTGGATGTAGCCTTCCAGGACTACAAGCAGTTTGCCGATCTGGTGATGGACGTGGCGGAAGCCATTGACGGCAAGATCGAATATGCCGTGGAGTATGACGATTCCCAGTTCAATTCCATCAAGATCACGGAAGTCTTTGACGCTAACTAATCTTCAACAGGCCGGGGGTGTGGGCGCAAGCCCCCCCCCCGGTTGGGCCTATGGTGAAGCCTTCCCGTGGCGGGCCTGTTTTCACTAATTCACCGAAAATTATTACAGAAAGTGGGTGAATTGATGGTTTTTTATGATTTTGAGGTTTTCAAGTATGATTGGCTTGTGGTTCTGATTGATATTTACGCCAAAAAGGAAACCGTGATTATCAACAATCCCGCCGAACTTCTTCAATTCTATGAAGCCCACAAGGGTGACATTTGGGTTGGTTACAACAGCCGGAACTATGACCAATACATCCTGAAGGCTATTCTTTGCGGGTTTGACCCCAAGAAGGTGAATGATTGGATTATTTTGCAGGACAAACCCGGATATAGATTTTCCAGCCTGTTCCGTGATTATCCGGTGATCAACTATGACGTGATGCCCAACCCGCCAATCAGCCTGAAAGCCCTGGAAGCGTTCATGGGCCATTCCATCAAGGAAACGTCCGTTCCCTTTGACATTAACCGGCCCCTGACTGAAGAAGAATTGGCTGAAACAGTGAAGTATTGCCGCCATGACGTGGAAGAAACTGTGGAAGTCTGGTTACGGCGGAAGGAAGATGAATTCGATGCCCAAATGTCCCTTGTGAAAGCCTTCAACCTTCCCATTGGGGACATAGGACGTACCAAGGCCCAGCTATCCGCCAAAATCCTTGGAGCCGTTCAGCGGGATCACAATGATGAATTTGAAATTGAGATTCCAAAAACCTTGCGGATTGAACGATATTCAAGCGTTTTGAACTTCTACAAGAACCCTTTGAACCGGGACTATTCCAAGACCCTTGCCCTGGATGTGGCCGGGGTTCCTCACGTCTTTGCATGGGGCGGGCTTCACGGGGCAATCCCCAAGTATTCCGGGGAAGGGTGGTATATCAATGTCGATGTGGCGAGTTATTACCCGTCCCTGATGCTGGAATACGGCTGGATCAGCCGCAACGTGAAAGACCCGGCCCGGTATGCGGAAATTTACCACACCCGCCTGAAGCTGAAGGCGGAAAAGAACCCCATGCAACAGCCCTATAAAATCGTTCTGAATTCCACCTATGGCGCTATGAAAGACCGCCACAACGCCCTATTTGATCCCCGGCAAGCCAACAATGTTTGTGTGGGCGGGCAGTTGCTTCTTCTGGATTTGATTGAACGATTGGAAGATCACTGTGACATTATCCAAAGCAACACCGATGGCATTTTGGTGAAGTTGCGCCGGTATGAAGATTATGACCTGATAGATGATATTTGTTGGGAGTGGGAAAAGCGTACCGGGATGCGCCTTGAATTCGATGAATTCCACAAGGTTTTTCAGAAGGACGTGAACAATTATTTGATTGTCCCGGAAGGCCCGCTGTTCGATGAAAAGGGGAAGCCCCGGTGGAAATGCAAGGGGGCCTATGTGAAGAAGCTGTCTGATCTGGACTATGACCTTCCCATTGTGAACCGGGGGATCATTGACTATTTTCTTCACGGCACCTTGCCGGAAGAAACCGTTGGAGCCTGTACCAGCTTGCGGGACTTTCAGAAGGTTGTGAAGGTTTCCAGCAAATACAAATATGCCCTGTATTCCCCCACTATCGTCTATCAGAAAATCCGGGACGAAAAGGGCCGGTCAAAGACCGTGAAACGCTTCTATGGTGGAGAAATCCAGAAAGATCAAACTTTCCGGGTGTTTGCTTCCACGGACACCCAAAAAGGCGGTTTGTTCAAAGTTTCCGGGAAGATCGTTCGGGGCCGGGAAAAGAACCCGGAACAGTTTGCCAATACCCCTGAACACTGTTTCTTCATCAATGACGATGTAACCGGGTTGCCGATCCCGGCAGAACTGGACAAGGGCTACTATATCAAGATGATCTATGACCGGTTGGCAGATTTCGGCGTAACATTTGACACCTTGGGGGGGGGGCTTTAAGCCGTGGAATTGTTTAGGGGCTATGTCCTGACAAGGAATAAGGAGTGTTTAGAGAAATTCAAAGGTGTGAAACGCCTGAAAACCCTGGACGATGTGCGGGACGCTGATGAATTTGCCGCCATTCTTGGGGACGAAACCATTTTGATTGATGTGGACGATGGCCCAACGTCTGATATTCTGTTCAAAATGGTTCAAGACTTGGGCTTGAAGTGTAGAGTGTACGCCACCACCAGGGGAAAACACTTCTACTTCAAGAACCCGGAAGGCACCGTGGAAAAAAGCTGGACAAAACAAACCCTTGCCGTGGGGATTACCACGGATGCCAAAGTGGGCCGGAACAACAGCTATGCCATTATGCGCTTTAATGGCGTGGATCGGGCCATTCTGCTGGATTGCCCGGAAGATGAAATTCAGGAGATTCCCAAGTGGCTGACCCCGGTGAAAACCAATCAGGACTTCTTGACCATGGAAGCCGGGGATGGCAGGAACACGGCCCTATATACTTACATCCTGACCCTTCAAAGTGAGGATTTCACCAAGGAAGAAGCCCGTGAATGTATCAGACTGATCAACCGGTACGTCCTTCCTGATCCCCTGGACAGCCGGGAACTTGAAACCATTTTGAGGGACGATGCCTTCAAGAAGCCCATTTTCTTCAAGGAAAAGACGTTTTTACATGATAAATTCGGGAATTACATGAAGAACAACAACCATATTGTGAAGATCAATGGGCAGTTGCACATTTACAAAGATGGGATTTACATTCCCGGAGCCGTCCCCCTGGAAGCGGCCATGATCAAACATATCCCGAACCTGAAGCGGGCGCAAAGATCGGAAGTCCTGTCCTACCTTCAAATTTCCATTGAAGAAGAACTGAAGCCAACCAACCCCGCCCTGATCGCCTTCAGCAACGGCCTTTATGACTTGCGGGATGATACCTTCCACCCCTTCACGCCGGATGTGGTGATCACCAATAAAGTTCCCTGGCCCTACAACCCCGCCGCCTATTCGGAACTGCTGGATCACACCCTTGACCGGCTGGCCTGTAATGATGCGGAAGTCCGGGCACTTCTGGAAGAAATGGTTGGCTATTGTCTGTATCGCCGGAATGAGTTAGGCAAAGCCTTCATCCTGATTGGGGACAAAAGCAACGGCAAATCAACCTTCCTGTATATGGTGAACCAGCTTTTGGGGGATGCCAATATCGCTTCCCTTGATCTGAAGGAATTGGGGGACAGATTCAAGACCGCTGAACTTTTTGGAAAACTTGCCAACATTGGTGATGATATTGGGGATGAATTTATTGCCAATGCGTCCACCTTCCGAAAGCTGGTGACGGGGGATCGGGTGAACGCCGAACGCAAAGGACAAGACCCGTTCGAGTTCAACAATTATTCAAAGTTCCTGTTCAGTGCCAACGCCATTCCCCGGATGAAGGATAAAACAGGAGCCGTTCAACGCCGGTTGGTGATCGTCCCCTTTGATGCCAAATTCACCCCGGATGATGCCGATTTCCGCCCCTACATCAAAGATGAACTGTGTGAACAGGAACCCATGGAATATCTGATCCGGTTGGGCCTGGAAGGGCTGAAGCGAGTGTTGCGGAACGCCAAATTCACCGTTTCCAAGCGGGTTGAAGGACAGCTTGAAGAATATGAGGAAAACAACAACCCAATCATTGGGTTTGTGGAAGAAGTTGGCCTGGATGCCATTGAAAACGAACCCACCAAGGATGTTTTCTTCAAGTATAACGTCTATTGCAACAAAAACAACCTGAACCCGCTTTCAAACATTGAGTTTTCCCGGCAGATCACACGTCGATTCGGGTTTATCGTTAAGAACCAGCGCCGAAACGGCAAGCAAACCAAAATTTTTGTGAAGGAAGGTGGTTGATTTGGCTGGTTCAAAGAAAGTATTCACAACCCTTGGGAGTTCCAATCATGCGGCGGATCAGCGGGAAACCTTTGACTACTACGCCACCGACCCAAAAGCCGTGGAAATGCTGTTGGAAATGGAAACTTTTGCCCCGGTGATATGGGAACCGGCCTGTGGTGAAGGGCACATTTCCAAGGTGCTTCAGGCCCACGGGCATGAAGTCATTTCCACTGATCTGATTTACCGGGGGTTTGGTGATCCTGAACCGCTGAACTTCCTTGAAGAAACCCTGAACGATTTTGAAGGGGACATAATCACGAACCCGCCCTATTCTTCCGGGTTAGAGTTCGTCAAGCGGGCACTGGACAGCGTGCGGCCTGGAGGGAAAGTGGCTATGTTCCTGAAGGTTCAGTTCTTGGAAGGACAAAAACGGGGTGAGTTCTTCAGACAGCCCCCCCCCGAAAAGTTTACATATCCCGTTCCCGGCTGTCCTGTGCCAAAAATGGAGACTTTGCCCGGTTCCCGGATAGCGCCATAGCCTATGCGTGGTATGTGTGGGAAAAAGGCTTCACCGGTGATCCGGTGATTAAATGGTTTAACTGAAAGGATGGTGAACAATGAACCTGATTGTTTCCAAAATTGGCCTTCCGGCCACGCTGGAACAGCTTGCAGAAGAAGCCGCCGAACTGTCCAAAGCGGCCCTGAAGGTGGCCCGTGTGATCCGGGGTGAAAACCCCACGCCGGTTGGTTACTGTGAAGCTGTGGACAACCTGAAGGAAGAAGTCGCTGATGTGCGGAATTGCCTGAAGGTTTTGTCTGATGATTTTGACCTGATCACGGATGCTGAAGAAGCGGCCAAACTGAACCGGTGGTTGGATCGCCTGAAAGCGGCGGGAAAGGGGTGATCCGGGATGAACTTCAAAAAGTATAACGGGAAGATTTTTGGGGTTCAGTTGAACAAAAAATGAACAGCGGGCCTTGGATCAGGAAATCAACCGCCAAATCATTGAAAATGACCGCCGCTTTGACATGGACAAGGAAAGTTCTATTCTGTGGATGCTTCACGTTCACTTTGGGTTTGGCCCCAAGCGTCTGAAGAAGGCGTGGGAACTGTTTTATTCCGAAACGGTGAAGTTGCGAGAATATTACCAGATGGAACAGGAAGATGATGGATGGTTGGCCCGCCAAAAGCTGAAAGAAATTGGCTGTGATATTGAACAGTGGTTCAAAGACTTTGAAGATGGAGGTGGAGCCGATGCCTAAACCCTGGCAGAATGGGGAAGGTTACGCTGACCCCACGGCCTATGAAGCCCTGAAGGCCGTTGACCGGCAGGAAGCCGAACAGCAGAAGAAGGTGAACGCCCTGATCGGTGTGCTGAAGTACATAATCAATGCGGCGGGGTTTGACCTTCTGACCCGGATCGAACTGAAAGACCGGCAGACGGGGAGGGAATACCGATGATGAATACTTGCGTTTCTTTGTCTTGTCCGTTCATATCCTATTGCCGATTCTACAATTTTTTAGTTGACCGGGGTGAACGGTGTGCGATTCAGCAAGAAATATCTTACCGGGCTGAAAGACTGAAAGAAAGGGAAAAAGCGTTACAGAAACGGAGTGGATAAAGTTGAAACTTAACTTTCAAAAATCGCCACTCCAAAACGGTTCAGTTGTGGCGGAGCGGCATTTGTTACCGGTGTTGTTACTGATGATTGCTACACATCAGTAACGCTAAAACCTTTGAGAATAGGGCCTGTTACTGATGTTACGGATGTTACTGATATAATACCCTTTTAATATAAATAATAAATAAAATATATAAAAAGAGTATATAAAAAGCAAGTTGCAATTTTATCAGTAACATCCGTAACAAATTCACGGAAGCCTTGCCATTCTAAGGGTTGAGGATGTTACTGATTGTTACCGATAATTTCAAATTGCTACGGATGCCAAAGGAGTGATACATAATGACCGATAAAGAATTAAGCCAACAGGCCAAAGATTATTTTGCCCAAATTCGCAAGACTGACCGTTTGATCCAGCGGTTGAAGGGCACCGTTGCCACCTTGCGTTCGGGCCTGACCAGTCAAAGCTATGAACTGAAGCCGGACAAGGTGCAAAGTTCCGGCGCAAAGAATCCCCTTGAAAGCACCATGATCAAAATTCTTGACCTTGAACGGCAGATCACCGCCCGGATTGATGAACTTGCCACCATGCGGAATGATACCTTCAGCATGATCAAGAATGTCCCTGACCTTGACCAACAAAACATCCTGATCGGGCGCTATATCCAGTTGAAAGAATGGGATGATATAGCCGCAGAATTGAGTTTTTCGCCTAAATGGGTTCTGAAACTTCACGGAAAAGCCCTTCTTGAATTTTACAAGGGGAACCAAGAATTTTTTGAAAAGCGACTAAAAGCGACCTGCGAGGGTTGAAAAGCGACCTAAAAACCGGTTATAATGATAAAGTGAATTTGCGCCCACGGGGAACCGGGGCGCTTTTTCTATACAAAAAATCTTTGCTTTATGCTGAAAAGTTAGGTGGTGAATACCCTGTGACCAAGAAACAGAAACGATTTGTTGAAGAATACTTGATCGACCTGAACGCCACCCAAGCGGCAATTCGGGCGGGGTATTCGCCGGACACGGCCAAATCAATCGGAAGTGAAAACCTTACCAAACCTGACATTCGGGCCGCTGTTGACAAGGCTGAAGCGGAACGGAGCCGCCGAACCGGGATCAATCAAGACCGGGTGATCCGGGAAATTGCCAAGCTGGCCTTCCTGAACCCGGTTGACGTGATTGACATGGACGAAGCCACGGTCAAGGGGGAAGCCCACCGGGACGATACCGCTTGTATTGCTTCCGTGAAGGTGAAGAACATCCCCACGGAAGATGGGGCAATCACCGAAAGGGAAGTCAAGACCTATGACAAGCTGAAGGCCCTGGAACTATTGGGCCGTCACCTTGGGATGTTCAATGACAAGGTGAAGGTTGAAGGCACCGTTCCGGTGGTTCTGTATGACGATATTCCCCCCGAATAATAACGGGATAGTAACAAATCAACCCGGAACCCCTGATTTTCCAAGGGCCTGTGTTTATTGGGTGATGAATTTATGAAAAAGGTTCTTCCCCTGTCCACCGTGGTTGGTGGGGGCTATAACAAATTTTGGCATTTCAAGGGCCGTTACCGGGTTTGCAAGGGTTCCCGTGCTTCCAAGAAATCCACCACCACGGCCCTGAACATTATCAAGCGGATGATGGAATATCCCGATGCCAACACCCTTGTGGTTCGCAAAGTATTCAGAACCTTGAAAGATAGCTGTTTCACCCAACTGAAGTGGGCCATTCACCGACTGGAAGCTGATGCCCATTGGGAGATCAAGGAAAGCCCCCTGGAAATGACCTACAAGCCCACCGGGCAGAAGATTTATTTTCGGGGCCTGGATGATCCCTTGAAGGTGACTTCAATCACCGTTGAACACGGTTATTTGTGCTGGTGCTGGATTGAAGAAGCGTATGAAATCAGCAATGAAAAAGATTTTGATATGCTGGATGAATCAATCCGTGGCGCTATTCCCCCGGAAACCGGCCTGTTCAAACAAATCACGCTGACCTTCAACCCCTGGAATGAACACCATTGGTTGAAGGCCCGCTTCTTTGACCGGCCTGATCCCCAAGTTCTGGCCCTGACAACCAACTATCTGTGTAATGAATGGCTGGATGCCGCTGATCTTCTGGTGTTTGAAACCATGAAGAAAAACAACCCCCGCCGTTACCGGGTGGCCGGTTTGGGTGATTGGGGTATTGTGGACGGCCTGATTTTTGAGAATTGGGAAGAACGGGCCTTTTCGGTGGAGGAAATCAGGAAGGTTCCCGGTATCAAGTCCGCCTTTGGCCTGGATTTCGGCTATACCAACGATCCCGCCGCCCTGTTTTGTGGGCTGGTGGACAAGGCCACGAAAACCATTTGGGTTTTTGATGAAATCTATAAAACCGGTATGAGTAACGAAAACATAGCCGATGCCGTGAAGCGGGCCGGTTATGCCAAAGAGCGGATCAGGGCGGATTGTGCTGAACCCAAGAGCATTGACCGCCTTTATACCTTGGGCCTGATCCATATTCGAGAATCACGGAAGGGCCGGGACAGCGTGAATAACGGGATTGACTATCTTCAGGACTATCACATAATCATTCACCCCAAATGTGTGAACTTCATCACTGAAATTTCAAACTACACTTGGGACACGGACACCAAGACCGGCAAGCGGTTGAACATCCCCATTGATGATTTCAACCACCTGATGGACGCTATGCGGTATGCCCTGGAAGATATTCTGGTTGGCCCCACATTCAGCTTTGATTAACACGTTAGTAACAAAAGCCGGTTGAACCCCTGTATTTTCAGGGGTTCAACTTTATGAAGCAATAGAAAGGTGGTTGAACAGATGCCGTTTTTCATGGAAACTGAAACCGCCCGGATCAATCGCCTTATTCGGGCGGGAGCCGGGGCGGGCTTGACGGAACTGGAATTCTTTGCCCGTGAAATCGTGGCGTGGGAGAAATCCGCCGAACGCCGGGAACAGATGGCCGGTGAACGCTACTATTCCGGGGATCACGATATTCTGAAGCGGAAGCGCACCGCTATTGGCCCTGATGGGAAGTTGATGGTGCTGGAAAATCTGCCTAATGCCCAGGTGATTGACAACCAATATGCAAACATGGTGGATCAGAAGGTCAACTATCTGATGGGCAAGCCCTTCACTTTTAGTTGTGAAAACAAGGAATATGTCAAAATCCTGAACAAGAAGTTCACGCTGAATTTCCGTCGTGTCCTGAAATATGTCTGTGAAGATGCCCTGAACGGCGGGAAGGGCTGGTTGTTCGTTTACTACGATGAACAAGGGGAATTGGCCTTCCGGCGCTTCCCGGCCTATCAGATTCTTCCCTTTTGGAAGGACGATGATCACACCACCCTGGATGCCGCCGCCCGTTTGTATCTCCAAGAGGTTTGGGACGGATTGGCGAAAAAGATTGTGAAGCGGGTTGAACTGTTCAAGCCTGATGGCATTTACCGTTATATCCTGGACGGTTCCACCTTGGTTCCTGATGTGGAATTGGGGGACTATTCCCCCTATATCACCGCCAAAACCGGGGGCAAAGTGGAAACTTACAACTGGAACCACTTTCCCTTGATCGCCTGGAAATATAACAAGAAAGAAATCCCCCTGATCCGGCGTGTGAAATCCCTTCAGGACGGGATCAACCTTCTGTTGTCCGATTTTGAAAACAACATGGAGGAAAACCCCCGGAACACCATTCTGATCCTGAAGGACTACGATGGGGAAAACCTTGGGGAATTCCGTCAAAACCTTGCCACCTATGGCGTGGTGAAGGTTCGGGAAAATGGCGGCGTTGATGATTTGGCGGTTGTGGTGACGGCGGACAATTACAAGGCCATTCTGGAACTGTTCAAGAAGGCCCTGATTGAAAACGCCCGTGGCTATGACGCAAAGGATGATCGGTTGTCCGGCAATCCCAACCAAATGAACATCCAATCCATGTATTCCAACATCGACTTGGACGCAAACGGGATGGAAACCGAATTTCAAGCCGCCTTTGAACAGCTTCTTTGGTTTGTGATCCAGGACTTGAAAACCAAGGGAGCCGGTGACTTTGAACAGGAAGAAGTCACCGTGATCTTCAACCGGGATATTCTGATCAATGAAAGTGAAGCAATCACCAACTGTCAGAATTCCATGGGTATTCTGTCCACGGAAACCATTGTGGAACAGCACCCGTGGACAAAGGACGTTCAAACCGAATTGGAACGGCTGAAGAAGGAAAAGGAAGAAGCTATGGCTGATTACATGGGGGCCTTCCCCAATAAACCGGCCACCGGCACTTCCGACAAGGACAACGGGGATCAGGGCGGGAACTAAAGGGGAGGTTCCCGCCCTTCCTACGCCGGGGCGGGGTTTTCACTCCTGGCCCCTGAAGGTTGCCTTCAACCCCCGGCGTTTATATGGCGCATTGGTCAAGCGGTTAAGACACCGCCCTTTCACGGCGGTAACACGGGTTCGATTCCCGTATACGTCACCAGGGGAAAAGTTGCTTTTTCTGTTCTAACCGACCCCGTAAACGGGCAGAAACAGACGCTGAAGGGAGGATCGGCCCATGTCAAAAAGTGCTGACTATTGGCGGGGCCGGTTCTCCATTCTGGCCGATGCCGCCCACCAGAACGCTAATTCCTATATCAGCGACCTTGAAACCATATACCGGGACGCTGAACGCACCGTTCAAGCTGACCTGGAACGGTGGTATGGGCGCTTTGCTACCAATAATGGGATCAGTTTGACCGATGCCCGGAAGATGTTGACAACCGGCCAAATGGAAGAATTTAGATGGACGGTGGATCAATACATCAAGATTGGGGAACAGGCCAATTTGTCCCCGGAATGGTTGAAGAAGCTGGAAAACGCTTCCGCCCGGTTCCATATCAGCCGCCTTGAAACTATTCAGCTTCAAATTCAACAGCAAATGGAACTTCTGTATGGCGGACAGCTTGACGGCCTGGATAAGCTGTTGAAGGATGTGGTTTCCAACGGCTACACCCACACCGCCTTTGAAATCCAGAAGGGCTTTGGGTTGGGGTGGGATATAACCGCCCTGAACCAGCAGAAACTTGAAACTTTACTTTCAAGGCCCTGGACGGCGGACGGAAAGACCTTCCGGGATCGCTGTTGGGAAAACAAGGCCAATCTGGTTTCCGGTGTTCAAAGCACCTTGACCCAAGGGCTTTTGAGGGGTGACGGACTTCAGAAGATTACCGACAACATTAAGAACAAGTTCGGTGTGTCCCGGTATAAGGCCGGAAGGCTGGCCCATACTGAAACCACCTATTTCAACGCCCAGGCAAGCCGGGAAACATATAAAGACTTGGGGATTGAACAAATTGAAATCCTTGAAACCCTTGACCGTCACACCTGTGACCTTTGCGGGGGCCTGGATGGAACGGTGATCCCCCTATCCCAATATGAACCCGGCGTGACGGTTCCACCTTTCCACCCGAATTGCCGGGGGACAACGTGCCCCCACTATGAGGATATGGACGGAAAGCGGATCGCCCGGAACGCTGAAAATGAAGTCTACTATGTGCCTTCCAGCATGAATTATCAGACCTGGAAGAAAACCTTTGTGGACGGTGGAAGCAAGGCCGGATTGACCGCCGCCGCTGTTGGTGCTACAATGAAGCCCAAGGCGGAAAAGACTGTGGATGATTGCACCACGGTTGAAGAAGTGGAAGCCCTTATGAGGGAAAAGGGGTGGTTCTACAAAACCACCTTGCCCGATGGTTCCCCATTCGATGGGAACCAGCTTTTGAGCCTTCAAGGCTGTGATCTGGATGTTGCCAAAGAGGTTTACAAGTCTGTTGACAATCTC
The DNA here is from genome assembly GCF_009911595.1 of Colidextribacter sp. OB.20. Taxonomy (GTDB): domain Bacteria; phylum Bacillota; class Clostridia; order Oscillospirales; family Oscillospiraceae; genus Lawsonibacter. The sequence goes on from NZ_QWKG01000014.1 coordinate 49,772, forward strand.
TTTTCCAAGTTGCCTGATTTTGTTGGTGAACTGAATTCGATCAACGCTTCCAAGCTGTCCGGTGGGTGTTACGCCCAATGTTCCTTTGGTTTGGGCCGTGGCGGGGTTGGGATCAATACCAGCTATTTCAGTTCTTTTGAAAAGATCACACGGATGTATGAACATGACCTTGCGGCGGGCTTCCACCCGGCCAACACCACCTTCCGTTCTGTGGTTACACATGAATTCGGCCATGCCGTTGACGATTTTCTTTCCCACACGGAACACTTGGTTGGGATGCAAGGTTGGAAACCAAAGACGGTTTCCGCCTACTTGCGGCCCAGGGTGATGAAGGCTTGTGGGCTGAAGGTTTCCGATGCAAGAAGCGCCGTGTCCGGCTACGCCACCCAAGATGCCCAAGAATGGTTTGCGGAATGTTTCTGTGAATGGCTGGACAGTCCAAACCCCCGCCCGGTTGCGGCGGAATTTGGGCGGCAATTAACCGAACTGATGAAAGGATGGAAGAAATAAATGCCGATGCCTGGATTTTTTACAAGTGAATTCTTTGTCCCGGAAACCGACAACTGGCACTTAAAGCCGGGGGCACCGCCTGAAGTGGTGGAAGAATTTGAAGCCTACATGGAGCGTTTGAAGAAGAACGCTGAACAGAATATCGTTGAATAGACCACCCCGGCCCTGGCCGGTGGTGGTTTTTTCATACCACCTTCACCCGTTGGAACCGTGTGGGTGGAAAAGTAAACGGTTCAAAATCGTGGTTCCTACCCACGGAAAAACAGGAAATTTGATTGGAGGTAAACCAGCATGACCAAAGAAAGTTTGATGGCTATGGGCCTGACAGAAGAACAGGCAACAAAGGTTATGGAGGGCCTGAACGGTTCCTTTGTGACCAAGACCCGGTTCAATGAGGTAAACGAGGAATTGAAAACCGCCAAGGCCACGATCACCGAGCGGGATGGGCAGTTGAACGCCCTGAAAACGTCCGGGGCCGATGCCGCCGCCCTTCAGGAACAGATCACCCAGCTTCAGGCCGACAACGCCGCCAAGGACAAGGCCCACGCCGAGGAAATCCAGAAAATCAAGATGGATAACGCCTTGGAAAAGGCCCTGACCGATGCCAAGGCCATTAACCCCGCCACCGTCAAGCCCCTGTTGACGGCTTTCATGGAGAAGGCCACCTTGGACGATGATGGAACGATCCGGGGCCTTGCGGATGAGATCGGCAAGCTGGCAAAGACCGAAGGAACCAGCTTTCTTTTTAAGGCTGATGATACCGCCCAACAGACAACCACCATTTCCGGCGCTTCCCCCGCTGGAAGCACCAGCGTGAACCCCACCACCAAAGCGGGCACCTATGAAACCCGGTTGGCGGATGCCCGGAAGGCCGGGAATTCCGCCCTTGCCGTGGCAATTAAACGGGAAGCCGCCGCTGATGGTGTGGAACTGTACTAATCCCCCACCCACAAAATCACAATGTAGAAAGGATGTTTAACTATGCCTGACATCGTAACCGGAACCGGCAACACTTTCAATCTGCCCAATTTCGCCGGGGAACTGTTCACCGCTTCCCCCACCCGAACCCCCTTCCTGTCCATGATCGGCGGGCTGTCTGGGGGCCGCAAGACTGATAATGACCGCTTCATCACCGGGCAACTGTATGAGTTCCCCGAACCCGCCCAGCCGGAGATTTCGGAACAGGCTTCCGAAACGGCCCCCACCGCCACGGCGATTGCCCGTGAGCAGAAGTACAACGTGACGCAGATTTTCCACGAAACCATTTCCATCACCTACGCCAAACAGGCCAACCGGGGCAAGCTGTCCGGCCTGATCCCCGCCGGGGCGCAAGCCAACCCCACTTCTGAACTGGATTGGCAGATCGCCCGCCGCCTGGAAAAGATCGCCCGTGACGTGGAACACACCTTCCTGAACGGCACCTATGCGGAAGCAAGTGCCGTGAACGAAGCGAACAAGACCCGTGGCATGATGGAACTTTGTTCCACCGGCACCCACATTGACGCTGGCGGCGCTGAACTGTCCGTTGATCTGCTGAAGCAGTTCTTCAAGGCTATGGCGGATGCCGGGGCCTTTTTCGGGAACATGGTTCTGTTCTGTGGTTCCGAACAGAAACAGCGGATCACCACCCTGTATGAAAAGCAGGTGGGTTACAACACCCCCCAGACCCGCACCGTGGGCGGTATGAACATTCAGAAGTTGGAAAGTGACTTCTTTGAAATGGGTATCTGCTACAACCCGTTTATGAAGCCCGGTTCCATCGGCCTGTTTGACGTGTCCGCCTGTGCGCCTGTGTTCCAGGACGTTCCCGGCAAGGGCGTTTTGTTCCTGGAAGATTTGGCAAAGGTGGGCGCTTCTGACCGCAAGCAGATTTATGGTGAAATCGGCCTGGATCACGGCCCCGCCTTCCTTCACGGTTCTATTACCGGCCTGAAGGACAGCGGCGCAAGTGTTGAGCCGTAAGGGAGGCTTCAATAATGTTCAAGATCATGGGAAAACAGAGGTTTGGGGCCGTGTACCGGGGCGGGAAGTGCATTGTCAATTTCCGCAACGGCGTTGGCTACACCGACAACGCTGATGATGCCGAATACCTGAAGAAACAGGGTTACACGGTGGAGGGGAAAGCCCCCGCCGCTGATCCTGACCCCCTGGCCGGTATGACCAACAAGGAACTGATCGCCTATGCCCAGGATCACGGGATCGACCTGACCGGGGTTCCCAATAACAAGGGGAAAATCCTGGCCGCTATCCGGGCCGTGGAGCCGTTGCCCACCCCTGAAGAAGATCAGGGCGGCGAATAAGAAAGGTGGGTGAACGCCCATGTTGGAAGATGCGGTTGCTTTTCTGGAAGCCTTGGGCGTTGCCGGGGCCGGGGATGATCCGTTCCTTCCCTATTTGATCAACAGCGTGACCGAACGGGTGAAAAATGAAACCAACCAACAGGAAATCCCGGAAGGCTTGCATTGGGTATCTGTGGAATTGGTGGTTGGGGAATATCTGACCTTTAAGAAGAACGCCGGACAGCTTGACATGAACGGCCTGGATTTTGAAGCGGCAATTAAGCAAATCCAGGAAGGTGACACCAACACGGTTTTTGCCGTGGGTGAAGGGAGCCTGACACCGGAACAGCGGTTGGAAGTGCTGATTTCCCGGTTGACCCGTGACAGAACCCGTGAATTCATCCGTTATAGGCGGTTGGTGTGGTGAACGCCCACCGGAAGGCCCTGGAACGGTTGTGGAAGGATCGGTGTTCTTTTTATGTTAAACAGGAAGTCACCGATCCTGACACCAACCTGACTGACTTTCAGGAAGTGCCGCTTCTGGAAGATCAGCCATGCAAGCTGTCCTTTGAAAACCTGACCACCACCGATGAAAACCACGTTGCCACCGTGGCCCAAGGCGTGAAGCTGTTTCTGTCCCCGGATGTGGTGATCCCGCCCGGTTGTAAAATCGTGGTTCACCGTTTCAATGAACTTGAACGGGAATTCACCTATTCCCAAAGCGGGGAAGCCGGGGTGTTCACCAACCACCAGGAAATCACCCTGGCCCTGTGGAATGGGTGGGCCTGATGGGGCGGCGTTGGGGCAAAGCTGATTTTCAAGCCCTGAAGGACTTGGAAGAACGGCTTGCCAAACTGGAACAGGTGGATTTTGACCGGTTTTGCCGGGAAGCCGCCGCCGATATTGCGGGCCGTCTGTTGGAGAAAGTCAAAAAGCGCACTCCTGTTGGGGTAGTGCCTAAAGACATTTACGACAACAAAAAAAGCACCGTCACCGTGATTGGCGCAAGCGGCAAGAAGCGCAAGTTTGCAAGCCGGGAAAGCGCCATATACCAACAGTATTGGGCCGGGTATACCGGGGGCACCTTGCGGGATGCGTGGGTGATTCTCCCGGTGGAAAAGGTGGGCAACACCTACATTGTGACCGTGGTGAACGCCACGGAATATGCGTCCTACGTTGAATTCGGCCACCGTCAAAGACCGGGGCGCTACGTCCCCGCCTTGGGCAAAAGCCTAAAGGCAAGTTGGGTGAAAGGGCGCTTCATGCTGACCATTTCCGAACAGGAATTGGAAGCCCAGCTTCCGGCCCTTCTGGAACAGAAACTTTACACGCTGTTGAAGGGGGTGTTCTGATGCTGAATGACATTATCACGGGAATTGCAAAGGCGTTGGGCACCACCTTTGGAAGTGAATTCAGGGTTTACAAAAACGATGTGAAGCAAGGTTTTACAGAACCTTGTTTTTTTATTGCCACGCTGAAGCCTGAACAGAAACCCCTTCTTGGGGATCGGGCCATTTGGCGGAACCCGTTTGATATTCACTATTTCCCCAAGGACGGCGGCACCAATGAAGAACTGTACAACGTGGCCGAATACCTGATGTTTGGGTTGCGATATATCACCCTTCCCAACGGGGATATGTTACGGGGCACGTCTATCAGCTATGAAGTGGTGGAAGGCGTTCTTCATTTTTTCGTGAACTACAACATGATCGTAAACATTCCCAAGGAACTTCCCACCATGGAAACCTTGGAGATCGACCAACACACAAAGAAAGGGTGATTTGATGGCTACTAAAAAGGCTGCTGAAGGCACCGAACAGAAGGCCCCGGTGACGTATAGCAAGGAACAGATTTTGACCTTTAAGAAGTTCAGTACCCGCCGTGATCTTCTGACGGTCAAGCTGAATGAAAACCAGCGGTACACCATGGATCAGGTGGAAGCCGTGATCCGGGACTTTATGACCCCGAAAGGGAAGAAAGGCAAGGTGAATAACTAATGGCCCTTGGTGGCGGCACCTTCCTGGTGCAGAACAAAATTCTTCCCGGCGCTTATATCAATTTCATTTCCGTCCCCTACGCAAGCGCCACCCTGTCTGATCGTGGCTATGCCACGATTGCCCTTCCTATGAGTTGGGGGCCTGAAGGGAAGATGTTCACGGTGGAGTTGGCCGACTTCATCAAGAACAGTCAGAAAATTTTCGGCTACGCCTACACCGCCCCGGAACTTTTGCCCATGCGGGAGATTTTCAAGACGGCGAAAACCGTTCACTTCTACCGCCTGAACATGGACGGCAAAAAGGCCGTTTGCACCTTGGGGCCGGGGGAAACTCCCACCCCGATTGCTACCGCCAAATATCCCGGTGTGCGGGGGAACGATGTGCGGATCGTGATTGAAGCGGCGGAAGAATACACGGACGAAAACCCCGTGTATGACGTTTCCACCTACCTTGGGATCGTGCCCGTTGACCGGCAAGAGAAGGTTTCTACCATCACCGATCTGAAGGACAATGATTTCGTGGTGTGGAATGAGGGCGGCACTTTGGCCCTGACCGCTTCCATGCCCCTGACCGGTGGTGAGGATGGAGCCGTGGAAGATGCGGCCCACCAGTTCTATCTTGATCAGGCGGAAGGCTACAACTTCAACGCCATGGGGTGTATGTCCACCGATCCCATTATCAAGGGCCTGTATGCGGCCTTCTGTAAGCGTATGCGGGACGATGTGGGCAAGAAGTTCCAGGTGGTGGTATCTAACCACCTTGCGGACTATGAAGGCGTTGTGAGCGTCAAGAACGGCCTGGACGGTGAGGATGAAGAAACCGCCGCCCTGATCCCGTGGGTGACGGGCGTGGTGGCCGGAACCGCCGTGAACAAGTCCGCCACGAACAAGAACTATGATGGGGAATACACCATCGACACCCGGTATAGTCAGACGGAACTGGAAAACGGGATCAAGGAAGGTTCCTTCATGTTCCACATGGTAGATGAAAAGGTGAATGTCCTGACCGACATTAACAGCTTCATTTCCATCACGGACGAAAAATCCGGGGACTTTTCCAGCAACCAGACGATCCGGGTTCTGGATCAGATCGCCAATGATATTGCCGTTCTGTTCGGCAAGAAGTATATTGGCAAGGTTCCCAATGATGCGCCCGGACGGATCAGCCTGTGGAACGACATTGTAAAGCACCACCAGCAGCTTCAGTCTATCCGGGCCATTGAGAACTTCAGCCCGGAGGACGTGACGGTTGAAAAGGGTGACACCAAAAAGGCCGTTGCCGTTACGGACTACGTTTCCCCGATCAACGCCATGGAACAGCTTTACATGGTTGTTTGGGTTCAGTAAGAAGGGAGGGAATAAACCTTGAACTGGAATGGAACGCCGATCATGCACCCCAAGGATTCCGTCTTTGCGGCCCTTGCGGAGTGTTTCGTCACCATTGACGATGTGCGGTATAACTTCATGCAGGCTATCAACCTGGAAGCCCATTTCGAGAAGAACAAGACGGAAGTTCCCATTTTGGGCAAGACCGGCAAGGGCAACAAGGCCACCGGCTGGAAGGGCACTGGTTCCGCCACGTTCCACTATAACACGTCCATTTTCCGCCAAATGATGGAGCGGTACAAGAACACCGGCGTGGACGTGTATTTCGACATTCAGATCACCAACGAAGATCCCACGTCCGCCGCTGGACGGCAAACCGTCATTCTGAAGGATTGCAACATCGACAGCGCCCTTCTGGCAAAGTTTGACGCTGACGCTGAATATCTGGATGAAGATATGGACTTCACCTTTGAGGATTTCGAGATGCCGGAAGTGTTTAATCACTTGGATGGCATGGTTTAACCGGACACCAGCCCCCGCCCACGTTCAGCGGGCGGGGGTTGAATATTAACTTTCAATAAACAGGAGGAATTCAACAATGAGTAACACCCTGTCCGCATTTTTGGCGGAAAACGCCTTGACGGTGGATCACATCAAGTTCCCCGCTTCCCCCCGGTTCCTGGATGAAAAGAAGAAGCCCATGCTGTGGGAGATCAAGACCATTTCCGCCACGGAAGATGAAGCCTTGCGGAAGGCTTGCGCCAAGCGGGTTCCCGTCCCCGGCAAGAAGAACCAGTATCAGCGGGAAACCGACTATGATATGTACCTTGGGAAGCTGGCCGTGGCCTGTACGGTGTTCCCTGACCTGAACAACGCCGATCTTCAGAACAGCTATCACGTCATGGGCGGGGAAGCACTTCTGAAGGCCATGCTGACCCCCGGCGAATACGCCGAATACGTTTCCAAGGTGCAAGAGGTTTGCGGGTTTGACACCACCCTTCAGGATGAGGTTGACGAAGCAAAAAACTAATTCGTGAAGGTGATGGGGAAGCAAACATCTGTTACTATTGCCTTCACGAACTTCACATTTTACCCCATGAATTTTTCGCCTTGCCCCGGAAGGAGCGGGCTTTTGTGATCGCCGCCATTGATGAACGGGTGGAGCATGAAAAGCAGAAGGCGAAAGAACTTGAACGCAAAAACCGCCGTGGCGGGCGGAAGGGCCGGAAACACTGACCCTTCCGCCGCAAGGCGGATTTTTAAGGTGGTGATCCTATGGCTACGATTAAAAGCGCCCTGTCCCTGTATGACGGAATGAGCGCCCCCCTGAAGAACATTCACACGGCCTTGAACATTGTTCTGAATAGCTTTGAAGCGGTTCAAGACGCTTCCGGGAACGTGATCGACACTTCCGCCATTCAGGAAGCCCGTGAAGAATTGGCAAGGGCCGGAAGTCAACTGGATCAGATGGAACAGAACATCCGGGAAGCCGAACAGGCCCAGGATCAGTTCAACGGTAGTGTTCGGGAAGGAGCCAACGCCGCTGATTCTTTGGGAAGCAAGCTGAAGGGCATTTTGGCAACCGTGGTGAGTATCGCCGGGGTGAAATCGGCCCTTGGATGGGCGCAAGAAAATATGAAGCTGGCCGACACCCAACGCAACGCCGAAAACCAGCTAAAAGCGGTTTTGGCGAACATGGGTGTTGAAGATATTGAAATCCCCGTTACAGTTGACACCGGGGATGCAGTAAAAACCCTGAATAATATTGAAAATAATTTGGAAGCGTTGAACAGTCCCCAAGTCATTGTTGACACTTCCAATGCTATAAACGCCTTAAACCGGTTCAACCGGGTTTCCAATAGGCTTGATGGTTCGGCCATTGACACGACCTTGAATCTGGACAATGGGGAAGCCATGCAAGCCGCCATGGAATATGACGATTGGGCTAACCGGACGGACGGGAACACCATTCAGAACACCCTCCTTTTGAATGGCCCGGATCAGCCGGGAAACATGGAAGCCGCCCTGGCCCTGAACACGGGCGGGGCTGTTGCGGCCTATGATGATTTCGTCAATACTGTGGACGGGAACACGATCACCGCCACTGTGGCCGTGGACAATTCCCAAGCAATCAGCGCCTATGACGCTATCACCGCCAAAGCGTCTGAAATTCAGGGCCGGGGCATTTACGGTGATGAAGCCATGATTGCCGGTGCCGCTGAATTCGCCACCTACTTTTCGGACGCTGAAGCCATTATGTCCATGATGGACACCCTTTCCAACTACGCCATGGGCATGACCGGGGGCGGGGCCATTGATGCAACCGCCATGGTGGACTATGCCACCAATCTTGGTAAGATCATGACCGGTGCCTATGACGCTATGACCAAGAAGGGCTTTGAATTCACGGATGCCCAAAAAGCCGTGATTGAAGGCACCGCCACCCACGCCCAATATGTGGAAGCCTTGGGTGAAGATTATCAATCCATGTCGGAAGATATGCGGGCGGCAACGGTGATCAATAGCATTATTGCGGAAAGTTGGGATGGCCTGTATGAAGCCATGTCCAACACCCCTGAAGGGAAAATCATTCAATTCCAGAACCGCTTTGGTGATTTGCGGGAAGTGTTGGGAAACCGGGTTTACCCCGCCGCCTTGCAATTTTTTGACGTATTTGAACGACATTTCCCCCAAATTGAACAACTTTTGACGGTGTTTTCTGATGGCGTTTCCGGGTTGATCATTGTGCTGACCTGGATTGCAGAAGCCGCCCTGAATGTGGCTTCTGTTATCGTGGATAATTGGGGCTGGATTGGCCCGATTATTGGCGGGGTTGCGGCGGCGCTGTTGGTTTACTATGGGGCACAACTGGCCGTGAACACAATCACCGGAATTTCCACGGCTTTACTTCATGCCCACGCCTTTGCCGAACAGGTAAAGGCCGCTTCAACTATGATGGCAACGGGGGCCACCTTTGCCGAAACATCGGCCCAATATGGCCTAAATGCGGCCCTGTACGCTTGTCCCATTATGTGGATCGTCATGCTGGTGATTGCCCTGGTGGCCGTGTTCTATGCCGCCGTGGCGGCGGTCAACAAATTTGCCGGAACCAGCGTTTCCGCCACCGGTATAATTTGCGGCGCATTTATGGCGGCGCTTGCCTTCATCGGGAACCTGTTCGTGGCCCTGTGGAATATCGCCGTTGACGTGTTCGTGCTGATCTACAATTTGGTTGCCACCGTGGCAAACTTCATCGGAAACGTATTCACTGATCCCGTTGGAGCCGTGGCCCGCCTGTTCTTTGATTTGGCGGACACGGTTCTTGGTGTACTTCAAACTTTGGCCGGTGCCATTGATGCCATTTTCGGTTCCAATTTGGCCGGGGCGGTTCAAGGCTGGCGTGATTCCCTTGGTGGATGGGTTGATGAAACCTTTGGCAAGGGTGAAGAAGTCATGGAGAAAATGAACGCCGATGATATGAAGTTGGGCCGGTTCGAGTACGGGCAAGCCTTTGATCTTGGGTACAAATTCGGTGAAGGAATTGAAGATACCATCGGCGGATTGTTCAAGACCCCCACCCTGGATGAAATGGGCCTGGATTCCCTGGACGCTTTTAATCTTGGAAACACCCTGGATGGGGTATATGGCAACACCGGGGACACCGCCGCCAATACTGCCGCCGCCGCTGACACGCTGGACTATATGGATGAAGATTTGGCGTGGATGAAAGATATTGCCGAACGGGAAGCAATCAACCGTTACACCACGGCGGAAATCAAAGTGGAACAGCACAATGAAAACCACATTTCCAAGGACACTGACCTTGATGGGGTTATGGAAGCCTTCTGTTTCGACTTTGCGGAAAAGCTGGATGTTTCGGCGGAAGGGGTACATGAATAATGGCTTACAAAATGTACATTGCCGGGGCTTTAATGCCCATTACCCCTTCCAAAGTGAAGGTGAAAATCAACAATCAGAACAAGACCCTGACCCTGATCAGCGGGGAAGAAATCAACATCCTGAAGGAAGCAAAGCTGACAGACGTTTCCTTTGACGTGGTTCTTCCCCAAGTTCCCTATCCGTTCACCAACGGCGGCGCACAAAGCGCCGATTATTATTTGAGCCTGTTTGAACGGCTGAAGCAAAGCAAGACCCCGTTTCAATGGATTTTGAACAGGAGCCGCCCGGACGGGGTGGCCCTGTTCTATTCCAATCTGACCGTTGGCCTGGAAGATTACCAAATTACGGACGATGCCAAAGAAGGCTTTGATCTGACCGTTTCGGTCAAGCTGAAACAATACCGGGCCTTTGGCACTAAAACGGTTCAGATCACCCCTTCCTCGGCCCCGTCCCAACCGGCCACCGCCACGGTACAAGAACCCCCACGGGAAACAACCAGCGCCCCCAAAGCGGCGAACTACACCGTGAAATCCGGGGATTGCTTGTGGAATATCGCAAAGAAGCAGTTGGGGGACGGTTCCCGCTGGAAAGAAATCTATGAACTGAACAAGGATAAAATCAAGAACCCCAACCTGATTTATTCCGGCCAATCTCTAACCATGCCCTGACTGAAGGGGGTGTTCCTTTGGGCGCTGAAATCTTGATTCAACACGGTTCAACAATTCAATATCCCGCCGTGGTAGAAGGCGCAAAGCTGACTTTGGAGCGAAAGGGCACCCCCGGCAAGCTGACCTTCACCGTTGTGAAGGATTCCAAGCTGAACTTCCAGGAAGGTGATCCCGTAAAGCTGACCCTGGACGGAACCCCCATGTTCTATGGGTTCGTGTTCATCAAAAGCCGGGATAAGGACGGCACCATTGATGTGACGGCCTATGACCAACTGCGCTATCTGAAGAACAAGGACACGATCACGGAAGAAGGGCTGAAGGCTTCCGATCTTCTAAAGCGGATCGCCACGGATTTTCGGTTGAACCTTGGAACCGTGGAAGATACCGGCTACACCATGGAAACCGTGGTGGAAGAAAACCAAACCCTATTCGACATGATCCAGAACGCCCTTGACGAAACCCTGTTGAACACCGGGAAGCTATATGTCCTGTATGATGATGTTGGAAGCCTGACACTGAAAGACATAAATTCCATGAAAACCAACCTTCTGATTGACATGGAAGCGGCGGAAAACTTCAGCTATTCTTCCAGCATTGACGATGCCACCTATAACAAGATCAAGCTGGCCTTCAACAATGAAAAGACCGGCAAGCGGGAACTGTATGTGGCCCAGGACGGGGAGAAGATCAACCAATGGGGTGTTCTTCAGTATTTTGAAGAAATTCAGACCGCAACGGGAGCCGCCGCAAAGGCGGAAGCCATGCTGGCCCATTATGACCGTAAAACCCGCAAGCTGACAATCAAAAACGCTTTTGCCCGCCCGGATATTCGGGCGGGTTCTGCTGTCATGGTTTCCTTGAACTTAGGTGACATTATCGCCAATCAATATTTGATGGCGGAAAAGGTGGTTTTCACATTCAAGGAAGATGAAAACATGATGGATTTAACATTGGTTGGGGGTGAATTTGTTGCCTAACGCTGTTGAACTTGTAAAGCAAGCCGCCGTGGAAGCTGTGGAAGCCACCAAGCCGGTTCAATACCTGTTCGGGAAGGTGATTTCTGTTTCCCCCCTGAAAATCCAGGTTAGCGCAAAATCCATTTACACGGAAAAAATGCTGATCCTGACCCGAAACGTCACTGATTTTGAAGTTGATATGACGGTGAGCCATATCACGGAAAACCGGGCCGGTGGTTCCGGTGATCCGGCGTTCGCGTCCCATAACCACGAATACAAGGGGAAGAAAAAGTTCAAAGTCCACAACGCCCTGATCGTGGGGGATGAAGTGGTTTTGGGACGGGTGCAAGGCGGCAAGCGGTTTGTGGTGCTTGACCGGATCAAGCCGATTCCTGAACTGAAGGGGGAATGGCTATGATCCCGCAAAACGGGGACGATCTACGGCAAGATTTTGTTTTCACCACGCTTCCAAGCCGAACCCTGAAAATGGATCACGATTGGAAAACAATCACCGGCACCATTGACCAAATCCAGGCCGTAGAACAGGCCGTGTTCCTGATCCTGACCACTGAACGCTATCAATGGTTGATTTTCTCTTGGGATTACGGCGTGGAATTGCAAAACCTGATTGGCAAAGACCCGGAATATTGTATTCCTGAAATCGAACGCCGGATCAGGGAAGCTCTTCTTCAAGATGATAGGATCACGGCGGTTGAAAACTTTGAATTTGAACTGAACAAACGGAAGGTGTTGACCACCTTCACCGTGATCAGCATTTTTGGCAATATCAATGTGGAAAAGGCGGTGGAAATCTGATGTATGAACATATCACCTATGATGGGCTGATCAAACGGATGATGGAACGGGCGCTGACCCATAACAAAAACCTGGACAGCCGGGAAGGTTCCCTTCTATTTCTGGCTGAAGCGCCCGCCGCCGTGGAACTTCAAAACCTGTATATTGCCCTTGACAACATCCTTCAGGAAACCTTTGCCGATACCGCAAGCCGGGAATATCTGATTTTGCGGGCAAAGGAAAGGGGCCTTTCTCCCACCCCGGCCACCCCCGCCGTGTTGGAAATGACGATCACCCCGGCTGATCTTTCCCTTCCCATGGGGGAACGGTTTTCCATCGGGGAACTGAACTATTATGTTTCCAAAGAGGTTGGCGGCGGGGTGTATGAAATCACCTGTGAAACCCTTGGGGAAGCCGGGAATGAATACGGGGCAACCGTGATCCCTATTGAATACATAGAAGGGTTGGAAACGTGCCAAATCACGGCCCGCCTGATTCCCGGCGAAGATGAAGAAGATACAGAGGTTTTCCGGCAACGGTATTTTGACGGGCTGAACCTTCAGGCGTTCGGCGGCAATCGGGCGGACTACTTACAAAAGGTGAACGCTATCCCCGGCGTGGGCGGCGTGAAGGTATACAGGGCATGGAATAGCGATATTGCCCCTTCTGAACTGATGCCCCCGGAAGAAGCCGGGGAATGGCTGGATTCCTTGACCGGCGTTCCCCCCAATATTTTGACGTGGTTACAAGTGGTTTACCACGCCGGAAAGAACAGCCTTTTGACCGTTGGCGGCACCGTCAAGCTGGTGATCATTGACAGCACTTTTTCCACTCCGTCTGACACCCTGGTTAATACCGTTCAGACGGCCATAGACCCCACGCAGAACGCCGGGGAAGGGGTGGGTATTGCACCTATCGGCCATGTGGTGAAGGTGTTCCCTGTGGCCCCGGAAACGCTGGATTTGGCGTTTTCCCTGTACTATCAGCGGGGGTGGACATGGGACGATGTGAAGCCCTACGCTGAAGAAGCCGTCAACGGCTACTTCCTGGAAATGGCCCAGGGGTGGGCGGATCAGGAAGAAGCCCTGATTGTCCGGGTTAGTCAGCTTGAAAGCCGCCTGTTAAATGTTCCGGGGATTTTAGATGTTGCCAACACCAAAATCAATGGGGTGGCGGCAAATTATAATTTGCCGATTGACACCATTCCGATCCTTGGAGCCATGACAGCGGAAACGGCCACGATTGCCGGGGCATAAGGGGTGAAGGAATGGAAAGAAAGCTGATCAACTACTTGCCCTATCAAGTCCGGGAATTTCGGGAATATCAAGGGATCACTACCGGGGAACAACCGGAATTTGAATTGGCGTGGGACGCACAAGAAGAAGTTTTTGTCAATCAGTTTGTTGACACGGCTTTAGACTATGGTTTGAGCCGATGGGAAAAGATGCTGAAGATTTTCCCAAAGGGAACTGACACCCTGGAAACCAGAAGGGCACGGATCAAAGCAAAGCTGAACAATTTTGTTCCCTATACGATCCGGGTTCTGGCCCAAATGCTGACAGCCATTTCCGATGGTGAACCCTTTGAACTGACCCTTGAACCCGGAACCTATTTTTTATCAATCACCACTCATTGGGGCGCAAGCGGTCAAATTGAAGGGCTGGAATACCTGATTAACAACATTGTTCCCATGAATATTGCGATTAACGCCGGGAACAAATTGACCTGTTCCGCTGAAGGGCTTATCCCTATTGCCTGTGGGGTATGCGTGGCGGAATTTTTCTTTATCACCAACGATTGGCGGGAACGCCCTGTTATCCAGGGAACGGCCATGATTGGCGGCACGGCCCCCGGCGTGGAAACCTTGTTTATCACAAATGACAGTCAAGAGGTTCACACGGTCAAGGGTTCAGCCCGTCAAGGCGGCGGAACTGTGAACAGCGCAACGGTGGTGATTACCAATGACTTCAATGAACATTTCACGATAAACGGGGCCGGTTCCATTGGGGCCGGTGTTGCTACGGCGGATTTCATTGGGGTAAATGATGAATGAAAGGACTGAACAAAGTTGGCTGAATTTTCTAAGCTGGTAGTGACCAAAAAGGGCCAAGCCCTGATCGCCAAAATGCTTGCGGGCACGGCCACGGACATTGACTTCACCAAGGTTGCCGCTTCTGATGCGGAATATCAGGTGGAAGAACTGGAAAGCCTGGACAGCCTGAACGGGATCATGCAGGAAGCGGAAGTTTCCCGCAAGTCCCGGACAAATGAAGTGGCAGTCAAGGTGGAAACCGCCTTCAGCAACATGAAGTTGACTGTGGGCTATCACATGAGGGTTTTGGGCTTGTATGCCCGTGATCCCGATGATGGGGAAATCCTGTATGCCGCCTGTGTGGAACTGTCCGGGAACTGTTATATGCCGCCCTATAACGGGATCACGGTTTCCGGGGCCTATATCCAGCTTGTCACCACGGTTGGCAACGCCGATCAGGTGAATTTGGAAGTAAACCCCGCCGCTATCGCCACGATTGGCGATATTCAGTATTTGCAGGAACAGATCAGTGAAATTGAACTTTTCATTGGTATGGGTGAAGGCGGCGGCAAGGGGCACATTTCCACTTCTGTCACCGATGCTGAAGGGGTTCATGGGTTGCGGTTCAACAATGATGAACTTCAGGTGAAAGACGATGAAGGGAATTGGAAATCCGCTGGCGGCGGGGCCGGTGCTGTTTCCGCCCATAATGAGGATGAACAAGCCCATGCCGATATTCGGCAAGCGGTAAAAAATGCCCAAGAAGCCGCTGACAAGGCCGCTGAAGCTATTTCCAAGATCGCCTTTACGGTGGACGTGGTGCCCACGCAAAACGGAACCTTGACCTATACAGGCGGCGTTCTGACCCCTTCCTGGAACAGCTTCAACCCGTCTACCTTGGAAATCAGCGGCCAAACCAGCGGAACGGATGCTGGAACCTACAACGCTATTTTCACCTTGAAAGAAGGCTATACTTGGGCGGATGGCACGAAAACCCCCAAGACGGTTCCTTGGACGATTGGACGGGCTACCGTGGCCGTGCCCACTCAAAGCGGAAATCCGGCCTATACCGGACAGGCGCAAAGCCCCACTTGGAGCGGATATGATACCGCCAAAATGAGCATTGGCGGAACAACCACCGGAACCGATGCCGGTACATATCCGGCCACCTTCACCACCGGCCCGAACTACCAATGGCCGGATGGAAGCACTACGGCAAAAACGGTCAACTGGATAATCAGCAAGGCGGCGGGAAGCCTGACCCTGAATAAAACTTCTATGACTTTGAGCGCCGCCACACTGTCCAGCACGATCACGGCAACACGGGCCGGGAATGGGGCCATTTCCGCCGTTTCCAGCGCCCCCAGCGTGGCTTCTGTGAGCGTGTCGGGGAATATCATTACTGTGACCGGAAAGGCCGCAGGATCGGCCACGATCACTGTCAGCGTGGGTGAAGGAGCCAACTACAACGCCCCCGCCAACAAAACGTGTTCCGTAACGGTGACTTTGCCCACCAAGACCCTGAACAGTAACAGTTGGGCCACGGTGAAGGAAGCGTCTGACGCTGGAACCGGGGCCAACTATTGGGCCGTGGGTGATAGCAAGTCCCTCATTTTGAATGGCATGGTGCAAGGCTTCACTTTCTCCAACCTGACTGTGAACGCCTTCATTATCGGGTTCAACCACAACGCCACAAGGGAAGGCGGCAACCGTATTCATTTCCTGATTGGTAAGATCAGCGGAAAAGACGTGGCCTTGTGTGACAGCAAGTATAACAACACCGGGACGGATGCCGGTTTCCGTATGAACAAGAGCAACAGCAACGCCGGTGGCTGGAACGCAAGCTATATGCGGAAGGATGTTTTGGGCAACAGCGGAAGCCCCGCCAATCCCCCGGCCAACAGTCTGATGGCGGCGTTACCGGCTGATTTGCGGAACAACCTGAAAACCACTACCAAATACACCGACAACACCGGCAATAACCAAAACAACGCTTCTTCTGTCACCGCCACCACGGATTATCTTTTCCTTCTGGCAGAATTTGAAGTGTTCGGAACCAGAAGCTATGCAAATAGCGCCGAACAAAATTATCAACAGCAGTATGATTATTTCAAAGCTGGCAACTCCAGGATTGCTTATAATCATACGAACACCGGTTCGGCGGTTTGGTGGTGGTGCCGTTCCCCTGATTACTACAGTACCAGTGCCTTCCCCTGCGTGTGGACTGGCGGCAGCTACGGCCACATTAACGCCTACTATTCGGCGGGTGTGCGGCCCGGCTTTTCCGTCTAATCCTCCGCAGAGCTATCCCGGCCCCCTCCCGCCCCCGCAAGGGGGCGGACAGGACGGCCCCAACAAAAACCGGCCCGCAAGGGCCGGAACATATCGGGCGCGTAAGCGCCCGCGAAAATTTTTGATTTTTGCCCTTTTCCCTGTTCGGCCTAAAATGCTATCACTTGACAGGTTTTTGACAGCATACAAAAGCAAAAAATAGTCATATAATGCCCCTATGCAATATTTAGGGGGTTGAACTATGGCAACAGATAAGCGGGTGTTCACCTTGCGTCTGTCAAATGAAGTGTTTGACAAGATTGGTGTTTTAGCGACCAATGAACACCGATCCTTGACAAATTACATTGAATTTGTGCTTTTGAAACATCTTGAAGATGTTGAACGGGAACACGGCCCAATCAGGGTTGAAGAAGCAGAATAAGGGATGAAACTATGTCCGTACTGAAGCAAAAGCGAACTACAAGCAAGGCGGAATTCATCAACACCGCCAATCAAATCTATGTCGAAACCCTGAATTTCCTGACCCGCCTTTCTGCCCGATATTCCCGCCTGTTAGCTGAACCGGTTGCAAAGCTGGCCGGGGAAATCATTGACCATGTGGAAAAGGCCAACAGTATTTTCCCTTCTGATATTCAGCGGGTGGAAATGAGGAAGGCCCACTTGCTTGAAGCACGGGCTTCCCTAATGGCGTTAGACGTTCGGTTGACGCATTGTTATTTGATTTGCAATCAGAACCCGGAAGGATGCTTTACCACGGCGGCGGGAAAACCCGTGAAACCCAAAGACGCTGAAGAAAAGCTGGACAAGATGGCCCAAAGCCTTGGGGAACTGATCGACAAGGAAAACGAACTTTTGAAAGGAGCCATAAAGAGTGTTGGACAGAGGTTGAAAAGTTAAGTTCAAAAATTGGGTGTGCAACTGAAAATGTGTCGTTCGGCGGTTTGGTGGTGGTGCCGTTCCCCTGATTACAACAGTACCAATGCCTTCCCCTGCGTGTGGACTGACGGCAACAACAACAACAATAACGCCTACTATTCGGCGGGTGTGCGGCCCGGATTTTGCAAATATACACGGTTACATGGAGTAGCGGAAAACCGGCTTTTCAGTTTTCAGGTGAAAGACAACCGATGTAAAAGGAGTTGTACTCCCCTGGGTGGAAATCCCTAAAACTGCCCTTTGATGCCCTTACACGGACGCTTCTTGCATGGTGGGGGATGTGCCTGACCCCATTTCATGTGCAAGTGCAAAGCAGATTAGACGGCACCCAACAAGACATCTGTACAAAGGAGCGAATACTTTTTTATGACCAGCCAAGAGCGGCGAGAAGGCCGCTATCAACGCCGACAAGCACGGCGGCAAGAGAAAAAGAAAGCCCGTTCTGATGCCCTTGGGCCTGTTGGGAAAGTCTTTTCCTATCGTAAAATGTTCCGCTATGGCCGGAAGTGTTGTAACGGGGTTCGGTGGAAACAAAGCGTTCAAAACTTTGAATTGCACCTGTTTTCCGGGACAGCAAAACGGCGGCGGGAAGTGCTGGATGAAACATGGAAGCCCAAGGGATGTGTTCACTTCACGTTATGTGAACGGGGGAAGGTTCGTCCCATTGATGCGCCCCACGTCACGGATCGACAAATCCATAAAACCCTATGTAATGAAGCCTTGGTTCCCCTGTATAGTCCCGGAATGATTTATGATAACGGGGCAAGCCAACGGGGGAAAGGCTTGCATTGGCATTTTCGGCGGATGAAACAACAGCTTGCGTGGCACTTCCGGCGCTATGGGCGGGAAGGGGCCGTTCTTCTGATCGACTTGAAAGGGTTCTTCCCCAATGCGCCCCATGCGCTAATTTATCAGCGCCACCAGCAGTTGATCCTAAACCCGGAATTGCGGGAATTGGCTGACCGAGTGATCCAATATTCCCCATGCCCAACACCGGGCCGGGGGATGCCTTTGGGTGTGGAGCCGTCACAACAGGAAATGGTTGCCCTTCCAAGTTCCGTGGATAACTGGATCAAATGTCAAGCCGGGGTTCATTGTGCGGGCCATTACATGGATGATTATTACATCATTCTTCCTGATGTGGAACGGCTGAAGAAACTTGGGCATGAAATCGTTCGGCGGTTTGAAGCCTTGGGGATCAGGGTGAACAAGCGCAAGTGTAAAATCATTCCCTTGACCAAGCCTTTCCGCTGGTGCAAGGCCCGGTTCACCTTGACCGAAACGGGAAAGATCAAAGTCAATGGGAGCCGGGACGGGATCAAGCGGGCACGGCGCAAGCTGAAGCTGTTTCATAGGGAATTTGTTGCAGGAAAACGGGATTTCAAAGACATTGAACAGTATATGGAATGTCAAGCGGCCTATTACCGCAACTTCAATGACCATGGACGGCTTTTGCGTTTGCGGCGGTTGTATCATGCAATCTTTTTTGGAGGTAAGGACAAATGTTCAGAATTACAAAAAGCGGGGCCGTCATTGGCATGACGGAAACCCCCAACTATATCAAGCAACAGGAAAATGGATGTTTTGCCCTTTGCCCGGAGCCGTTGGCTTCGGGCATTGTCTTTGAGGGGGCGGTTTATCACCTGATGGGGCGGGAAGCCCTGGACGGGGTGGAAACCGTCATGCTGGAAGAAACGGATGCCGGGGCGGAAATCACCAAGGCCACCGAAACGGGCGGGATCATGTTCGTCACGATGGCGGAAGCCGGGAACATTGACGATGTGACAGCGGCGGAACACGCTGACCTGTTTTCCCCGTGGGCCTATCCGGTAAACTACATCAAAGATCAGATCAGGCGGCACAACGGGGCCTTGTATCGGTGTTTGTCGGATCACACATCCCAAGCTGATTGGACACCGGACACCGCCCCCAGCCTTTGGGTTGGCATTTCCGATCCGGCTGAAGAATGGCCTAAATGGGGCCAACCCGTGGGCGCACATGATAGCTACAACACCGGGGACAAGGTTTCCCATGATGGGAAGCATTGGATCAGCAACACGGATGGGAACGTGTGGGAACCCGGCGTGTATGGATGGACAGAGGAAACCGCCGATGGAACATAAAAACTATATCGCCCGGAAACGGGCACGGTTCGATTCTGTTTCCGGCCCGGTCAATATTCCGTATGGAACCCCCCTTCAGGTGGAAGGGGATTTTTTATGCCTGGATGGGAAGCCCCTTTGTTACCCTGAAAGCCAAACTTCTCTTGACTTTTTTAGTCAGAACGATGATGGGAACGGCCTTCAGCGTGGGAAGCTGGTTGGGGCTATCCTTTCCAAGCTGGAAAAACGGGATAAAAACCACCAAAACCGGTGGAACAAGGTTTGGGCCGATCCGCTGTGTCAGAGATACAGACGGGCCGAACATGAAGAACACTGGATTTGGAACCCGGATTTCTTCAGCGCCCCGGTGCTGGACTTACGGCGTATTGCCGCCCTGGTTGAAGTATAGCCACGGAAAAGGCCGGAAAAACCCCCACAAGCCCCGTTTGCTTGTGGGGGTGTAGTTTCATGGGGGACAACCGCAAACGGGGCTTGTGGCCCGTCTGTGGTCCAAATACAGGCCGCATAGCGGCAAAGAAAGGAATGGACAATATGAAATCTGGAATTACTACCGTGATCGGGGTGATCGGGGGAATGATCGCTTCCCTGTTCGGCGGTTGGGATGCCGCCTTGGTAACGCTGATCATTTTCATGGGCGTGGATTATGTCACCGGCCTGATCGTGGCCGGGGTATTCCACAACAGCGAAAAAACCAAGAACGGGGCCTTGGAAAGCCGTGCCGGGTGGAAGGGCCTTTGTCGGAAGGGCGTGACCCTGTTGGTAGTGCTGGTGGCTTGCCGCCTGGATTTGGTTATGGGTTCTAATTTTATCCGGGATGCCGTGGTGATCGCCTTCATCGCCAACGAAACCATTTCCATCATTGAGAACGCCGGGTTGATGGGGATTCCCATTCCCGCCGCAATTATGCGGGCCATTGACATTCTGAAGAACAAGGCGGAAAGTGAGGGGGACTAAATGAACCTGATCCAATCCATCCTGACCAAAAACCCGTGTTACACTTGCGGGCGGACGATCACCCCCAAAGGGCTGATGCTTCATTCGGTGGGATGCCCCCAACCTTCCGCCGCCGTGTTCGTGAAGAACTGGAACAGTCCCAGCTATGACCGGGCTTGCGTCCATGCCTTCATTGACGGCAATACCGGGGATGTTCACCAGACGCTTCCTTGGAACCGGCGTGGTTGGCATTGTGGAGCCGCCGCAAACAACACCCACATTGGGGTTGAAATGTGTGAACCCGCCTGTATCAAGTACACCAGCGGGGCAAACTTCACCTGTTCTGACCTTCCCACCGCCAAAGCGGTTGCCGCCCGGACATACAACAGCGCCGTGGAACTGTTTGCCATGCTGTGCAAGAAATACAACCTTGACCCCCTGAAGGATGGCGTGATCCTGTCCCACAAGGAAGGCTGTGCCCGTGGTATCGCTTCCAACCATGGTGATCCTGAACACCTGTGGAACCAGTTGGGCACCGGTTACACCATGGACGGCTTCAGGAAGGCCGTGAAGGCCGCTATGAGCGCCGCCACGCCGGGGGACTATACCAGCATTACCGGCACCGCAAAGGCCACTGTGGGCCAACTGGTGGCCTATATCAAGGGCAAAAACCCCAATGTCCCAAAGTCCGTTCTGGATATGGCTTTCCTGTACCTGTCGGAAGGGGCCGCTGAAGGGATCAGGGGTGACGTGGCCTTCGCCCAATCGTGCCTTGAAACCGGGAATTTTGCCTTTGCCGGTTCCGCCGTCACCCTGGATCAGAACAACTTCTGTGGTATGGGTGTGACGGCCAACGGTATGAAGGGCAATTCGTTCCCTACGGCCCAGGCGGGGATCAGGGCGCAGATTCAGCACTTGAAAGCCTACGCCAACACCGAACCCCTGAAGGGGGAATGTGTCGATCCCCGGTTCCAATACGTCACCCGTGGATGTGCTGAATTTGTGGAATGGTTGGGACAGAAGGAAAACCCCCAGGGGAAGGGGTGGGCCACCGGGGCCGGATATGGTGAAAAAATCCTGTCGATCCTGAAGGCCATTCTGTCCACCAAAGCTGAAGAAGAAATGGAGGAAGAAGCCGTGGCCCGTTACAACAAAATTTCTGAAATGCCCAGCTACGCCCAGCCCACCATTATCAAGATGGTGGACGGCGGTTTCATCGGCGGGGCGGGCACCAAGAAGGACGAAAACAACCGGCCCGCTGACCTGGATTTGTCCATTGACATGATCCGGGTTTTCGTCACCAATGACCGGGCGGGCCTGTACGACAAGAAGCCCTGATTCAGTGTTACTTGTTTGTTACTACTTGACCCGCTAGCGCTGACTATTGACGGCGGAAAAACCTTGAATTGCAATAGCCGTGAATAGTTGCAACTATTCCGTTTTTATGGTACAATATCCTGGGTTGTTAGTGACAGGCGGACAAAACCGCCCCCGAAACGGTGAGAAACGCCCTCGGGACGAACAGAAAAAGGAGAAATTCGATCTATGAAAAAACCTATAAGACTGATAGCAGCCTTATTGGCGGTCTGTATGCTTGCCACGGTATTCCCCCCGGTGGCACTGGCGTCGGGAGGAACGGTGCATCAGGCTCCAGACGGCACAGATTTGTATACCTTCCTTCAGGATTCATCCGTGCAGAACGGCGACATCATTCAATGCTCAGGACTCATATCCATCGGCGCCAAAAGTAATGCAAGCGACGATCCTGGCCCGGTATGTGAAATTTTTGAATCAGCAATAAGCGTTCCGGCTGGAGCCGGCGGGTTCTGGAGGGACCGCTGGCCCTGGCCGGTATCTCTTTCCCCTTCGGGGCTGTCAGTCAAGGAGACGCTTTTTGTTCAAGCAGGACATGATTTTTGCTTCTTTTTATTGACGTGACTGGGCCTGTATGGTATTATGACAAGGATTTTCTGACTTCTACAGGGAAGCTTGCGGAGAGAGTGGAGGACAGGTATATGGATTGTACAGAGGAACTTTTACTGGCTGAAGAGGGAGCTCCGAGCCGTGAGGCGCGTGAGCGGCACAGCGGCATGCGAAGCGTTCAGAACCTGGAGTCAATCATCAATGAGGGCCTTCGTGTCGCCCTGCAGGAGGAGACCCCGGATCAGTCGCTGGAGGTGCTGCTGGAGCATTTGGGAAAGGCGCTGAACGGGGAGCGGACCTATATCTTTGAGCAGAACGGGTCCGGCGGCGATGACAACACCTATGAGTGGGTGGCGGACGGAGTGGAGCCCGAGCGGGAGAACCTTCAAAATGTCCCGCCGGAGGTGTGTGCCAGCTGGTATCGGAATTTCAGTGTTGGCGGACATATTGTCATTGAGAATGTGGAGGATATTCGGGAGACGGAGCCGCTTCAGTATGAGAATCTGATGCGGCAGGGCATCCATTCCCTTGTGGTGGTCCCCCTGTACAACGGAAAACAGATCATCGGCTTTTACGGCGTGGACAATCCCCCTGTGAAGTCGCTGGAATACGCCTCGAATATGCTTCAAACGGCGGCATACTTTATTGTGTCCTCCCTGAAGCGGCGCAATCTGTTCCGGGAGCTGCAAAAGCGGAGCTACCTGGAGGGGAGACGGAGCCTGGAGGACATTCTGGAGGGCGCCAGAACCGGCATCTGGACCATTGAGCTGGAGGAGGGCTGCCAGCCCAGGATGTACGCGGACCGGACCATGCGGATTCTGCTGGGCGTGCCGGACAGCATCGGGCCGGAGGACTGCTACCGGCACTGGTTTGAGCGCATTGAGCCGGACTATGTGAAGATGGTTCAGGAGGCAGTGCAGGAAATTCTGAAGGCCGGACGGGGCGAGGTAATCTACCCCTGGGACCATCCGGAGCTGGGCAAGATCTACGTCCGCTACGGCGGTGTGCCCGACAGAACGTTCAAAAAGCCGGGGGCCTGTCTGAACGGATATCACCAGGACATCACCGAGACCATGGTGACGAGAAAAAAACAGGAGCAGTCCATTATGGAGCTCCTGGAGCGGGTGCGGCGGGCGAACTCGGCCAAAAACGAGTTTCTTTCCCACATGTCCCACGACCTTCGCACGCCCATCAACGGAATCCTGGGGATGCTGACCATTCTGGAAAAGAGCCAGGATGACCCGGAGCGGCAGCGGGACTGCCAGAGAAAAATCCGGGTGTCAACGGAGCACCTTCTGTCTTTGGTGAACGACGTTCTTCTGGTCAGCAAGCTGGAGAGCGGGCGGCCGGCGGCGGTGGAGGAGCCCTTTGACCTCCATAATACGCTGGAGGACTGTGCCGCGATTTTGTCTCCCACGGCGGATGAGCGGGCAATCTGCCTGAAGCTGGAGTACGCGGGCCTGCGCCATCGGAGGATGATTGGAAACGCGCTGTATCTGAAGCAGATCCTGATGAATGTCATGGACAACGCCATCAAATACAACCGTCTCCGCGGCTCCGTCTTTGTTCAGGCGGAGGAGACCGCGTTTCAGGATGGGACTGCAACCTGCCGGTTTACCATCGAGGACACCGGAATCGGCATTGGAGAGGACTTCAAGGCGCATATTTTCGAGCCCTTCGCCCAGGAGCATCAGGGGGCGAGGACCGACTATAACGGCGCTGGTCTTGGCATGTCCATTGTAAAGAAGCTGGTGGACCAGATGCGGGGAACGGTCACGGTGGACAGCCAGGTGGGCAGGGGCAGCGTGGTCCAAATCACTCTGCCCATCCGGGTGGACGAGGCGTGGGGCAGCCGGCCCGTGGATGAAGAGGGGGAAGTGCCGGGCGACGTTGCCGGAATGCGGGTCCTTCTGGTGGAGGACAACGAGCTCAACTGCGAAATTGTGGAGTACATCCTCGGGGAGGCAGGGGCGGAGGTTGTGACCGCAAATGACGGAAGGGCCGCCGTGGATGCCTTCACGGCATCCGCTCCGGGGACGTTTGACTGTATCCTGATGGACCTGATGATGCCGGTTATGAGCGGATATGAGGCGGCTCGGGTGATCCGTGGTTTGGACCGGGCGGACGCGAAAACTGTGCCTATCATCGCGCTGTCGGCCAACACATTTGAAGAGGATATCGCACTGGCGAAGGATGCCGGGATGGACGCGCATTTGGCAAAGCCTGTGGATATTCACGGAATGTTCCGGGTTATGAGCCGGCTGAGAGGCCGTCAGATCTGGAAGCCATATGACAGGCGGGAGCCGGATGCCTAGAAATACTGGAGGCTGTGGAGATGGAAAAAGTATGAAAAACAAGGCGCTGCCGCGTTCGTTAAGAATCGGTATCGTGGTAATGATTTGTCTCACAATATTCGTGTTTTCCTTCCTTGGAATTTCCATCCATAATATGAGCGAAAACACGATTGAGGAGATTGGAACCGCCTATATGGCCGGAATGAACGAGCAGGTGTCGCTGCACTTTGAGACGATCATCGAGCTCCGCCTGACCATGGCGGAATCCATCGCGCGTATTGCGGCGGGAGATGGAGATTCCGGTTACGGAGCAGAGGAGGAGATTGAATACGGCGCGAGGGCAAGGCATTTTCTGTGCGCCGCTCTGTATTCTCCCGACGGCAGAATTGAGATGATTTACGGTGACCCTGTGAAGCTCAACCACCCTGAGGCCTTTTTAGAGAGCCTGCGGAGCGGGGAGCGCAAAGCGGCCTCCGCCGTCAGCAGCGGAGGCGACGGTGTCATATTGTTCGGCGTTCCCTGTGAATATCCCATGTCCGACGGCAGTGGAAGCCTTGCCATCGTGGTGGGACTGTCCACAAAATATATGGGTGAGGTTCTGTTCCTGGATTCGGATGAGTCGCTGAGCTATTCCTTTGTGATCCGGAAGGACGGCAGCTATGTGGTGGGGAACGAGGGTGGCGGCCACCAAAACTATTTTGACAGGCTCACCGACATCTTTGACGGGCAGGATGTGGAGACGGATACCTGTATTGAACAGCTGAAGGCCGCCATGGACGCCGACAGGGATTATTCCACTATTGTGAAAAACGGCGGATCACGCCGCCATATATACTGCACCAGCCTTCCCTACTGCGATTGGTATCTGGTGACGGTCCTCCCCTTTGAGGGACTGGACAGTGCCATTGCGGGCATGGGAGACCGCTGGCTTGCCATGGTCTACGCTGCCTCCTTCGCGGTGATCGCCATGCTCCTATACATATTTTTCCAGTGCCTGAAGCTGTTTAAGAACCAAGTATCTGAGCTAAGGCGCATGAACACGGAGACGGACTCGGCCCGGAGGGCCGCAGAGCAGGCGCGGAAGGAGGCGGAGCAGGCCAACGCGGCAAAGCAGGAATTTTTGTCCAGCATGAGCCACGATATCCGCACCCCCATGAACGCCATCATCGGGATGACCTCTCTGGCCCTGGATAATACGAATAACCCGGAGCAGGTGCAGAACTACCTGAGCAAGATTGCCTTGTCCAGCAAGCACCTGCTTGGACTGATTAACGACGTACTGGATATATCCAAGATTGAGAGCGGAAAGATGACGCTGAATGTGGAGCCGGTGTCGCTGAGGGAGACGATGGACAGCCTTGTGAACATCATGCAGCCCCAGGTCGCGGCAAAAAACCAGCAGTTCAACGCGGTTGTCCGGGAGATCATCTCGGAAAACGTGTACTGTGACGGCGTGCGGCTGAATCAGGTTTTGATTAACCTTCTGGGGAACGCCGTCAAATTCACCCCGGAGAAGGGCTCTGTTCAGATAACCGTGTATCAGGAGGCGCTGCCGGAGGATGCCGCCCGGGTCCGCACCCATTTCCTGGTGAGCGACACGGGCATCGGCATGTCGAAGGAGTATCAGAAGGTGATATTTGAGTCCTTCAGCCGGGAGGACAACACCCGGGTCCGGAAAACGGAGGGGTCCGGGCTGGGCATGGCGATTACCAAGTGCATTGTGGACACCATGGACGGAACCATCTCTGTCCGCAGTGAACAGGGTCAGGGCAGTGAGTTCCATGTTGTGCTTGATCTGAAGCGGGCGGCCGCGCCTGCGGTGTCGAAGGCGGCAGGTGGGACCGAAAGAGCGGGCGATGTGGTACTGAAAGGAAAACGTGTCTTGCTGGCGGAGGACAACGAGCTTAACTGGGAGGTGGCGAGAGAGCTGCTTTCTATCCTTGAGCTGGAATTGGACTGGGCAGAAAACGGGGAAATCTGTGTGGAAAAGTTTAAAAAATCCCCGACCGGATACTATGACACGATCATCATGGATGTACGGATGCCGGTTATGGACGGCTACGAGGCCACTGCGGCTATTCGAGGCCTGGAGCGGGCGGACGCGGACATTCCGATTATTGCCATGACGGCTGACGCCTTCTCAGAGGACATTCAGAGGTGCCTGGAGTGCGGTATGAATGATCACCTGGCAAAGCCCATTGATATTCAGACGGTCGCCTGTAAGCTGAAGAAATATCTGAATTAGGAGACATCCGGCTGGAGGGATATGCCGCCTGTGGACGGTTCAGGTGGAATGAATGTGTCAGCTGCGGAGGACAAGCGAAATGAAGGAAAAGATAATCCGCCTTTTGAAGCAGGAGACCGTGCTGTGCGCGGCGTCAGGCCTTGCGATTGTCTCCGCGCTTCTTGTACACCCGGACAGGGAGTATATCGGCTATGTGGATTTCCGTACGCTGGCGATCCTGTTCTGTCTGATGAGCGTCATGGCCGGCCTGCAAAAGAGCGGCGTGTTCCAGTCTGTTGCCCAGGCTCTTTTGAGCAGGGTGAGCCAGGTCTGGCAGCTGGTGCTGATTCTGGTCCTGCTCTGCTTTTTCTCCAGTATGCTGGTGACAAACGATGTGGCCCTCATTACCTTCGTCCCCTTTACGCTCGTTGTTCTGAACATGCTTGGGCCGGAGGCCAAACGGCAGCTGGCCGTCCCAGTTGTGGTTTTGCAGACCGTCGCCGCAAATCTGGGCAGTATGCTGACCCCCATAGGGAACCCGCAGAACCTGTATCTGTACGGAAAGGCGGGCCTGTCCTTAAAAGCCTTCATCCTGCTGATGCTGCCCTATGCGTCGGCGGCGCTTCTGGCTATCCTTGTCTGGTGCCTTCTCCAGTCCAGAGCCTATCGCGGAGCGATTCAAATCTCCTTTCCTGAGAGGGTGGAGCTCTTTGGAGGCGGAGGCCGCCTGGCTGTCTATGGGGTGCTTTTTGGGCTTGACCTGCTGACGGTGGCCAGGGTGATTCCCTGCGGCGTGTCCCTTGGGGTGACTGTCGCCGCTCTGCTGCTGGTGGACAGAGACATTTTCCTCCGTGTGGACTACAGCCTGCTGTTAACCTTTGTGGGATTCTTTGTTTTTATCGGCAATATCGGAAGGCTTCCGGTCTTTTCACAGATGCTGCAGCGGGTTGTGTCGGGCAACGAGATCCTGGCTGGTGTTGCCGCGAGCCAGATCATCAGTAATGTTCCGGCGGCGCTTCTGCTGTCCGGGTTTACGGAGAATCTGCCTGCCCTGGTGATTGGCGTGAATCTAGGCGGTCTTGGGACGCTGATCGCCTCCATGGCCAGCCTGATCTCCTACAAGCTCATTGTGCGGGAGGATGGCGGGATGAAGGGGGCCTACTTCCGATACTTTACGGCGGCAAATGTCAGCTTTTTGATTATCCTTCTGGCGTTTGCGCTGTTTTTAGGAGCTAAGGCCTGAAAATCAGTGAATAGATAAAGAAAAATCCCGGAAATCATGGATTTCCGGGATTTTTGAGCGTATTGAGCTGAAAATCAGCACTTGCTGAACTGTGAAGTGCCCCCAAAAAGTTAGACAAAAATAAGGCGGTAAAATTGTTCAAGCAGCTGAAAGGGCTTGTTGTCTGTGAAGAGCAGGCGGCAAGCCCTTTAGCTTTGCCTTGATGCGGCGATTATTGTAGTAATCCAGATAGGCAATCAAATGAGAAATATTTTCAAAAAAATCACCATTAAAAATCCTTGTATCTGTTGTAGCACAAGACTTTACTATTTTGACGAACGGCTAAACTTCATCATTTGATTTTTGCTTGACTGCCGCTAATCTCCATGTTAGTATTGAGAAAAAATCTTTGTTTGATTTTTTAACTTCAAGGGGGTATAGACATGGCAAAGCAAAGATTAAAGCCAAAACTGACACGGGAAGAAATGAACAACCAGTATCTTAATTCCATCTTTGAGGAATTTATAGCAGAAAAGAAAGCATTAGGCAGAGAGCCAGACACACTAAAGGCGTATCAAGTGACGTTCAATGAATTTTATAAATACTTCGGAGAGCGTGCAGAGGAAACAGGCGATATTGTAGCGTCAATGTTCATTGAATGGACAAACAGTATGAAAGATAGAGGCTTGCGTCCTGCTACAATCAATCATCACTTAATGGGTATGCGTACTTTCATGTATTGGTGCATGGACGAGGAAAGACAATACATAGACCGCTTTAAGATTAGGCTTGTTAGGGTACAAGATGAAATGCCGAAAGACTACACGTTAGAAGAAGTCAAAGCATTACTTAAAAGCCTGATAGCAAGGAAAAGAAAATTTCCGTCTGGCGTAGCTGGGCCGTTAGTTGCTTTGTAGTTGGCACAGGGGCGAGGCTGGGAACACTTGTTGACATTAGGATGAAAGACCTTGATTTTCAAAACGGAAAAGTCTTTTATCAGCACACGAAAAACAAGAAGTTACAAACCGCAAATATGCCGCCTAAACTTATGAGAGCATTAAGGGACTACATAGCTATATGGAGGGCTGACGCAGGGGAAGAAGATTATTTATTCTGTAATGCCAGCGGAGACAAGATAGCAAAGCAAGCCTTAACACAGGGCTTTAGAGAGTACACGAAAAGCAGAGGCGTGAGCAAGACCACACTTCACGGATTGCGGCACACGTTCGCCAGAGAATGGTTTTTGAATGGCGGGGACGTGGTACAGCTTTCTAAAGTGCTGGGACATTCCACCCTTGCCATGAGTGAGCATTACATGAACATTTACGCAGACACAGCCAGAGACAGGTTTATTGAGTTCAACCCATTGGAGAACATAGCAAGGACTACAACAAAGAAAACGCTAAGACCGAAAGGCGATTGAATACGGCACAGGGGGGCGGCAAAGAAAGCCGCTCCCCCTCTTTTTGTCCACCGCCGCCGCTGAGCGGCTTCTAAGGGCCTCTTGCGTGTCTGGTAATGCTGGGACATGGGCGAGACCCTAACGGGCCTCTATGGGCCTCCTGTGGCCTTGTAGCTGCTGAGGGCCGCAGCTCCCGCCGAGTGCTTCAAATCGAGAGGGCCAGCGGCTCCCGCTCCCGCTCGCTGGGGCCGACTGCGCCGCCGTTGGCGGCTTGTCGGCCCTGCTCCCGCTCCACCAGCCGTTGAGCAAGGCAAGTAAAGAGGGCGGCGGCTCCCTTCGGTCGCCGCCGCCTATGGCCTGTCAGTCTCCCGCTTGCAGTTCTGCAAGGGCTTTTGCTATCTCGTCAGCGAAAGAGGTAGTCTCTTTTTTGTTGGGAAGGATTGCGGGATAATACTTTTCACAATACATTCTTTTGATTTTCAAAGGGGCGTATTTAGGTATTTCTTTAATATCGCCTAACATTTCTTCTATTTGTTCAGCGGTATATAAAGGCTCGTCAAGCTCTACCATTCTTTCGCCTTGCTTCTGCCGCTTCTTTTTCTTCTGCAATTCCTCCCGCCGCTTCTGCTTCATTTCAGCGGTAAAAGGGATTTTTTCAGCGTCCAACTGTTGCAAATAAGTCAGGGCTTCCGCTCCCTTTTTCTTTCCAAGGCTTAAAGCGTGTTCAATCAGTGCTTTATTGTCCAACTCCCGAAAGGTCATTTCTTGCCAGTGCTTGCGGGATTCGTTCTTTTTTGCCATGTTCGCCGCCTCCTTGCAGTAATATGGGTATAGTGTAAAGATTTGTTATTGAATTGTCAAGAGGAAAGGCGGTTAGTGTGTAAACACTAACCGCCCTAAAATTTAATTTACGCTAACTAATTTTACATCTATCATAGAATTTGCAGTCTTTCTACCTGATATTGTTATATTGTCTCCATTTTTTAATTCTGTTCCATCAATAGTAATTGTGTCAATAGATTGACCAGGTACATGATTAACAGAGATAGCATCTGACAATGAAATAATCATTGTTTCAACAGTTGCATCAGGTTCTGTAAGTCCGAAGTACCAGGCATCTTCTTTCCCATCTTGAGAAACTATACTTCCATCTATTTCTTTTAATGTCAAATATCTAAAGGTTAATTTCCCAGTGATTTCATATATATCTTTTGCTACATAAGCATTTATCAATTCACACCCACCATAAGAAATGTACCAACTCGAATTATCCTCATATCCAACTTTTCCCAATTCGCCAACAACAGCGATTTCTTGGTCTTTCACTAAGTTAATAATATCGTCTTTAGGTAAATACACTACTATAGTATTTCCATAATAGCTTAATACTATATAATCACTTTCTATTTCATCAACATATCCATTAAAGCAGTATATTTTTCCTGTTAATTCTTCCTCTGCTTTAATTTTGTTGGCTGAAATAATTTCATACAGTTCTTTTAAGTCACTGTTTTCTGCCTGCTCTAACATTTCCTCTTTTGTCATGCCGCCGCTGGGCGTGTCTGTGCTTGTTGTGTCCCCGTTGCCGCCGCTGGGCGTGTTGTTGTCCCCTGTTCCACCGCCGCCGCCACAGGCCACCAGAGAGAGGGCCAGAGCCGCCACCAGCATGAGCGCAAGTAGTTTTTTCATTGTGTCAACCTCCGTCTAATTTTGTTGTTGTGCAGTGCAAAAATGCCGCATGGAAATAGTAACACAGAAAATGACCACTGTCAACGTCGTTACGACGTTATTAACAAGTTTATTCCATGCTTCACAGCCTCTAAACTATTGGCGAGGTGATGAACATGAAAGAAGAATACAGAGAACAATACAGAAAGTTCGGCTTGAATGTGGTGTACTATAGAAAGGGGTTGAGAATAACACAACTGCAATTAGCTGAATTATTGGATATACAAAGAAGTCATATAAGCGCAATAGAGTTAGGTAATGTTGGCGTATCGTTTGACTTGATATTCAAAATGTGCGAGGTATTCAATATAAAGCCAAAGGAGCTATTTGACTTTAGAGATTAGCGCAGTGTCTAAATAAGTATACCTTTATAGACACGTTAAAAAGCCACAAAACAGCCCTGATTTTGTGTCTGTAAAAGTTCAAAAATAATTTATAGATGTCTGTAATTTTTGTTTGACTTTTACAGACGCTTATGTTATACTCTTATTATCACAAGAGAACAAAAGGAGAGTGTAACACATGGAAAGCCGTACCTATGGATATGCAAGAGTAAGCACTAAGGAGCAAAACCTTGACAGACAGATGATAGTATTACAAGCACAGGGAATTGACGAGCGGAACATAGTGATAGACAAGGAGAGCGGAAAAGACCTTGACAGAAAAGGCTATCAATCTTTGAAAAATACCATGTTACGCCGGGGCGATACTCTGATAGTCAAATCTCTGGACAGGTTGAGCCGTAATAAGTGTGATATTAAGAAAGAGCTTGAGTATTTCAAAGAAAACGGTATCAGGCTAAAGGTGATAGACCTGCCTACAACAATGATTGACTTTGCAGACGGTCAAGAATGGGTGCTTGAAATGGTAAACAATATCTTGATTGAAGTGCTGGGGACTATTGCAGAGCAAGAGAGGGCCAGCATTAAGCAGAGACAGGCCGAGGGCATAGCCGCCGCAAAAGCAAAGGGCGTGGAGTTGGGGAGGCCGAAAGCGCAGAAGCCGGATAACTGGGAGGAAATTATAGGACAGTGGAAAGCCGGGGAAATCACCGCCCGGAAAGCTATGGAGCTAACAGGGACTACCCGTTGCACTTTTTACAAGCTGGCAAAGGAATAAGGGCAGAAACTCCGGGCCGCCGAAAATCGGCGGCCCGTTCGCCATGTTATAGCAAGGTCAATGTTTCTGCCGCTGGGTATAAACGAAAACGGCAGACACGCAATAGGTTCTTTTGATAACTGCGCGCGAGGCGCTGAAAGCGCCGAGCGCTCCTATAGTTATAAAGCGGCGGCGCTGAAAGCGCCGCCGCTTTATAACAAAATCTTGCTTTAGAATAGTCACAAAAGAGACACAAGAGCGATTAGGGGTTGTTCAGTCCTCCATCAAAAAATCCCTAATAATAATAGGAAAGCACTTCTCCGATTGATAGTATAACACAAAAATTTTTTCGGCGCAATTAAAGCGATTAAATGAGGGAAAAGACTACACAAGAATGATTAAGGGTTGTTCACGTACTTATCAAAAATTTCTTATATATTTATATATTATATCTCTATTCAATAGTATAACACAAAAATTTTTTTAGTGCAATTAGAGCGATTAAGTGAGGTAAAAAACTACACAAGAGCAATTAGGGGTTGTTCAATAACAACAAAGGCAACCATCACCGCCGCCGCCGTAAACGTCCGCTTCCGCAGTGATTTTGTGTCGGTCGGGAAATCCGCCGAGAAAAGTCAGCACAAGAGCAAGCAAGGGTATTTTCCCAAAACCATCCCCCCGGCCTCTGGCGGTTCCCTATGGGCTGGGGCAGTAGTCACAGGGGAAAGTACACCAGAGCGCAAAGGCGAGGCTTTAAGCCTCATTTATGCGTTCTTATTTTTTGTAATTCGGCCTATCCTTGCTAATCATAAATGCAGAAAATGGGTTCAAAAACTGGCACAGGAAACGCTTGAAAAATGACAGTAAATACAAGACTTTTACAGAGTGACAATATGGTATCTAAGAGAATTATAGAGGCTACATTATAGCGACAGTTTGCTGTAAAAAAATTTTTATGATATAATATAAGAAATTAAGAAGAAAGGAGTCCTGCAAACAAAAGTCAA
>NZ_QWKG01000099.1 GCF_009911595.1 Colidextribacter sp. OB.20
GTGGCCTTGTCCTTGCCGCGGATGGGCATCATATAGATCCCGTACTCCGCGCCGCAGTTCAGAGCCGCCGCTGCCATGGCGTTGGCCATGCGCATGTCCGTCTGGGGGTCGATGACGATCAGCACCTCTTCTCCAGGCTTCACCGCCATCAGGTTCGACAGGATGTAGTTTGCGCGCTCTACACATTCAATAATACGATTGTCTTCCATAGTAACCTCCCTGATAAAATATGGTTCTGGTCCTTCCGCTGCAAATTTATTCGCCTTTTTATTATACTCTATAAGGCGAAGCAAATCAATCATTTTATTGATGTAAATGAATTATTTAAATCATTTACCTTTCACAGCACTATTTGCGAAAAAACAGGGGCTTTTGGTGAAAACAGCAACATATGCCAGTTAAAAGCTATAACCAGAAATAATTGTTAAAAAATTTTTTGTTGAATATTTACAAATACATTTCCTTCCACAGCCGCTTACATTTGTACTAAAAGCCAATAAATAATCAAATTTGTAATTTTTTGTAAAATTTAATTCTTCTGATTTCCCTTGAATATTTCTATAAATATGGTATTCTTATAGAAAATCAGAATTTATACCGATATTATGAACAAAAACAGGAAAGGTTGCGATTCAGGTGCATAAAGACATCCCCTATGACCAGCTGGGACCCTTGGAACGGATTCAGCTTCAAATGCCGTCCTTGAGCAAAACCCAGAGGAAGGTAGGAGAATACATCCTGGAGCATTATGATGAAGTGGCTTTTTCCACATCCGCCGCGGTCAGCAGGAGCTGTCAGGTCAGCGAATCCAGCGTAATCCGGCTGGCCACCGCGCTGGACTACGCCGGCTACTCGGAGATGCAGCGCGCACTTCAGGCCATTCTGAAAAGCCGGCTGTCCATGAGCAACCGTCTGGACCTGGTCCATGATTCCGACAGCGAGAGCGTTATGAACATGGTCCTTCAAAAGGGTATGGACGGCATACAGCGCACTATGCACACCATAAGCAGCCAAAACTTTCATAAGGCGGTGGAGCTGCTGGCCAACGCCAAGCGGGTGTTTCTCTTCGGCTCGCGCAGCTCCTACTCGCTGATCCACTTTTTCGCGCTGGAGCTGGGATGGATTCGGGACAACGTCCTGGCAATCAATATGCAGCAGCCTGAGATTGACGCCCTGTCCAGCCTTCAGGAGGGCGATGTGTTTCTAGCCATCAGTATGCCCCGCTACCTGCGGAGTACCGCCCAGGCAATCGCTCTGGTCCATCAGGCCGGCGTACCTACCATCGCCATCACAGACCGGCTGTCCTCACCTGTAATACCTTATACTACGGTCCCGCTGCTGGTGGATAACGAGATATTCTCATATTCAGACAATATCGTCCCCATCGTCAGCGTCATCACCGCCCTGCTCAACGCCGTCGGCGTCATGACAAGACCAAAAAGCAACGAGGCCCTAGCCCGGAACGAACAGGTCTGGGATCATTTTGGCATCTATCTCCGTTAGGGCTTGTTTGAAGCTTGTCAAAGGTCCTGACGACGGCCCATTCGCCGCCATACTCCCCCAATTTTCGCGGGAATCCCTTTAGCAGGTCAAATACCGCCACGTGTTAAAGAGACTGATTAGGATGATTACGGACATCAGCAAAACAAACAGCCATTCCACCGCTCCGCTGTCCATCCGCCGGTTCAGCCTTCGGCCCAAAACGCCTCCCCCCAGTCCGCCCGCCGCCATCAGCACCAGCGCGGGCCAGTGAAACTCCGGGACCGAGGCGGTGAACAGGGTGGTCAGCAGGCTGCACAGCTGGCTGAAAAAGATGATGTACAGGCTGTTGGCGGCGGCTGTTTTGGTATCCATACTGAAAAAGAAGTACATCACCACCAGATTGATGGGCCCGCCGCCGATCCCCAAAAAGCTGGACATGCAGCCCAGCACCAGGCCGATCAGGGCGCACGCCCATTTATTTCGGACCTGATGCGTAGGGATGCGGGATTTATTCAGGGTGTAGAGCAGCGTCCCCACCGTGACGGCGGCCAGACAGGCGGACTGAACCGCCCCCACCCGGCTGGGAGTGTCTGACAGCTCCCGCACCAGCGCGAACATCTGATTGCCCAGCAGGCCGCCCGCAGCCGCTCCGACAGCCAGCGGCGTCCCCACGTCCAGCGAGACCCTTTTCTCTCCCGCCAGAAGCGACCTGCCCACCGAGTAGCAGCTCATGGTCAGCACGGTGCAGCCGGATAAAAAGCTGATGGCGGACACCGTCTCCAGGTGGAACAGGTCCAGCACAGGCTTGATGATGACCCCGCCGCCGATGCCGCAGATGGCGCCCGCGGCGCTGGCCCCCAGGGCCACAAGAAAAAATATCAGCATGAGCTCACCTCGTCCTCAGCATGCTATGGGCCTGGCGCAGGCGGGGAAGGGCGTAGGCAAAAAATCCGGCGTAGGCCCGGCAGTAGTAATTGCGTCCCAGTCCGTCCTCCTCCACCGCCCGGTCCCGGCGGCACCCGTTGCGGCACAAGGGATACCAACGGCAGCTCCCGCACTCCTCCGGGATGCGCCGGGAGGCCTCCACAAAGCCAATTTTCTCCCGGGCCCGGTCCAGCTCCTCCCAGGAATCCCGTCGGATATTCCCCAGGCGGTATTCGTCCAGGCCGTAGAAGTCGCAGGGGTAAACGCTTCCGTCCGCCTCCACCAGATACTGCAGCCCACAGCACCCCCACATGGAGCACT
This sequence comes from Colidextribacter sp. OB.20, assembly GCF_009911595.1. GTDB lineage: Bacteria > Bacillota > Clostridia > Oscillospirales > Oscillospiraceae > Lawsonibacter. Next base: position 2,728 of record NZ_QWKG01000099.1, read on the forward strand.
GCTCCGGGGCGTGTCCGTCCAGCATCCATATCAGATTGTCAAAATACCGGATGGACCAGTATCGGCCCCGCTCCAGCTCCCGATACCACAGGTCAAACAGGGTCTTTAAAAAGCTCCCATACTGCTCCGGAGACAGGGAGTAGCCCTGTCCTCCCCGCGCCTCCTCCAGGGGGTCCAGACAGGGGATGTATTGCTGAAAGCGGAAGCCCCTTTTGCACAGGGCGGAAAAGACGCCCTGGATATGCCGGGCCAGATAGCCCGTCACCACCGTGAGGACGTTGTACTCCACCCCAGTCTCCTCCAGCAGGCGGGCCGCCTTCATCACCTGGTCATAGGTGCCCTTTCCAGCTCCGTCCCGGCGGAAGCGGTCGTGGCACTCCCGGGTCCCGTCCAGGGACAGGCCCACCAGAAAGCGGTTTTCCCGGAAAAAGCGGCACCAGTCCCCGTCCAGCAGCATCCCGTTGGTCTGAATGGCGTACCGGACCGCCAGCCCATCGGGGACCGTCTCTCTCACATAGGAGACGAAGTCCCGGTAGAAGTCCAGCCCCGCCAGGGTGGGCTCACCGCCCTGAAACAGAAAGGTGATCGAGCCCTCCGCCGCCCCCGCCGCCTTCTCAATCAGGGCGTGGCTCACCTCCCGGGACATCAGGCCGTAATTGGGCACGGCGCGGATGCTTGCCTCGTCGGCGTAGAAGCAGTAGGCACAGCGCAGATTGCAGGCGCTGGAGGCCGGCTTAATCAGGATGCTCAGGGGCGGCATGAAATCTCCTCCCTTTTGACGCGGGCCGCCCTTATGGGCGGCCCGCGCTGTCTATCTTATGGCGGGGCCGATGGACCGGCCCACAAAAATCTCCGGAGCCAGAACACAGGTATAGCCCAGGTCGTCACAGTCCCGGTTCCGGATCATCCGCGTCAGCCGGGAGGCCACCTCCTGGCCGATTCGGTAGCCCTGGTGGACGGAGCAGGTGACCCCCTCCGCCTCCCAGTCGTCGCTGGAGTAGTCAAAGCACACCAGAGAGCAGTCCTCCGGCACCCGCTTCCCCTGCTTTTCCAGCACCTGGCGCACCAGCTGGTAGAGCATGTAGTTGCAGCAGACCACTGCCGTACACCGGGGCAGACGCTTTAAGAAGCGGTCGATGGAGCGGGCAAAGCTGGGGTCGTGGGCCTCGTCGGAGACGCACCACTTTATGTAGTCGTCCTGATAAGCCACCCCGTTCTCCTGGAGGGCGGCGGCCATTCCCTGAAACTTCTCAATACTCTGGTAGTTGTCAGAGACAAACACCCCGGCGATGTTCCGGTGGCCCTCCCGAATAAGCAGGCCAATGAGCTCCTGAGCGCACCGCAGGTCGTTGACCACCACCCGGGGACACCTCAGGTTTTTGTAATAGTTGTTGTAAAAGATGACCGGAATCCGCTTCTGGTAGATTTTCTGGTAGCAGTCCAGGTTGGGGTTGAGCAGGCTGGCCTTCACGCCGTCCACGATAAAGCCCTGAAACCCCTGGTTGATGACGGTCTGGAGGCAGTGCCGCTCGTTGGCGAACTTGTTGTCCGTGAGGAAGGTGCGCAGGTCCACCTGGTCGGGGGGCAGGATGCTGCGGATGCCCTCCATCAGGCTGGAGTTGGCGTTGCCGTCCTGGCCCTGGAGGATCAGGCCGATCTTCAGCTTTCCGCCGCTCCCCCCCAGCTCCCAGGACAGGGCCGCCTCCTTGTCGATATAGGTGCCGCTGCCCTTTACCCGGAGCAGCAGCCCCTCCTGCGTCAGCCGCTCCAGCGCCCGGCGCACCGTCTCCCGGCTGACGGCCAGCTTCCGGCTCAGGGTGTTCTCTGAGGGGATCTTCGTATTGCTGGAAAACTTGTTCTCCTCAATATAGGCCCGCACCCAGAGATAGACCATCTCCGCCTTGCCGTCCAGCTCCTTCATAATGACCTCCTCGTCAGGCCGCGCAGCTCTCCCTCAGTCGGCAATCACAGGACGGGTCCCCTCCGCGCGTTCAATCCAGTCCAGCAGACGGGAGCGCAGCTCCTCCTTCACCTGGAGGTAGGCCGGGTCGGCTACCACGTTGTTCAGCTGGTGGGGGTCCTTCTCCATATCGTAGAGGAAGTCGTCGGCGTACACGTCCGCCGCCGCCGCCTCGCCCCCGTTTACGCCCGGGGCGTAGACGGAGTAGGTATACCGGGCCGTGCGGATGCACCGGCCCACCCGGCTCTCGGAGATCTGCGCGAAAATCTCGTTAAGTCTATTATCGTCCTTTTTCTCCACCACGTCAAGGAGGTTCTCCCCGATCATGGCGTCTCCCACATCCACTCCGGCCAGAGCCAGGATGGTCTTGGGCAGGCTGGCGGTGCTCACCAGCTCCTCCACGGCAACCCCTCCCTTGAAGGGCCCGCCGGCGATGACCAGGGGCACATGGAGGGCCGCGTCGTGACAGGAGCGCTTATAGTCGTCGTAGCCGTTGAGATGGGCGTCCCGGTTGCGGGTGAGGAAGTGGGAGCCGTGGTCGGAGGCGAAGATAATCACCGTGTTCTCATACAGCCCCTTCTCCTTCAGCCTGGCCACCAGCCGGCCCAGGTTCTCGTCCAGGCTGGCGCACTGGCCCAGGTAGTCCGGGTACTCCTCCGCTGCGTTGCCCCCCAGGACCTTCAGGTCCTCGGGCAGGATAAAGTCCTTAAACCGCTCCCTGGAGCCCTCCGGACCCTCGTAGTGCTTGCGGTCGTTCTGATGGTGGGGCTCGATCTGGGATATGGTCATAAAGAAGGGCTTCTTCCCGTCGTACTGGTCGAAGAACTCCAGTGCCATGTCGTTGATGCAGTCGGCCCGGTAGCCCTTGAAGTCCACCCGCTGGCCGTTTTCGTCAAAGACAAAGCCGTCATAGCCGTGGGAGGTGAACTCCAGCACATCGGCGGCCCGCCAGAAGCCGGTGTAGCCACCCCGCAGCTCCCGGGGAATGGCGGTGACGGTGTGGTCAATGGTGGGGGGCTTCTCCAGCTCCCCGTCGCTGGCCAGGTGCCACTTGCCGATGTAGGCGGTCTCATAGCCCGCCTCCTCAATGTAGCTGCCCAGGGTCTTCACCCCGGCGGGCAGCATGATGTTGTTCCGGAAGCAGCCCGTCTCGGTGGGCCACTTGCCCGTCTGGAACAGGGCCCGGCAGGGACCGCACACCGGCTGGGGGGAGAAGGCGTTGTCAAATTTGACCCCCTCCCGGGCCAGCTGGTCCAGGTTGGGCGTGATGTCCAGGGGCTGGCCGAAGCAGCCGCAGGTGTCCCACCGCTGCTGGTCGGTAAAGTAGAAAATAATGTTGTTGGGCATTTGTCAGTCCTCCTTTTGTGCGGCGGCCTTTCGTTCCTTCACCTTGCCACGGACAATGGCGCCCACCGCCGCCACGATGAGGACCAGGAAGATGATGCAGTACACGCTGCTGAAAAAGATGCTGGGGCTGCCGTTGGAGATGAGCAGGGCCCGGCGGAAGTTGGTCTCGGTCATGCTGCCCAGCACCAGGCCCAGCAGGATGGGCACGGGAGGCAGCTCCAGCTTGCGCAGAACCCAGGACAGGATTCCGAAAATCAGGGCCACGCCCACATCAAAGTAGTTCCCGTTGACGGAGTAGGCCCCCGCGAAGCAGAAAATCACAATGATGGGGGTGAGGATCTCCTGGGGGATGGACACCACCTTGGCGAAGAGGGTGGTGAGGAATTTGCCCTGGAGGCACATGAATATATTCACCAGAATCAGGCCCAGCATGATGGCGTACATGATGTCCCCCTGGGTGGTAAAGAGGCTCAGGCCGGGGTTCAGGCCGTTAATCATCAGGGCGGAGAGCATGATAGCCACCGTGCCGTCGCCGGGGATGCCCAGGGTGAGCAGAGGGATCAGGGTCGCGCCGGTGACGGCGTTGTTGGCCGACTCGGCGGCGGCGATGCCCTCCACCGAGCCGTGGCCGAACTCCTCCGGGTGCCTGGACATGTTCTTGGCGGTGTTGTAGCTGAACCAGGAGGCCTCCGAGGCCCCGGTGCCTGGGATGATGCCCACCAGCACGCCAATGATGGAGGAGACCAGCACCGGCCGGGCCATGCGCTTGTACTCCGCCTTGGTAATGACTCCGTCGTCCTTGATCTGAGTGGTATCCAGGTTGAGCCGGTCCAGACGCCGCTCCGCCTTTGCCATAATCTCCACCAGGGCGAACAGGCCGATGAGGCAGATGGCCAGGTCCAGGCCCAAATAGAGCCGGGAAATCCCGAAGGTGAAGCGGTCGTAGCTGGTCATGGGGTCGGAGCCCACGCAGGAGATGAGCAGGCCCAGGCAGGCGGAGATCAGGCCCTTAATCATGCTCTTGCCCGACACGCCTGCGATGATAGTCAGGCCGAACACGCAGACCATAAAGTACTCCGCCGTGCCCAGCTGGGCGGCAATCTTAGCCACCTGGGGGCCCAGGAAGAGGAGCATCAGGGCGGAGAACACCCCGCCGAAGGTGGAGGCGTACAGGGCGATTTTCAGCGCCACCTTGGTGCGGCCCTGCTGAGACAGGGGGTGTCCGTCCAGCATGGTGGCCGCCGCGTGGGGGGTGCCGGGGGTGTTGATGAGGATGGCGGACACGCTGCCGCCGTAGCCGCCGGCGCAGTAGATGCCCAGCAGGAACATCATGCCGGGGATGGCGGTCATGGAGTAGGTAACGGGCAGGAACAAAATGACGCACAGGATGACGCTCAGGCCGGGGATGGCCGCGAAAACCGAGCCGATAAACACACCGATGTTAATCCACAGGATGTTCTCCAGCGTGAACAGCAGGCCGGTGGCCGGAATGATATGCTGCAACATAAGCCGTCCCCCTCCTTAAAAGTCCACGCCCAGGGCGAAGCGGAAGGCCGCCCAGATGGCCACCGCCATCACCAGCGTAATGACATAGTAGGATTTCTTCCGGCACCGGAAGTAGAGCAGGAATCCCAGACAGCAGAAAATCGCTCCCACTACAAACAGGCCGGTGAGCTTGCTGAGCAGATAGGTGAGCACCAGGATGCCCAGAATGACCAGGGCCTTGATCTCCACCTGAATATTGATGACCTTCCAGTTCAGGGGCTGCTTCGTGACCAGCTTATACAGCTCCTTACCGATGAGCATGGCGCAGCACAGCAGCATCACCACTGTCAGCATGGTGGGGAAGGCCCGTCCGTTCACCACGTCCTTCTCAGAAATTGCCACCTGGTCGGGCATGACCAGCAAAACGCCAAGCCCCACAAGGAAAAACACGACGCCGGTCACCAAATCAATAGGAATACGAATCTCTTTCTCATGCAGCTTCCGGCCCCAGGCATCCATACGGCCGTTGAACTGCTCCACCCATTTGCTCATGGGGGAACCTCCTTTCCTGACTCAAAAAGGGGAATGGGCGGGATTCCTCCCGATCCCATTCCCCGCATATCCGCTGTGGTACTCAGATCAGCCGGCAACGATGTCCTTGTACTCGTTGACGATGTTCTTTACGTTTTCAACGTGGGCCTCCACATCCTCCACGGACATGGTGTCCACCTCCAGCAGCATGGTGTCATGCAGCCAGTCGGCGACCTCCTGGTCGGCCAGGATCTTGCCGTAGAGCTCCTTGAGTTCCTTCACCTTGGCCTCGTCGGTGCCGGCGCGTGCCATGACGAAGCAGCGGTTGCGGAAGTAGGGGTAGCCGTGCTGGCCCACGCCCTCTACGCCGGCGAAGTCGCCATTGGCGATGTCGTTCTCATCGAAGGCGCAGACAACGGTCACGCCCTTTTGCTGGTAGGTCTCCAGAATCTGGGACTGGTGGGAGACGGCGAACTGGGTCTCGCCCCGGGCCACGGCCTGGGCGGCCTCAGCGGCGGACTGGTAGGGGGTCAGCTTCAGCTTGTCGCCGGCGCCCATGGAGCCGAACAGAGCGGCGGCCAGGAAGGCCTCGGAGCTGGTGGCACCATTGACGGCCACGCTGATTTCATTGCCCTGGGCCACATAGGCCTCCAGATCGGCGATGCTGCCGATGTTCAGCTTTGCGTCGGCGGACAGGACGAAGATGGAGGAGTACAGATTCTCTACAAAGACGAAGTCCTCATAGCCGAACTGCATCTTGCTGGGATCCAGGATGGAGGTGATGGACAGCAGACCCTCGCCCACAAACACCAGCTCGGTGTCGTTGGCCTTGGTGTCGGCCACCCAGGTGTTGACGGTGGCGGCGTCGCCCTTGATGGCCTCGGCCACCAGGGTGATGGTCTCGGAATAGTCGGTGGACTTGGTGGCGGCCTGCTGGCTCACCATGGCGGCCACGCCGGAGGGGGCCCAGGGACAGGTGACCTTCCAGGTGGCGTTTTTCTTGCCGCAGGATGTGAGCAGCGCTGCGCACATGGCTCCAACAAGAGCAAGACTGAGAATTTTCTTTTTCATAACTATACTCCTTTTCCGTTTTATGTCAGACACAGGCTATGTCGCTTCATCCTGTGCCTGTGGTATTCTCAATCTAGCATAACTTATAACTCGATTCAACATCTTTTCCTCAAAAGCACATAAAGTTGTATGCTCCTTGTCCCAATTATAAAAACCTGTCTGGGAATCTCAGGTTTTTCATGCGTTTTATACAAATAACGAAAGAAAAATTTGAATTGCGGAGACCGTGTAAATTTTCAGGGCACAGGTAAAGTCAAGGACAGCATAGGCAAAGCCCAGGACAACCGCATCAATGATCCAGGTGATACTTTGATAAGGGGGATTGGGCTGGCGGGACAGCTTCCCGTCAGATTTTTGCGGCAAAAAACTGATAGAAAGCTGTGGCTTCAGGGCATCTTTATACACTGAACAAAAGAAAAACGCGGCCAGGTTGTATACAACCTGGCCGCGTTTTTATAGCCGTTTCAATAATACATATCGGCAGTCTTTCCT
>NZ_QWKG01000100.1 GCF_009911595.1 Colidextribacter sp. OB.20
CTTTGTCCAATCAGGTTATTTCCAGCATCACTGGGAGAGACTGGATAATTAAATCTTTTAATTAAGAAATAGTATGAATTCAGGAAATTTTTGCTCCCCTCAGTGCTCTCTCAGCCATGCGGCCGCGCCGGAGGCGTAGGTCGCCGCTCCATAAATGAGGGCCTCCTCCCGGAATCGAATCTCCGGGCTGTGCAGGCCGACGCCGCAGCCGTCCTCCGCGGTGCCGCCCCCCATCACAAAGAAGGTGTAGGGGACATGGGCAGCCACCTCAGAAAAGTCCTCCGAACCGCTCATCTTGTCGCCCCGCCGGATCATCTTCAGCCCCTCCTCCTGCCATCCCCGGGCCGCAGACTGGGCGGTGTCCTCGTCAATATTCAGGGCACAGACGGAGTACAGATCAGTCACCTGGGCGCTGCCCTGGAAAGCCTGGGCCGTGTGGGTGCAGACAGTCCTGATCCGCTCCAGCAGACGGGTCCGGAGCTCCTCGTTGAAGGTGCGCAGGGTGCCTTCCATCACCACGGAGGAGGGGATAATATTGGCCGCCTCGCCCCCCTGGAATTTTCCGAAGGTCAGCACAACCGTCTCCATCGGGTCCACCTCCCGGCTGATCAGCTCCTGGAGGGCCAGATGGATGTGGACGCCGATGTTGATGGGGTCCACGGCGGTGTGGGGGTGGGCGCCGTGGCCGCCCTTGCCCTCAATTTTGATTACCAGATGGTCGCTGGAGGCCGAGACCACTCCGGTCCCGTAGCCGCCGAAGCCCACCGGGATCATGGGGATCATGTGGGCTCCCATGGCCGCATCCACATGGGGATGCTCCAAAATGCCGGCCTCCACCATGCTCTTGGCCCCGGACAGCACCTCCTCCCCGGGCTGGAACATGAGCTTGACCGTCCCGTTCAGCTCCCCTTCCCGCTCCTTTAACAGCTGGGCGGCCCCCAGCAGCATGGCGGTGTGCATGTCGTGCCCGCAGGTGTGGGCACAGCTCCGCCGGGAGGCAAAGGGCAGCCCGCTCTTCTCCTCCATGGGCAGGGCGTCCATGTCGGCCCGGAGCAGAAATACCTTTCCCTCCGGATTTCCGGTCACCGTGGCCGTGACCCCCTGGCCCAGCCGCCGGGGCTGATAGCCCATCTCCGTCAGCCGTCGCATCACATGCTCCGTGGTCTCCGGCAGGTCCATCCCCACCTCCGGGTGCTGGTGGAGATACCGCCGGTCGGTGACCATCTGCTCATACAGCTCCTGCGCTCTCTGCAAATAGCTCATAAAAAACTCTCCTTCCGTCAGCCGTTTGGTTCCAAATGGACCACCCTGATCTGCCCCATCCGGTACAGCACCCAGGCGCACACCATGCACAGGGGGATGCAGGCCAGGATAGCCAGCCCCCGGTTCACCGGCGTCACGAACACATGGATTACAAAGACCAGAATCCCGGGGAGGATGGCCGCCTTGATCTTTCCCTTGATGACGGTGCCCCCCGCCTTGCTGGTCATCTGGCTCAGGAACAGGCAGCCGTACAGGGCGGGGAGTATGTAGTTGCCCGCGATGCGCACCGGCTCGCTCTCCAGCACCGGCTGGAGGGGGACCAGCAGCAGCACACCCAGGGCCACAATCACCGTGGTCACAATGGAGGAGACCGCCACCGCAACGGTAGCGACGGCGTCGCCGGCGTCGCTGTTCTGCTCCACGTCGGCCATCTCCAGGGCGTTGAGGGCGCAGGGCAGCTTCAGGTTGGAGATGTTTCCGGTGATAAAGGTGATGTAGGAGGCGGAGCCCAGCATGGGGACACAGGTGATGACCTCCGAGACGGCGGTGGGCACATACATAGCCAGCAGGCCGCTGCCGAACAGCAGCAGGTCCGGGACGGAGGGAAACATGTGATACACCCCGCACATCACGGTGGGGATGCCCAGCATCCAGAGGATGGCCAGGGCACTCCCTATCCGGCCGGTGCGGTGGACGGAGCGGATATAGCTGTCACTCTGTTTCATATGAGAAACCTCCCTTATTTCAGCAGCCCTTCCAGCAGGACGGAGGCCGCCATGCTGACGATCAGCGAGATGGACATGATGAAGCTCCCCATCCAGTTCAGCTTAAAGCGCCGCATACACAGCACGCACAGGGCCGCCACCCCCATGCTGACCAGGAAGGTCAGGGCGTACACCGTCCCGGAGGCGAAGATCAGCGGGGTAAAGGCCGCTACGATACCCAGGAAGAAGCAGGAGTTGATGATAGTGCCCCAGTCGCCCCGCTTTTTCTTCAGGGTGCTCATGCCGTTCTGAATCTTCTCCACAGCGAAGATGTTGATGATAATGCCGGCCAGGATACAGATGCTCATAACGAACATCACCGCGCCGAAAATGGTGTAGTCGGCCTGGGAGGCCATCTCACCCACCGAGGCGTAGCCCACCCCATCGGCCACCATATCTGCCGCCATCAGCTCATAGCTCACCGAGCCCACCACCGACAGGCGATACCAGGGCCAGGGAACCCCCAGCACGGTGGACAGAGTAAACAGCCCAATCACAATGGAGATGGAGGGGACGACGGTAAAGACTGCTGAACTGCGGGCCACCGACCGCAGCTTTTCCCGGGAGATTCCCAGCTTCAGACAGCGCCTCCAGGATTTGCGCAGAAACACAGCGGACAGCCCCACGATATACAGGATCCCGGCCGCCACCAGGAGAAAGAGGAGCGGGGAATTTGCCACATCAAAATAACCCATATTGGTCCTCCTTTTAGCGTATCGCTCATTTTTTACAAATACAGCAGCTGTTTTTTGTAACATCATCTTGCCACAGAACACTCCCCTTGAAAAATATATAATCTATTTACTTCTTATATCAAAAATGATATGATAGATGAAGCTGTGAGGGAGGGTTCATTATGGAGCAACTGGACCTGAAATACCTGCCATATGCCCTGGCGGTGGCCCGGTGCGGGTCGGTAACCCGGGTAGCACGGGAGCTCTATCTGGCTCAGCCCAACCTGAGCCGGGCCATTGCCGAATTGGAGCAGTCCCTGGGCTTTCCCCTGTTTATCCGCACCCGGCAGGGGATGAGTCCCACTCCCCAGGGGGAAAAGTTTCTGACAGAGGCGGAGAGGATGCTGGACCGGCTGTCCGCCCTGGCTCGGGAGTGCCGTCAGGCGGAGGGCTGCCGGCTCCATCTGGCCTGCGTCCCCTCCTCCCTGTTTGTCAACACCATTCTGGAGGCCGCCAGCCGCCAGCCGGAGCTGACTGTCCAGTGTGAGGAGTATTATAACTGCCTGGAGCTGTTTGACCGGGTGTCAAAGGGGGCCTCCCAGGCGGCTTTCCTCACCTTCGGCACGGAGATGAGGGATGAGCTGTCGGCCTACTGCGCCCGCCGGGAGCTGGAGTATCACACCCTGGCCCAGAGTCCCGCCTACGGGGTGGTCCACCGCTCCAGCAGCCTGTACCATCCGGAGACCAGTCCCCCCTCCATCCGTTACGACCAGGCCCGCCTGATGCTGAACGTGACCTACTTCGATCCCATTGGAATCCACTTCCACCCGGAAAAAGCCGCCCTTCCCAGCTCCAAGGGCATCTGCCGCGGAGTCGGGCGGGCGGGTAATCTGGACATGCTGGAATCCATGGATGACCTAGTGATGATCTCCTGCTATATCCACTCCAAGATCATGGCGCGCAACGAGCTGGCCGCCGTCCCCATTCAACCGGAGTTTATGGCCTATGAATATGGCTATGTTACAAAGACCGGCGCTGCGCTCGGTGAAGGGCTTCAATCCCACCTCACATAAATCTGCCATGCGGTTCAAAGAGAGCTGCTGCTTTGCAGCTTTACCTAATTTCCACATGAACAGACAGCCGGAGGCTGAACAGGCAGACCAAATTTATCCGCAGATCAATATGTATTCTCCGGAGCAGCTTGTTTGCCGTCATTTGGCCTGCTCCATTTTTATGACGCCCTTTTTCCATACGCCGCTGAGTCTCAAAAACCGTTCATCGAGATATGCTCCATTGTGGGCTATCAGATCAACAAGGCCGCCATGCAGCACATCGTCCGCAAATGTCCTCCGCCTACTGCTGATTGTCAGGCCGTTTTCACCGCATATCGCGAGGCCCGGGACGCGGCGGAAAAACGCCTGATGGCCCCACCCAGGAAGATATCCTTTGACCGTAAACGCTTTGCCCCCTACCTGGACAAGTTCAGGAGTGATCAGGAGATTGAAAAGCTGTTCCTGGAGTTCTTGCGGGAGCGGGCCGGATGACGTATAATGGGGTAAAACAGCGATTGTGAGGGGTACTATGAGTGAACAGGATAAAATCCAACTGTTTGAGGATCAACCCATTCGTGCGGCATGGGATTCAGAGCAGGAAGAATGGTATTTTTCCGTTGTCGATGTAATCAAGGTGCTGACAGGAAGTCCTAATCCTCAAACCTACTGGCGCGTTATGAAAAAACGCTTGAAGGATGAGGGAAATGAAACCGTTACAAATTGTAACGGTTTGAAAATGGTAGCGGCAGATGGTAAACGCCGTATGACGGACGTAGCCACCACAGAACAGCTGCTTCGCCTAATCCAATCCATTCCATCTCCCAAAGCGGAACCCTTTAAACTCTGGCTGGCTCAGGTCGGCCGAGAGCGCATTGAGGAAACCATAGACCCGGAACAAGCCATCGACCGGGCGCTGGAAACCTATCAGCGGAAAGGATACTCCCCCGATTGGATACATCAGAGAATCCTTGCCATCCGGGTCCGCAACGAGTTGACAGCCGAGTGGCAGGAACGGGGTGTCCAACGGGGCAGAGAATACGCCATTCTCACAGATGAAATTACCCGTGCCTGGTCTGGTATGACAACAAAGCAGTACAAGCGATTGAAAGGGCTGAAAAAAGAAAATCTTCGGGACAATATGTCTGACCTGGAGTTGGTTCTAACTATGCTGGCAGAAGCTACTACCACTGAGATATCCAAGCGAGAGGAGCCAGAGACCTTTTCAGAGAACCTGGAGATCGCCCGTTCTGGTGGAGAGATTGCGGGAGATACACGTAAAGCCATTGAAAAACGGACAGGCCAGCCTGTAATTACATCTCAGAACGCTACCCAGTTGAACGCCGTGGTCACGCAGATGATCGAGACAGTTGCTGTTTCTCAGCTAGAGGAGCTGCCACCATCTGTGGAAGAAAAAACAACTAAAGATTGAGCCATGCTTTACAGCCTGGTGCCGCTTATGCGGCCCCAGGCATTTTTTATGCTCCGAGGGAGGTGACGACAACATGAACGATTACCAGCGGCCCCATAGTCCCTTTGAGGATTCCGCCGCTCAGCGGCTGCAGCGGATGGGCCTGACAACGGCGGATGGCTCTCCGGAACGGGATGCCATGACCGTGTTCAGCACAATCTTCGCCGGCCGGTTTTTCGATGACCTGTGCGACTATTATCAGGACTTCCAGGATGTCCAAGACACCATCGCCCAAATCTTCCACACAGCGGAGCAGGCCGACCCCAAGCAGAAATTTCTGCTGATCTGTCTGCAATATGACAGTATTTACCGCTCCCTGCCCGACCCGGTCTGGTGGATCAGCGGAAGCCCGGATTTTGCAGAGCTTTTTGCTGAGGACTTCCTGGCCCACCTGAAACGGCTGGCAGAAAACACATAATGGGAGGATGAGAACATGAATCGCATCAAGATTTACAAGCCACCGGATGGTCCCACCCAAGCTGCGAACTTCATCGAGGGACTGGAGCCCAAGCTGCGAGACAAGGTAGTCCGGCAGATTATTTATCTGTCCCAGACTTCTCCTCCGGAGCTGAAAGAGCCCCACTACAAGCACTTCTCTATCGAGAAATACCAAAGCCTCTACGAACTCCGGGAGAAAGGCAGGGTGGTGGTGCGAATCATCTTCACCCCCTGCCCCAACGGAGGCTATCTGTTGCTCCACGCTTTTGTGAAACGCCAAAAACGTGACACTATGCAGGCGCTGGAGCACTCACTCAGACTGCTGGCGTCACTCTGGGAACACCCGGAGTACGCAGTAGAATATACAGTTAAGGAGGAAAACCGTGCATGAAGCCAATCGTACCTATCACCCTGGCGGCCGCGCTGGCACTGTCCAGTGCGGTATTTTTCTGGAGAAGGAGGACCCGGATATGAAAAGACTGCTTACCTGCCTGCTGCTGGCGGCGGCCCTGGTGACTAACACCTGCGCTCTGGAGGTACCCACCGACACCACCATCCAGAATCTCAACGGGAGCTAGCAGCTCATCAAGACCTTCATCCTGCCCCCCAGTGCCGACCCCCAGCAGCTCATCGAGGAGCCCTTTGAGCAAGAGGGTTACCGCTACGTCTATTCGGACATTGTCAAGTCGGAGAACCAGGTGTCGGATCGGAAGTACCACACCAAGACGGTGACCCTGGAGACGGACACCAAGGACTTGGGTAAGATCCTGGAGCAGCTGGACACCACCCTGGACTACGACGACGGCACCTACTCCGGCGTTCTGACCCTGGACCACACCGCCATCCGTACCGAGGCCTCCGGCTATACCAGTCAGGCCAGGAACATCACCGCCACCAAGACCATCGGGCCGCTGGATCGCAACGACATGTCCTACGTCCCGGCCGCCACCGTCAAAAACGGCGTGACGCTGAACCTGTCCAACGTGGACTGGCAGGTCATCGGTACCGACCTGGTGGGCGATACCCTGGCTCCGGCCTCCTACCAGGCTGTAGCCACCTACTCTGGAAAGTCCTACCACAAAGTCGCCACCGGATACGTTACCTCCGCAGACTATGTGGGGGAGGTAACCCGGAACGATGTGGAGAGCGTCACCTATAAGGTGACCTATCTGGGGACAGCGGCGGAGGGCTCTGCTCTGATTGCCAACCGGGGCGGTATCAGCATGGCCGGCCTGCCCTACGCCCTGGGCGTTCTGGGGGTAGGGACAGTCGCCACCCTGGCGGTGCTGTTGTTCCGCTCCCGCCGGGCCCTGCGGCAGCTCCAGGAGGAAGAGCCGGAGGACGAATTGGAACATGAACAGGAGGAGACAACATGAAAAAGCTGAACATCCTGACCCGAGCAGTCCTGCCTGCGCTAGCGCTGCTGGCTCTGGCCCCCTCCGCCTATGCGGCGGCGGACTACTCCTTTGAGACAACCGCCCCCCAGGACTACTACAAGAGCACCAGCTATGAGGACATCTACGGCAGCCAGTACAACTACGGCGGCAGGAACGTGGTGGACTACCAGGTGCCGGAACTGGAGTATGGGCGTCCGAGCACCACCATGACTGGCGTGATGGAGCGCACCATCCTCCCCGGCCTCCAGCAGAGCGTGGCCACCGGCGGGGGCGGTTACGGCATCAGCGGAGGCGGACCTGTCACTGACCTGGCGGAGTCCGGCAGACCTGGCTCCACTGTTATTACCGCGCCCACCTACCAGCGGCCCGCCTATACCAGCGTGGAGGGCATGGCCTATAAGGACGGCCATATTGGCACTGTGAAGATTCCCTCCCTCAAGATCAGCATGAAGCTGTGGGAGGGCGAAACCAACGCCAGCATGAAGAAGGGCCTGGGCCACTACAGCTCCACTTCCGCCTGGGACGGCAACGTCGGAATCTGCGGGCACAACCGGGGGGCCAAGTACTCCATCGGCTCCATCAAGAATCTGGAGCAGGGCGATACCATCACCTACACCACCGTCTACGGCACCCGGACCTATGCGGTCGAGACGGTAAAGATCATTTCTAACACCGACTGGAGCTATCTCCAGGCCACCACCGACAACCGCATCACCCTCACCACCTGTCTGGCCGACCACCCGGAGAGCCGGGTCGTGGTACAGGCCGTCGAAACTCGTTCATAAAAGGTTTACAAATAACTTTTTGCGGCAAGTTATGCCAGAAATGGGGGCACATTTAGCTGAACGGATAATAAATGCGGTGAAATTCAAAACACCGGCGCTGTGCTCTAAAATAAATCCTTTGACAGTATAAAAGCTCCGTATTATGCTCAAATCGAACCAGGAAAGAGGCCAGTAAATCAGTTATGAGCAGGAAAGGAGCGTTGACAATGAAACAAAAGATCACTGTTTTTATAGTGGGATTATTTACCGGAATTATCCTGCTGGGCGGCGGCGCAGCCTATGCGGCGGGGATCATGGCGGAGTATGCTCCCCAGGCGGCCTATGTGGATGGAGTGCCCGTCCAGATGGAGGCCTACAACATCAGCGGTTATAACTTCGTCAAACTGAGAGACATCGGGCAGCTGGTGGGCTTCAATGTCTATTGGGACGGCCATATCCAGATCGACAGCGATGCCCCTTACATCGGCGAAGCCCCCAGAAAGCCGGAGCCCACTCCCTCCAAAAGTGTCCCGGACTACAGCACCCAGGCCAACCCGGCTATCTTCAACAGTGAGATGACCCGAGAGGTCTACAATACCGCCCGGGATTCGGTCGTCCATCGGGATGAAATTGCCGCGGGGACCTACACACCAGTTAAAATGGAGGCAGCCCCTAATCGTCGTGAGCGGCTGGATGGTATAGTCTGCAAGCTGGGAAACTACCCTGTCTTTGATGTGCAGGTTCCGGAGGCTGGAAAACTTGCCGTTACCGCAAGGTACACCTCGGCCTATGACGATGCGGTCGCACACACTCAGAACTTCATTGATAGTCTGTCCAGCCTGAGTCAGCGGGAGCAGGTGAAAGAGATTACCTGGTATGTGGCGGACCGGCTGACCTACAGTACCACGATCACCTCCCCGACTAAGGTACTTGCCTCCGACAATGTTCTGTCTGGTAACTGCATGTCCTACGCCCACAGTTTCATCTTCCTCTGCAACCGGGCCAATATCCCATGTGTCCTGGTCAGCAGCACAGTCCACCAGTGGAACATGGTCTATGTGGACGGCCAGTGGTGGTGTGTGGATGTAAGTGCCAATGATGCCGGAGATGATGTAGTCAACAGAGGTAAATGGAACATCCTGAATCCCACTTTCAATAATTACGGTGACTACTTCATCGACTCAGACCCCAGCGCCACCCGTTTTGCCCAGGAGCTCCTGGTCCCGGGCTCCACCAGATAAACCAAATATCACAAACTGAACCAAGGGGCGTATGCTTAAAGCATACGCCCCCTACTTTTGAAAGGAGAAACGACCCCATGAAAAAAATATGTGAACCGCCCCCTGTCAAGTAGACAGATGAAAAAAAGAAAATTAGGCCACGAGGGTCTGGTTCCTGAAAGCAAG
>NZ_QWKG01000101.1 GCF_009911595.1 Colidextribacter sp. OB.20
CGCCCGCCCCAGCTCCCGTTGCGGCCCCTGCCGCTGCCCCCGCCGCCGGTGAGACCGCCGTGAAGAGCCCCATGCCTGGCAATATCTTTAAGGTGGAGTGCAAGCCCGGCCAGGCCGTAAAGGCCGGCGACGTGCTCATCGTCCTGGAGGCCATGAAGATGGAGATCGAGGTCTCCGCCCCCGTGGACGGCACCGTCAAGGCCGTGGCCGCCTCTGTGGGCACCGCCGTCAACACCGACGACCTGCTGGTGACCCTGGGTTAAATCGACAAATGAACCCCCGGCGTCTGTTTCAAGACGCTGGGGGTTTCCTTACTTATACCGACGATCTGCTATGCTCCAGCCTAGATACATATTAATATCATGGACTGCATCTGCAATAAAGTCCTTGCATTTTATATTCTCTCTCAATTCCCTCAGCAAGTACGGTTTTACTACTCTTTTATCAAGCTTTCCAAACCTACGGGCGATATGGGCCAACCCAATAATAGCGTTTCCTCTAACAATTTCATCCTCTGCTTGCAAAAGCTGAATACACATTGACTGTGCAAAACCATAATCAGGGCAATCAAATCCTAACGCCATTGCCAATTCTGCTTTTTCCTTATTTGAGCCGCTTCGCAGTATTTGCACAGCTAAAGCATCTGTATACTGTTTTCTTTGCGCTAATACCCTTTCCATCTATCAAATACCTCTATTTTAATTTTGAAAGCTCTATTTGGTGTATTTATTATAACTGAATTTGCAGAATTTGCAAGTGGCTGGAACAGCGAGGGAAAGGAAGGTGTACTATAGAGAAGTTTAGGCTGGAAGAGGGCGCGATGTTATTCAATAAGGAGCGGGCTGTGCTGGCCCGTGCGAAAAAGCTTCCGGTGGTTTATGATGAGGATTCTCCAGAGATGACGGATGAAATGGAGCGGGCCTTTACCGCAGTAAGGCAGGAAAAGCCATATCGCCATTGGCCCACAGCGAAATGAACGTGTCCCCGGTTGACACCGGGGACTTGTTTTGCATCAGCACAAAAAAGGCGGCCATTCACTGTGGATGGCCGCCTGAAAACTGGAATCTGTACCCTGTTATTATTGTATCCGCGCCAGCATTTGGATGGCTTCCTCTCTGGTCGCGGGGAAAAAGATGTCTCTGCCCTGGTTGGACTCGTAGATAAAGTCCCTCAGAGGCTTGCTGGTATAGTGGGAGTAGTCGCCATAGATGGCGGCCTTCGTGTGGTAGTTGATAAATTTTTGAAGAATTTCCCCGGCGATGCCGGTGCTGAGGACGAAAAACTCCTCGCGGACCAGCTCCTTGGGGATGGCGACTCGCTCCGCGCCCGTCTCACACTTCACGGACATAATCAGGTCCAGGGCGGACTGCGCGTCGGTTATAACAGCCTGATCGCCGGAAATCACCGCAATATCAGCTCCATTTTCTTTCCAAAGTTCAATCTTCATAAGTTCCTCCTTTAAAAGCTGCGGTACAAATTCCAGCTTGAGGACAGATATTAGCACAAGTCTGCCAGCTTGTCAACTTGAGCCCGCTTATTTTGTGTTTGGGATTGTTTTTCTCTACAACAGCGTGTATAATGTAAGCTAGTAATATATTGACCGCACATAAGGAGGAGCATTATGGAAAAGCTGCTGGAACTGCTGGAGCAGGACTGCACCATGCCCATCGGCGCGCTGGCCGCGGCGGCGGGCGTGTCAGAGGAGGAGGCCAAGGCCGCCGTTAAAAAATATGAGGACGACCGGACCATTCTGGGCTACCAGGCCATCATTGACTGGGACCGGGTGCACAAGGAGACCGTGACCGCCCTCATCGAGGTGAACGTCACACCCCAATCAAAGGACGGCTTCGACCGCATCGCGGAGCGCATCTATCAGTACGACGAGGTGGAGAGTATGTATCTCATGAGCGGCTCCTTCGACCTGACCGTCATCATCTCGGGCCGCACCCTGCGCCAGGTGGCCCAGTTTGTGGGCGAGCGTCTGGCTCCCATCCAGGGAGTCACCGGAACGGCCACCCACTTCATCCTGAAAAAATATAAAGAGAAGCATCTGGTGTTCCGCCCCCAGGACCCGGAGGAAAGGGAGTACATCTTCGTATGAATTACGACAACATCTTAAATCAACGCATTCAAAATATCAAGC
Organism: Colidextribacter sp. OB.20; assembly: GCF_009911595.1. Classification (GTDB taxonomy): domain Bacteria; phylum Bacillota; class Clostridia; order Oscillospirales; family Oscillospiraceae; genus Lawsonibacter. Next base: position 2,144 of record NZ_QWKG01000101.1, read on the forward strand.
CCTCCGGCATCCGGAAGTTTTTCGACATCCTGGAGGAGATGACCGACGCCATCTCCCTGGGCATTGGCGAGCCCGACTTTGTCACCCCCTGGCACATCCGGGACGCGGGCATCTACTCCCTGGAGCGGGGCCACACCAAATACACCTCCAACGCCGGCATGCTCCAGCTGCGCCGGGAGATTGCCAGCTACCTGAACCGGCGGTTTGACCTCCAGTACGACTATGCCAGCCAGATTCTGGTTACTGTGGGCGGCAGCGAGGCTATCGACCTGGCCCTGCGGGTGCTGGTGAACCCCGGGGACGAGGTCATTGTCCCGGTGCCCTCCTTCGTCTGCTACGGCCCCCTGGCCGAGATGGCGGGAGGCGTGCCCAAATATCTGACCCTGAAGGCGGAAAACGAGTTCCGCCTTACCCCGGAGGAGCTGCGGGACGCCATCACCGACAGGACCAAGGTTCTGGTGCTGCCCTTCCCCTCCAACCCCACCGGGGGCACCATGGACCGCAAGGACCTGGAGGCCATCGCCGAGGTCCTCCGGGGCACCGATATCATGGTGATCTCCGACGAGATTTACGCCGAGCTGACCTACGGCCGCCGCCATGTCTCCCTGGCCAACCTAACTGACATGTACGACCGGACAATCGTGGTCAACGGCTTCTCCAAGAGCCACGCCATGACAGGCTGGCGTATGGGCTACGTCTGCGCCCCCAAGCCCATCATTGCCGCCATGACCAAGCTGCACCAGTTCGGCATTATGTCCGCCCCCACCACCAGCCAGTACGCCGCTGTGGAGGCCATGCGCAACGGCGACGGCGACATTGAGCACATGCGGGAGGAGTATGACCGCCGCCGCCGGTATCTGGTGGAGAATCTCAACCGCATCGGCCTGCAGTGCTTCGAGCCCAAGGGGGCCTTCTATGTGTTCCCCGATATCCGCTCCACCGGCCTGACCAGCGAGGAGTTCTGCGAGCGCTTCCTGATGGAGGAGAAGGTGGCCGTTATCCCCGGCTCCGCCTTCGGCCCCGGGGGAGAGGGGTTCGTCCGGGCCTGCTACGCCGCCTCTATGAAGGATATCGCCGAGTCAATCGCCCGGATGGACAACTTCCTCACCAACCTGCGGAGAAAGCAGGGACGGGAGGGGTAATATGTAGGGCGCGACGACCCCGGCGCGCCGTTAGGAAGAAGCTGCAATATCGCGGCGCGCCCAGTGGTCGCGCCCTACACAACAACACAAAGGATGTATGAGTTATGAACATCGTATGTTTAGATATGGAGGGGGTCCTGGTCCCGGAGATCTGGATCGCCTTTGCCGAGGAGACCGGCATCCCGGAGCTGCGCCGCACCACCAGGGATGAGCCCGACTACAGCAAGCTGATGCGCTACCGGCTGGACATTCTGAAGGAGCACGGCCTGGGTTTGAAGGAAATTCAGGCGGTCATCGCCAAAATCGACCCCCTGCCTGGGGCGAAGGAGTTTCTGGACAAGTTGCGGTCTGAGACCCAGGTGGTCATTTTGAGCGACACCTTCGAGCAGTTCGCCAAGCCCCTGATGAAAAAGCTGGGCTGGCCAGCCCTGTTCTGCAACACCCTGGAGGTGGGAGCGGACGGGGAGATTACCGGCTATCAAATGCGCTGTGAGCAGTCCAAGCTGACTACGGTAAGGGCGCTCCAGTCCATAGGCTTCGACACCATCGCCGCCGGGGACAGCTTCAACGACCTGGCCATGATCCAGGCCGGCAAGGCGGGCTTCCTCTTCAAGTCCACTGACGCCATCAAGGCCGCCCACCCAGAGCTGCCCGCCTTTGAGGAGTTTGATGAGCTCCTGGCTGCCATTGAGGGAGCGCTGGACTGAATGAAGATGGATAAAATCGGGATACTTTTCATCTATGCGGTCATATTTGCTGCTGTTTTGATTGTATTGATGAGTTTTTTGCAGGATTACTGGTTTGTCTTTGGTCTGGTCGGGGGCAGCCTGCTATTGGGCGCTCTGTGGATGCTGATTCAGAAGCTGGGCGGCATAGAGAAAAAGCTGGACAAGCTGCTGGAAGAGAAGAAAGAGGAGTAGGGGGCGGCGCCCTCGCCGCCCCGCCGTAATACGGGCCGCCGAAGGCAGCGGCCCCTACAGAGAACAGGTGAGGAAAATGAACAACAACTTCGACGCTCTGCCCTTCAAGCCTGCCGACATCCTTCTGCCCCGGGACTGCGATCTGTCCCTGTGGTCGGTGGTGGCCTGCGACCAGTACACCTCTCAGCCGGAGTATTGGCAGCGGGTGGGGGACCGGGTGGGCAGGGCCCCCTCCGCCCTGCGTCTGATTCTGCCTGAGAGCTGCCTGGAGGGCCCCAGCGTGGAGACCGACATCATGGAGATTAACAACACCATGAGCCGCTATCTCCGGGAGGGCCGCTTTCAGGAGCGCCCCGACGCCCTGATCTATGTGGAGCGCACCCTGAGCAACGGGAAGGTGCGCCGGGGCCTGATGGGGGCGGTGGACCTGGAGGCCTATGACTACGAGCCGGGCTCCGCTTCCGCCATCCGGGCCACCGAGGGGACGGTTATGTCCCGGGTGCCCCCCCGGGTGGCGGTGCGGAAGAACGCCCCTATTGAGCTGCCCCACGTGATGCTGCTGGTGGACGACCCCAACCGGGTCATCATAGAGCCCCTGTCCGCCCGGACGGAGGAGATGGAGCTGCTCTACTGCTTCGAGCTGATGGAGGAGGGCGGCCATATCAGAGGCTGGCTGCTCACCCGGGAGCTGAAAAACCAGGTGCTCCAGGCGCTGAACACCCGGAAGGACCGGGTGGAGCAGGAGCTGGACGGACTGCTCTTTGTCACCGGAGACGGCAATCACTCCCTGGCTGCGGCCAAGGAGTGCTACGAGCGGCGCAAGAGGATGACCGACCCCGCCCAGTGGCCCGGCCTGCCCTCCCGGTATGCCCTGTGCGAGCTGGTCAACCTCCACGACGAGGCGGTGGAGTTTGAGCCCATCCACCGGGTGGTCTTTGGCGTAAAGCCGGAGGAGCTGCTGGATGGCCTGATGAGCTTCTATCCCTCCGCCGTCCAGGGCAGGGGAGAGGGACACGTCCTGCCCTTTTCCATCAACCGCTGGAGCCGGGGGGAGATTACGGTGACCCGGCCCGAGGCCCAGCTGCCGGTGGGCACGCTCCAGAGCTTTTTGGACAGCTACATAGCCTCCCACCCCAGAGCCCGAGTGGATTATATCCACGGGGCGGAGACGGCAGAGCAGCTGGCCGGGGAGCGGGAGGACGCGGTGGCCTTTCTGCTGCCCCCCATCCGCAAGGATTCTCTGTTTACTACTGTTGTCTGCGACGGGATGCTGCCCCGCAAGGCCTTCTCCATCGGGCGGGCCCAGGACAAGCGGTTCTATCTGGAGGCCCGGAAGATCAGGCGGTAGAGGGCGGCCTCTGCGCCGCCCCGCGTTCCCCGCAAGGCATTGGATAAAGGGGCGGCACAGAGACCGCCCCCTACAATAAAAGCAGGAAAGGGAGGCACCCATCATGGAGGTCTTGGCCCGCGCCAAGCTGAATCTGACTCTGGACGTGCTGGACAGGCGGCCGGACGGCTACCACAATATGCGTATGATTATGCAGTCGGTGGAGCTGGCCGATGTACTCAGCCTGTCGTATAATGACACGGGAGAGCTGCGGGTATGTACCAGCCTCCACTTCCTGCCCAACAACGAGAAGAACCTGGCCGCCCAAGCAGCCCTGCGCTGGTATGAGAGCGATACCGTCCAGGAGCCGGGGAGATGGGACATCGAGGACTTAAAGAGCAGTCCCGGCTTCGGTGGGTTGGACATCAGCATAGAGAAGCATATTCCCGTCTGTGCCGGCCTGGGCGGAGGGAGCAGCGACGCCGCCGCCGTCCTCCGGGCGCTGAACCAGATGGAGGACAGATATCATGACCCGGACACAGTGGCCGGGATCGGGGCGCTGGTGGGCTCCGACGTGCCCTACTGCGTCATCGGCGGCACCGCCCTGGCCGAGGGGAGGGGGGAGGTCCTCACCCCGCTGCCCCCCCTGCCCAAGTGCTGGGTGGTGCTGTGCAAGCCCGAGTTCTCCATCTCCACCCCCGCCCTCTTCAACAAAATCGACAGCGTGCGCCTGCGCTGCCGGCCCGACACCCAGGGGGCCATTGCCGCCCTGGAGGCCGGGGATCTGACCGGGGTGGCCCGGCGGATGTATAACGTCTTTGAGGACGCCCTGCCTGACCGCCAGCGGGCCCGGGTGAACGACATCAAAAATGTCCTGATTCAGAGCGGAGCTCTGGGAGCCAGCATGAGCGGCACTGGCCCCACCGCCTTTGGCCTGTTCGACGACGAGGAACGGGCCCGGGAGGCCCAGGCGCGGCTGGCCGACTTCGGCGGCGAGGTTTTTTTGACCCGGACGGTTTAGAACAGAAAGGACAGCACAATCATGTGCTGTCCTTTCTGTTTTGTAATATGGCTTACTCTTCAAATATGTAATCTAAATCGGCTTTATAATCTCTTGCATCGGTTTTGTAACCTTCAATAGTTGTTTTTAGCTGTTCAAATGAACCGGTTGGGTTTTGACAAAAATCGAAGAAGGAACTAGTTGTAGTATAATACCCCTTCAAGGCAGGGTAATGTTCATAATCAGAATACTTTTCTGATAAATCTTTCATTTGTCCTTTGGCAATATCCAAGTATTCTTGAACCTCGGCGACTTTTCCATTTACTTTATATGCGTTAGATGCAACCATAACACACCAGGAAAATAAATCATTTTCCATAAGGCTAAAAGAGAAATCAGCCATATCTCTATATTCATTTCTCTTCTGGTCTGAACATGTTTCCCAGTTATCTCCCATCAAGTCAGCTAGTGTATATGCTGTACCATCTGTAATTTCGTTTTTTGAAAGCCCCAGTTCTTTAGCAAGATAAGAGCACCCTTCATCAATTATCTCATCATCATCGTGTATACCAAGCCGCCAAGCCTCATAAATATCAGAACCGAAGTCGGCTATAATCTGATAAGCAGCATCAACGTTTTGGTATGCTTCTTTGGATGCGTCAAATGCTTTCTTGTTTTTTCCCCCACCACAAGCTGTTAAAGTTACGATTAGAGCTGTGATAAGTGAGAATACGTAAAATTTTTTCATTTTTATCTCCTCCTGTTATTTGATGGTGTATACGATAACCGATATTGGTTAATATGATTATACATCATTTCAATTTAACATTCAAGTAGGAAGTGAGGCTTGAATGTTATGATTTCTTATAATAATTTATGGAGTGTGATGAAGGAGAAAGGAATTTCGCAATATGCGTTGATAAAGAAATACAATGTGAGCCCTGCCCAAATCACCAGGTTGAAGAGAAATGAAAGTGTTAGTACCCACACAATAGAAATGTTCTGTAAAATATTGGATTGCAAAGTAGAAGACATTATGGAATATATTAAGGATAATGAATCTTGATTCGGCGAGGTTTTTTTGACCCGGACGGTTTAGAACGCGACAAACCCGTCCATACTGTAGGAAAACTTACAGTGTGGGCGGGTTTTCCGTCCTGGGGAGGACATATGGATCGAAAATTGAAGCGCTGGGAGCTGGCGCTGATGGTTGGAATCATAACGGCGCTGGCGGTGGGAAGCTGGCTGGGGCAGGAGCAGCGGGAGCTGGCGGACAGCGTGATCCGCCTGCATGTCATTGCCAACTCAGACAGCCAGGCCGATCAGGCTCTGAAGCTGGCGGTGCGGGACCGGGTGCTGGAGGAGGCGGCGGAGCTGTACCCGGAGGGGGCCACCCTGGCCCAGGCTCAGGCGGCCCTGGAGGGGCAGCTGAACACTCTGGCCGCCGCCGGCCGGGCGGTGGTGGAGGAGCGGGGCCAGGACTACCCCGTCACCGCGCGGCTGGAGAGCTGCTGGTTCCCTACCAAGGAGTATGAGGGCTTTGCCCTCCCCGCCGGGAACTACACCGCCCTGCGGGTGGTAATCGGGGAGGGGAAGGGCCAAAACTGGTGGTGCGTGGCCTTTCCGCCCCTGTGCCTGGGGGCAGCCAGCGAGACGGTGGACCAGGCGGCCCAGGCCGGACTCTTCACCCCGGAGCAGAGCGCCCTGGTTACCGGCGAAAATGAGGGCTATGTCCTGAAATTCAAGGCCATGGAGCTTGTGGGCGAATTGCAGGGCTTTTTTGAACGGTAGGGCGGTGAATACCGCCCTATTCTATTGGAGCAGCCACGTATCATCCTGTCTGCAATCTGCAACAAATTCAATATAGATGGTCTGTCCCTGAACCTTGTACAGCATCAGATACCGTTTGCCAAAAAGCAGCTTTCGATATACCTTCCTGGGGAGTATGTCAGAGTCGAAATAGGGCGCCTGAAAGGGCATACGGGTCAGCGCCTCCGCGGCATTCTGGAAATCAGACATCAGCCTTTGGGCAAGGCGTTCTTCCAGCCGCGCAGCAAAGACCGCATGATTCCTCAGCTGAAATGCGGCCCGCTTGGAAATTACGAGCCGGTACTGTTCACGCTCTGACATGGTGCACCTCATTGATTGCATCCTTCATCATAGACAGGACCTCATCTAAAGTATAATCCTTCGCCCCGTGGAACCGGTCTGCCTCAACAGCAAGCAGCTCTTCGCTCAGCTTCAGCATCTTTTCCCGGCGGGTGAAGGACTCAATATCCATAACCACCAGGTCGCCCTCGCCGTTTTTGGTCAGGTAGACCGGCTCTCCGGTGGAGCGGCACAGCTCAGCAATCTCATTGTAGTTCTGACGGATGGCGGCACTAGGCTTGATGTTCATAGGGGATGCCTCCTTATAGCGAAATTATAATATTATTATACTCTTATCCTGCTATCTATGCAAGAGAAATTTTCGCTCCGCGCTCCGCATACTCTGTTGGGGAGAGGGGGGCTTTTTTTGGTGGGACAGCTGATTCTGGAGGCCAGGGGCCGGGGCCGGGCGGAGCCGGGCCGGCTGTATGGTCTGAATGTGCTGCGGGGGGCGGTGGACCCCGCGGGCTTCTGGGGGGAGCGCCGGCTGCGCCGGGCGGCCCGG
>NZ_QWKG01000102.1 GCF_009911595.1 Colidextribacter sp. OB.20
AGACCCTCGTGGCCTAATTTTCTTTTTTTCATCTGTCTACTTGACAGGGGGCGGTTCAGAAATCGAAAGCCGCCGTTCTTTTTATCTCCATAAAGAGCGACGCGGTAACGCTGACAGATACGGCGGCTGACAGGAGGCAGCCACCATGAAGCGTATAGCCATTCGACAAAACCTGACGATATTTGACCCATCAAAAAAAGCCCGTCCCCCGCCTATGGATATTCCGGCCACGAGCATGAACTATACACAGCTATAAAGTGCAATTTTATTCCAATTCCACGCCTGGTAGGTCTACGACCTGTCGGGCGTTTTTTGTCGCTTCCTGCGGCCTGCGCCGATCAGGAAAAAATATTTTCGCAAAGGGGGCTTTTAGCGGGTAGCCGATGGCCTTGCCGGTGTCATGTTAGCGGAAAGGGAGAGAACCACCACCATCCCCAACGAAAGGGGGTGAGAAGATGGAAGCTATCCCCCGCAGCTATGACGAGTGCCGGTTTGACGCCTTTTGCAAGTCGGTACTGCGGAACGAGGCCCATAACTACCGGCGCGGCTTAAAGCGCCAGCGTGACCGGCAGGTGTCGATCAGCGCCTTGTCGCAGGCAGATATGGACAAGCTCTCTACGGTAGATCACTACCCCAGCGACAGCTACACTTTTTCATCGCATGGGTATGACCTGCATATCAACAACGAGCTTGTGGCTGATGCCTTTGCCAGCTTGTCCGCACAGACGCAAAGCATTTTGATTTTGCGTTTCGTGCTGGATTTGGGCGACGCCGAGATCGGCAGCCTTGTGGGTATGTCCCGCAGCGCCGTCCAGCGGCACAGGAAAAAACGCTGGACGAATTGCGGAACAAATTGACGGCGTTGATGCCAAAGGGAGGTTGAGCGCGGATGATGAACCCCAGCTACAAGGGCCGGGCGCTTCTCCCCATGCCGGTGATCGAAGCCGCCCGCGCCGGGGACGCCGAAGCCGTGGAACAGGTCTTGCGGTACTACGAGGGCTACATAAACAAGCTCTGCGCCCGGACGCTGTATGACGAGTACGGCAACCCCTATGTCTGCCTGGACGAGTGGATGAAGCACCACCTGGAAAACAAGCTCATTCAGGCTATCGTCGGTTTAGACTGACGGCAACCGGCCCGGCAGGGCAGGCGGAACATCTTACCCTTTCCATGTTCCCCCGCCTCCGGCCCGGCGCTGCACCTTGACAAAGAAAGCCCGCAAGATAACGGCGGCGCAGCATAGGGCAACGGACACATTCTGTATGCGCCGCATCGGTGGGTGCGCCATGACCCCACATCCTGCGGGAGAGCGAGAACCGCCTACACCGAAAGTCGGCAGCTTGTAATCAGCGTCGCATACGCTAACGATACTCCCTTACAGCCACAGTCCGAGCGTTCAAAGCGTCGCAGGCAATGGGTAGGGCCGCGTGAGAACCACGCGGGGGTGAAAGTCCCGTGGTGCTGGTCGCCGCCAGCCGTCCGATTTATGCCCCTTTACAGCATGAACCTTTTGTTTCGTGAAAGGGGGATTGTACCGTATGAATACGGTAACAAATCAGCAGATCAGCGCCCCCATTGTACGTCAGTACGAGATCGGGGGCGTTCGCTATATCGTCAAGGCTTCTGTCAGCGGCAGGGCCAGCGAGAACGCAGTAACCAAGATCAACCGTTTAATTCAGGGCGATTTGGAGAGGAAAAAATCCCAGCCCTGATTATGAATTTTTGAGCTGACTAACGGGGCCGGACATGGTATAATATGACTGTATCAAGGCCCCGTTTTCCGGCTGCGGAATAGGAGGCCAACATGAATAAACAGCCGGATAAGGTGTTCGCACTGTACTACCGTGCGGCACGGACGAACGACAATGATACAACCTTGCACCTTGACAATCAAACGCATCAAATTCCCCTTTTTCAGAAAGGGGGTGCGCTGAAATGATGAAGCCGAATATTACCCCCGTTGGTACGTTCCAGCGCATCACCAGCACCGCCCCCCTGCGGGCGGAAACCCGCGAGGCTATTCAGAATACGGTCTTACAGTTCTATATCCAGAACAGCCAGCCGGAGGACGACGCCGAGGGCTTGACCGCCTGCTATGAACGGCTGTCGCAGGAAGATAAGCTGGACGGTGAGAGCAACAGCATCATCAACCAAAAGAAGATTTTGGAGAAGTATTGCCGCGACCACGGCTATACCGCCATCCGGCACTACGACGAGGACGACGGTTATTCGGGGACAAATTTCAACCGACCTGGCTTTCAGCGTATGCTTGCCGACATCAAGGCGGGCAAGATCAAGCGAGTGGTCGTCAAAGATATGTCCCGCCTGGGCCGCAACTATCTCCAAGTGGGAATGTATACCGAACTACAATGGACAAGGGCATAAAAGGATAATAGCCTGACGGTATGCCCGGTCGTCAGATTTTCCACTCAATTTGCAGATTCTCGCTGGTGGCGCGAATGACGGTAATCATCAAATCCATCACCTGCTGCTTGTCCTCAAAGCTGACATTCTCCCAATCGTCCAGGTAGTTGGAAATCGTGTCAATCTGCTCCGGGGACACCGCTTCGGCGGTCAGCTTGGCAATCTCGCTGGCAAGGGCCTGACGGCGGCTGTCCAATTCCTCAATCTTGGCGTTGGCGTAGGAGATCAGCACCGGGGTCGCACCCGTCAGCGTGTCCAGCAGCTTTTCGATCTCGCTCTCCACTTGGGCCAACTCTGTCTGCTTCGCCGTCAGTTTCGGGCTGGCGGCTCTTTTCTTTTTGCGGCCCGTCAGCGTCTTATAATCCTCCTTTTAATATCCAAAAGGATACTTTTATAGTTTACCGACAAAGCGAAAATAAATCGTGATCTTCTGGCACCTTGCGCCGTCCTCTTTGTAGCTTTCGCCAATCTCAATACGATCAATGAGGCGGTGAAGCAAATCCCGATCAAGTTCTTTTACATCGACGTACTGTTCCGCAAGTTCTACAAATTGAGTTGCGTTGTCTGCCTCTTTCGTCAACTCCGCGATCTGCTCCGTAACGGTTTCAAGATGGGCGGCCAACTCGGCCCGCTCTTTGGTATAGCCAGTGACAAGGCCGTTATACATATCATCCGGCAAGCTGCCTAAAACGTTTTTTTCAAACGCTTTACGAATTAACTCCCCGATCTCAGCAAGCCGCTTTTCTGTTTTGCCCTGATCTTTCCTGGCGGCAGCAAGGGCGGCTTGCTGTTTTTTCTGGCCTATTCCGGACAGCTTCGCTATTAAGCCGTCACGATCTCGGCGGGCTTCTGCGGTGACTTCCTGGACACTTCCCAGCACTGACGCATATAACAGCTTGTACGGGATTCGGTGGCTGCTGCATCCGTTTTCGGACGTGCTAAAGTTTCGGTAACGGTAGCAGACATAAGCGTTTCGACTCAGATTCATGGAAGAACCACAGTCTTGACAGAACACCAGCCCGGAGAAGATATTAACATCCCCTGTACCGCTCACTTTCTTGTGACGGCGGGCAACCTCGTTAGCAAGGTCCCAAACGTTTTGACTCACGATTGCCTCATGGGTGCCCTCGGTGACTATGTAATGATCTTCGTTGGTTGCAACCACTTTCTTGCTTTTGTAGCTGACTTTGTGACTCCTGCCATATACCAGCTTGCCAAGATACACCGGATTGCGGATGATACTAGCAACCGTGACTGGACTCCAATCAGTAGGCCGGGTTGTCTCCTTGCGGGGAATTACTCCCTTAACTGCTGCGGGGGTTAAAATACCCTCTGCTGACAGTGTGCGGGAAATTGAGCGGAAACTAACGCCACTTACAACCATGGAATAAATACGGCGGACAACGGGCGCGGTTTCGGGGTCTGGTAAAAGTTGGTTTTTGTTCTCCGGGTCTTTTTGATAACCATATATCCCGGAGGAAAGATACTTCCCAGCCCTGGCGCGGGCTGCTAGAGCTGAACGGGTTTTGTTGGATATGTCTTTGACATAGTAGTCATTGAATACGTTCTTGAACACGGCGCAATCTGTACCCGCTCCCGTGGCGCTGTCATATCCGTCATTGATTGCGTCAGCCGGTATCTCCGCAGCATAGGAAACTGTTCGGGATGGGTATAGCCCAGCACCAGGATTTCTCCCTTGATACCACCCCGCCGCAGTTCCGCCCCCTCCGTCACGGTTGCAACGCAGAAAGCCATGATACCCAGGCGGTTCAGTTCTTTCGCAACCAGCACCGCTCCGTGTCCATAGGCGTTGGCCTTGACTGCCGGCATAAGGGCGCAGCCCTCCGGGAGTATGGATTGCAGCTGTTGTATATTGTGACGCAACGCGGCCCGATCCAGTTCGATCCAGGCCCGTCCAGTCTGAACAGGACGGGGCGGCTGGAGCAGCAATAGCATCTGAGACAGCAAAAAGCTGGATACCAAGACCAGGATAAAAAGCACAATGGTATTTTCCACCAGCAGGCCAGTCAGCCCAACTATCTTTGCCGCCCCACGCACCAGCACAAGACACCAGGGATGGATCAGGTACACCACTGTGGACAACTGGCGTAAGCTGCGCCGCTCCCCCTGATTGGCCTCCAACAGCAGAGAAAACAGGAATACCATCAGGAACGGAAAGAAGAAATACATACTGTCGTGTCTTTGAATCCCTGACCGATGGAGTAAAAGCGCCTCCACGACCAACGCGGCCAAAGAACACAGAAACCCAATAACAGAGGTCCTCCGGCTGAATACGATCCCTGCCGCCCCCAGCAGGAGAAACAGCGGCACATAGAAAAGTCCGTTTCGGGTGTAGTCAAACACCTGGAAGATACCATTGTAAAAGGCGGAGAGAACGGGGATATTTGACACCAAGCCGTAGTAGCTCTCTCCGCCCAACCCAATCAGATACAGCGCCCCGGCAATCGGGATTGCCGCCTGTGGCCTGAAACAGCTCAGATAATAGGCGATGGGGGTCCCCAGCAGCAGGGCGGGGAGATACCACAGGTGGTAAAAGCTGCCGTCAAAGATCACCCGGCGAATAAAATCCGGCGATAGCTGTCCGGCGTAGTAGTTCAAGGGCAGGTACAGCAGTACCCCCACACCGTAGAGCATCGCCGTCCTTGTCAGGAATTTCCCTGTGGAGCGCCAGCTCCCGCGGGCCAGGAAATAGCCGCTGACCATAATGAAGAATGGCACAGATACCCGGCGCAGGACAGTCAGCAGCCAGAGAAATTCGCCGTCAGCGGAGCGGGTGTGATTGGCTACCACAAGGATCACGGCAATCAGCCGGAAATCGTCTAAAGCCGGAAATTTCTTCGCGCTCAGGCGGGATGCGTTCGTAATCGTCATTGCTTCACCGCCAGTTTAATCAGGGAAGAAATGACCTGTTCAAAGGACATCCCCGCGGCCTTCATCATATTGGGGTAGCGGCTGTGGGCGGTGAAGCCGGGGATGGTATTGACCTCGTTGAAAACCAGCCTGCCATCCGGCGTCAAAAACTGATCCACACGGGCAAAGCCCTGACAGCCCAACGCCCGGTAGATCCGTTTGGCGTTGGCCTTGACCCGCTCCCGCTGTTCCACTGGGATGCGGACGGGTACATGGATAGCGGAGGTTTCCAGGGTGTACTTTTCCGTGAAATTGAAAAACCCTCCAGCCAGCTCTATTTCGTCCGGCTCACCCACCGTCAGAGTTTTACTTCCCAAGACGGCACAGCCCACTTCAAAGCCCGGCACAGCTTCTTCCAAAATAACGTGGTCGTCATATGCGAAGGCCAGCTCCAGGGCGGCAGGCAGTTGGCCCCGCTCCAAGACCTTTGTGATCCCGTAGGAGGAACCGGCCCGGACGGGCTTGACGAACAGCGGATAGCCCAGCGTTTCCCCTTCGGCCATAGCGACCGTGACGCCCATCCACCGCTCCAAAACGGCAGACCGGGGGACTGCCACCCCTGCGGCCTGGGCCAGCTTGTGGGCGCGGTCTTTGTCCATGCACAGCGCCGAGGCCAGCACACCGCAGCCCACCAGCGGCATGCCCGCCAGCTCAAAGAGGCCCTGCACCGTCCCGTCCTCCCCGTTCCGGCCATGGAGGACGGGAAAGGCGGCGTCCAGGCGGACCTTCTGCATACCTCCCGGCCCAAACACCAGGAGGGCCGGGGCATTCCGATCAGGGCACACAACAGCGGGGGTACAGGTTTCCGCGCTGTACCAGGTGTCACTTTCGATGTTGTCCACCGGGCCGGTGTAGCGGAACCAGTCGCCCACCTGGGAAATGCCCACCATTACCGGCTCATACCGGCTTTGATCTATGTGCCGGAGAACGGCGGCGGCAGACTGGAGGGACACCCCGTACTCCGGGGAACAGCCACCGAACAGGACGGCGATTTTCAACTTGCTCATTTTTCTTCCTGCCTTTCCGCCAGATATTCCTCCAGGCACAGGCCCTTTTCATACATCTCCGTGGCCGCTTCCACGCCTACATAGCGGTAATGCCAGACTTCTTCCGCCACGCCAGTGAGTTCTGTCTTATAGCCAGGGTAGCGGAAGATAAAGCCATACTTGTAGCTGTTCTCCTGAAGCCAGAAATAGAGGTCGTAGGTGGCTCCGTTGATGTCCACCGCCAGCCCAATTTGGTGTTCGCTGTATCCGGGGACAGCCCCCCACTGCTTTGCCATTTCTTCCGCTTCGCTTTTGGAGTGTCCTTCGTTTTGATACTTGGCTACCTTGTCGTCAAAGAGCTTCTGCTGCTTGGCCTGGGTTCGGTAGCCGGACACCACCATCGGGAGCTGATCCCAATTCCCCTCTTTGGCCGCTTCCAGCATCTCCATCAGGGGATCGTAGATGCGTTCATCCACTTTCTCCCCGCCAGCTACCTCCACCAAATTGATCTCGTAGTTTTCGGGGATAGCGTTTTCATGGTTTACCAGCACCAAATTCCAGTCGATGTCACTGAGCGTTGGCTGTGTGCTTTCAGCTAAAATGCCGACCTGCACATTGTCCTGCGCCTGGGTCGTAGTCGGAGCGGATGTGCCTCTTACCGGCGTTTCTTCATCGGGCGTTTTTTCACCAAACGACATAAAGACATAGACGCAAATGGCTACCACCAGCAGCGTTGCCACAATATCTCCCCAGGGGAACCGTTTCCGGCGGCGCTTTTGGCTGCGGCGCGGGTGGTCGTTACGGACTTGCATCATTTTTTCTTCCATCATAAAAAGCTCCTTTCAAACGTCGAGCAAAAGTGCCCCTGTCAGCATCTATTTTACTGGACAGAGGCACTCGGAACTTTAATATGAAGTTGTTTATTTCCTAAGAAAATCCTAATATAGTGGGGAGATTTAACTAATCTGTTTTTGACAGACGGGCCGCAGCCTTGTGTCAGACAGTACCGTACCGCTCATGTTATGGCTGTCAACAGTAACCAGGAGCTGAAATGTGTGGGCTGTGTTGTTTTTGACCTTCAAATCCAGCCAGCCCTCGGCCACCGCCGCGTCGATCCCCTGGGGAATACCGGGCATATTGAGATGGAGGTCAACACCGTGGGTATGCTGTTCCGTGATAGTCAGCGGGGTATGCAGGAACAGCCAGTACAGAAAACTGCTCATCTGGCACAGCCCGCCCCCCGGCAGAAGCTGGAGCCGCCCATCAGACAGAACATACCCATTTTTATAGGCCATTTCCTGATCTGCGCCCCGCACAGCGTTCCAGAAGGAAAACGTCTCGCCGGGAGCGATCATCAGTCTATCGAGCACCTTTGCCGCCAGTTTGCAGTTGTAAGCCTTGTTCTCCTGGTAGGCCAGCTCATACCCCGTTTTGTAGTTGTAGAGCGGCCAGCTTGCTCGAAAGAGCGGATGGGACAGCTTAATGTCGGAGCGTGTTTTTGAATAGCGATTATGATCTAACCTCATTCCCACATAGTAGCAGAATATCTTCTGTTTTTTCCGCAGCGGCAGCAGACACGGAAAAAACTGTGTCAACCGTTTTCTTCCCATAATGCGCTCCTTCCTGTTGTCAGTCTGACAGAGAAATGCTCCTGTCAGCATCATTCTACTGAACAGGAGCATGGAGTGCTTTAAGATGAAATTGATTCATTCCTAAGAAAATATAGAGATTTTCCTAATGTACCAGCGGCAGAATAGAGCTGGTAGTTTACTTGGCCGTTGCATTTGGCGGTAGGTGCTGGTATAATAGCAATGGTATAACTGCCCGTCAAAATTTGCATTTGACGATCTACAATTCTTTATATTTCTAACAACATCTTTTGCCGTTTCTGTATCAAACGTCATTTATCGAAAGGAGTTTATATGAAAAGGACGTTTTATACGGAAGCGGCATATGTTATTGGGTTAATAACACTTGCATTAGGTACAGCGTTCATGGAGCGGGCAGATTTTGGTATGTCAATGGTGGTAGCACCAGCATATCTTATCTATTTGAAAGTATCCGGCTTCCTGAGCTGGTTTTCCTTTGGAATGGCAGAGTATTGTTTCCAGGCTTTCCTCATCATTGTACTTACAATAGTTTTACGCAGATTCAAACGGAAGTATTTATTTTCGTTTATAACAGCGCTTATCTATGGAAGCATACTCGATATTATGATGAACGCTGTAAAACTGGTTCCCGGAAATGAAATCCTGCAAAGGGCAGTGTGTTATGGTGCTGGCTTGGTCATGTGTGCAATTGGAGTATCCCTCTTATTCCACACTTATATTTCGCCTGAAGCATATGAACTGTTTGTAAAAGAAATATCAGATAGATTTGATTTGGATATTAGCAAAACAAAAACAGTATATGACTGTTGCAGTTGTATAGTCGCAGTTGCTATGTCATTTCTTTTTATCGGTTTCTGGCATTTTGAGGGAGTAAAGATGGGAACAGTCCTGTGCGCTTTGATAAATGGTTGGATGGTAAGCGTAAAATGTACCACCGCATATACAAGGGAATAGGAGAATGCAGATAATAGTCCCGA
>NZ_QWKG01000103.1 GCF_009911595.1 Colidextribacter sp. OB.20
TAGTAGATATAGACGCGCCCCTGCTCATCGTACCAGCCGTTCTTGGCCGACAGGCTCATGCGATCCAGCAGCAGGCCGTACAGCAGCTTGGCGTCCGTAGACAGGCGCTTGAAGCGGTCCCCGGTGACAAGCTGGCGGGGGATGCGGTAGAAAGAAAACTGATTGCTCTCGTCACCGTAGTAGTAATCAAAGGATGTTTCTGCGGCCATGTTCCGGCTCTCCTTTCCAGACAACAAAAAAGCGCCCCTTTCGGGACGCTTTACTGTTGGGTTTTCACCCATATTGCCAATTTCAATAACATTTTCCGCTTTATATTGTACGGATGCAGGGAAACGTACCAGCTAACAGGGATTTTTAGAGGGACACCGTGGACAGCCGCTTTTAGACTGGTTCGATTGAATTTTTCTGGCCGCCATACGTCACCATCCGCTATTTCCTATTTTTTCTCGCTATTTTCGTCATTTTTTCTCTATGATTTTTGTATCATAGAACCGTATCACGTGGTACTGTCAGCGCCAATGATAAAATGAAAGAAAACGCCGAGGAAAAAATGTAGTTTTGTGGCGGAGAGGAGGGAAAAAAGATAGACTCCCAATCAGGGCGAAAAAGAGCCCGGAAAGGGAGTCAGGACATGAAAGGAGCACAGTGGATGGATATCCGAAGCGACAGACAAAAAGGGCTGAGCTATGTGGAGCTGGGACGGAAGTACCACATGGACCCGCGGACGGCAAAGCGGTACGCGGAATCACCGCAGAAGCCGGAGTACACATTGAGCGAACCCAAGCCAACAAAGATGGACCCGTACAAGCAGATCGTGGACGAATGGCTGGAGGAAGCGCCGTATTCAGCACTGCGGATTCTGGAGAAGCTGCGGGAAAT
>NZ_QWKG01000104.1 GCF_009911595.1 Colidextribacter sp. OB.20
GGATTTTTAGAGGGACTCCGTGGACAGCCGCTTTTAGACTGGTTCGATTGAATTTTTCTGGCCGCCATACGTCACCATCCGCTATTTCCTATTTTTTCTCGCTATTTTCGTCATTTTTTCTCTATGATTTTTGTATCATAGAACCGTATTGCGTGGTACGCCAGGGACACCAGCCGGAAGATACGGGCGATTTTCGGCGCGAGGACGGCGGCGGGGAAGCACGTCACTGGCGCACTCCCCTACGGCTATCTGCACGACCCGGACGACCGCCAGAAGTGGATTTTGGACGAGGAAGCCGCCCCCGTTGTGAAGCGCATCTTTCAGGGCGTTATCGAGGGCAAGACCATCGCCAGAATTGCGGAGGAATTGACCGCCGAGCGGATACTCACCCCCGCCGCCCATTGGCGGGCTATTGGGGAACGGGTGAGCATGGGCGCAGCGGGCGCAGACCCCTATAAATGGGCCACCGCCACCCTTATCCAAATCCTCAAAAAAGAAGAATATATGGGCTGGACAGTCCTCAACAAGACCGCCACGGAAAGCTACAAATCCAAGAAGCGGGAGGCCACCCCGCAGGAAAA
Organism: Colidextribacter sp. OB.20; assembly: GCF_009911595.1. Classification (GTDB taxonomy): domain Bacteria; phylum Bacillota; class Clostridia; order Oscillospirales; family Oscillospiraceae; genus Lawsonibacter. The sequence continues at coordinate 582 of NZ_QWKG01000104.1, forward strand.
CCGGCTGATTTTCAAAGATACTCACCCCGCCATCATTGACGAGGAAACATGGAATGTCGTTCAGCGTCTGCGGGAAACGAAGCGTGTCAGGGAGCGCATCGGCGGCGAGCCGAACCCGCTGACCGGCGTTCTGTACTGTGCCGACTGTGGACAGAAGATGTACCATAAGCAGGGCAGCACCGGCAGGCCCGACCAGCCCCACCATGAGTATGTCTGTTCCAGCTACCGCCACTATTCCCGAAGCTGCACCTGTCACTATATCCGCGTCAGCGTTGTGGAAAGTCTGGTGCTGGAAGCTATCCGGCGGGTCAGCGGATATGTGCGGGAGAACGAGGCGGAGTTTATCGAGCGTGTCCGGGAAAAATCCTCATTACAACAGGAGGCGGCGGTAAAGGAGAGCCGCAAAAAGCTGTCAAAGGCCAAGCGGCGGCGGGAGGAAATCAGCGGCCTGATAAAGAAACTTTATGAAACCTACGCCACGGGGAAGATACCCGAAAACCACTTTTCCGAACTGCTGACCGGCTACGACACCGAGCAGAAAACCCTTGACGGGGAAATCGAGAGGTTACAGGCCGAAATCGACCGCTACAACACCGACAGCGTGAGGGCCGACAAGTTTATCGAACTGGTGAAGCGGCACACCGAGTTTACCGAGTTTTCCGCGTCCCTGCTGAATGAATTTGTAGAGAAAATCATCGTCCATGAGGCCACCAAAGTGAACGGGGTGCGGGAGCAGGAGGTTGAAATCTATCTGAACTTTATCGGCAAATTTGACCTGCCCGAACAGGAGGAACAGCCGGAGGAAACGCCGGTAAGAAAGAGCCGGAAAAAGCGCCGCCACGAAATGACGGAGGAACAGCGGGCGGTTTTGCGTGAGCGCGACAAGGTACGCTATGCCCGAAAGGTAGCCGCCAGGAAAGCCGCCGAGGAAGCACAGCGGGCGGCAATTCTGAAAGGCACAGCTTACGAAATCAGGCCGCAGGAAGCAGGAGCCGCCCATGCCGCCATCTGAACCCCACCGAGCCGCCATGCTGAAAAAGAGCGTGGCGGCTTTTCCCATTCCTATCCATTCCAGACCGAAAAAACGAAAGGAGATTTTGACAAATGGCAAAGACCAAAATTGAGAAAATCGCAAGCATCGAGGAAGAAATCAAGCAGCTTGAAAACAAGAAAAAGCGGCTTATCCAGGAGCAGAAAGAGCAGGAGCGCAAGGACAGGACAAACCGCCTTTGCAAGCGCATGGGTTTTATCGAGAAACTGCTGCCCGACACCATCCCGCTGACCGGGGAGCAGTTCAAGACCTTTGTGGAGCAGACCATCGCCACCGAACACAGCCGCCGTATCCTGGACGGATTGACCGCCCAGAACGCCGCCACAGCCCCCGCACAGGGCGAGGGGACGGCGGGGAGGGGTAACACCCAGCCCGCCGCCAAAACCGCCCAGACAGAGCAGGAGGCCGGCGCAGACGGGGGCGCGGCGCAAGGGTAACGGACTTGCGAAGCGAGGCCGGGAGCGAGTGCTATACTTCCCCGGTCTCGTTGGGCGTTACTGCGCCGTTGTTCTGTCGGTGGATGGAAAGATTACAGAGGGGCAATAAAAGCGAATAAATTATTCGTCAATTCCATACACATACATATCAATATCTATTTCCGTTCTTGTCGCATGACAAAAATCAATTACATCAAGAGGCGGTGCTAAACATGGTTCTTGATCTCCCACATATATTGTTGGAACGATTTCTAAAACAAATGCAACATTGTTGTTGCGATGAATTAGATTTAATAAATTTATCTTATCCAGAAGTGGAGCGATTGTTTTTCTCATTTGGTTTTCAACAAATACATCATACTCCTTACAACGACCAATTTCCCACACAGCAAAGTCGTATTTAGTTCCGTTTTTTCGGAAGTCACCTATCTTCCATGTTCTGGTGGGCTGTAAAGACAATAAGTGTGTAACTTCATCAGGGTCAAAGTCCCCAGTAATCTTAAAATATGTATAACAACTATTGCGTGTTTGCATCATCATCCTCCTCCATAGCTTCTTTGAAGGTCACTTGTACTGCCCGCCGCCCAGGGCGTAGGAACAGCGGCGCAGGGTAACACCCGGCCCGCCGACAAGACCGCCCATACAGCGCAGGAGGGCGGCGCAGGCGGGGGGCGCAAGGGTAATGGATTTGCGGAGCGAGGCCGGGGGGCTATCCTGCCCCTGGCCTCGCTGGGTGTTATTGTGCCGCTGTTCTGTCAGTGGGCGATGGCTTACTCAACTAAGCCGTACGGATAATATTGAGGACAAGCAATTTTCGTTTCGTCCAGCTTCAATATTTTTACAAGAGCCGCACATTCAAAACTCCAAAAGCCAACATAATCTCGTCTTTTGTAAGCGTGTTGCCATTCATAATCTTTGTGACCGTTAAACCATTCTTTGTTAAGATAGTTTTCAATCATTTTCATTGCGGCATCTCTATTTTCCGGTGGCAATTCAATAATTTTCTGCATGGAGCTGTATGGCTTGCTTTTATAAAAACCACAACAGCGATTAGGGTAATTTATTCCGGTGGAACGCAACAAATAATCCAGCAGCAAATCATCAAATGGTATGGCTTTTGTCGAAATCTTTTCAAATATTTTTTTATCGACTTCAAGCAAAATCCCCAATGCTGTCAACCACAGTGTATTTGTGTAACCAATATCGTGTTGCTCTGCTTGTGCTAAACCTTCAACCGCATCATAAAAATGCGGTTCAATTTCCGATAAACGCATACCATGTGAGTATTTTGCACAAATAAGTTTCATTTCTTCGCTGAATAGACTCGCAGCATCACTTGCTAAAATCAATAGATTATCTCTCGGATAGCGTTGAATACCCTGTTGTATGTCCAAAGAGATTTGCTTCATATCAGATTTCGTATTCTCTACACAAGAAGAATAAAATGTGATTGCCCATCCAATTTGTTCATCCATATTGGGTATTTTTTTCTTCATATGACATCTCCATTTGCTGTTTAGACTGCGTGACCGAGGTACGCATGGGCAACACCGGCCTCCTTAGTTTTAGATACCAAAAAGAGATACTATAAATGCAAGGTGGAAAACTATTCCAACCATTGCACACAGAAAAGCAATTCGCCAGCCCTTTTCTTTCTTCTTGTAGCTTCTCGCTAATGTTTCAAGCATTTGTATCTCGTCTATGTCTGGTTTTTTGGACTTTTTCATCCGGCAGCTCATTTCCTGATAATCGTCTTTTTTCTGTTGAGCAACAAAAGATTTCAGACCAAAAAACGCAGCCATCAAAACAAGCTCCAGTAGGAATAAAAGTTCCATGTCCAGTCGATGTTGAAAAAGCGAAACCTCATGATTACGATGAGCGAGAGAAGAAAAATAGCCCATTCTTGAATAAGGATACAAAACAATACCGATGATAAGCCAACATATAAATAACCCTTTTTCAATGACCCAAATTGTACGCAAATGCTTATTGAGCTTTAATTTTTTCATGCGCGACCTGCTTCCCCTGCTACTCAACTTTAGATTAGTTTACCACAACAGCCGCCATTTTTCCATCACTAACCATCAAAGAATTTCAAAACATCAACCTCACTCCTGCCAAAACCGGCAGGAGTATTTTTTATTGAAACTGCCATCAATGCCGCCCATCCAGCGCAGGAGGGCAGCGCAGACGGGAGCGGGGCGTAAGGGTAACGGGCTTGCGCCCCGTCCCCTGCCCCCGGCAAGGGCGCACTTATATACCACATGAATGTGGTATGTGCGGTCTTGCAGACGGCGTTTTGTGCCTCTCGGCACAAAAGGACGGGGGAACGACCCGCAGAAAGGAGGACAGCCCGTGGCAATCTACCATTGCAGCATCAAAATCATATCCCGCGGCAAGGGCAAATCCGCCGTTGCCGCAGCCGCTTACCGGGCGGGGGAGAAACTCACCAACGACTTTGACGGGGAAACCCACGACTATACCCACAAGGGCGGCGTTGTCCACACCGAGATTTTACTCCCCGGCCACGCCCCCGCCGCTTTCTCTGACCGGGCGGTTTTGTGGAACGCGGTGGAGAAAATCGAGAAAGCGAAAAACGCCCAGCTTGCAAGAGAAATTGAAATTGCCCTGCCCCGTGAATTGACAAGGGAGCAGGGCATTTCTCTTGTCCGCGAGTATGTAAAAGAGCAGTTTGTCAATGCGGGAATGTGCGCCGACTTTGCCATCCATGACACAGGCGGCGGCAATCCCCACGCCCATATCATGCTGACAATGCGCCCCATCCAGCAGGACGGCGCATGGGGCGCGAAGCAGAAAAAAGAGTACATCCTTGACCCGCAGGGAAAGAAAATCTATGACCCGAAAAAGCGGCAGTACAAGTGCAAGGCCATTCCTGCCACCGACTGGAACGAGCAGACCAAGGCCGAGGAATGGCGGGCGGCGTGGGCGCAGCTTTGCAACCGGGCGTTGGAGCAGTACGGACACAACCAGCACATCGACCACCGCAGTTATGAGCGGCAGGGCATCGACCAAATCCCCACCGTCCATTTAGGCGTTGCCGCTTCCGCTATGGAGAAGCGCGGCATCCGCACCGAGCGCGGCGATCTGAACCGGGAAATCGAAGTGACGAACCAAAAACTCCGGCAACTGAAAGCCCGTATCGCCAAGCTGCAAAAGTGGCTGAAAGAGGAACAGGAGAACACCGAGCCGCCCACCCTTGCCGACTATATCCAGGGCATCCTGTCCCGCAGGGCGCGGGAGGGGAAATCGCAGGTTTCCCAATCCATCTATAACCTCAAGGACGCGGCGAAAATGCTGAATTTCCTGCAAGCCAACAACATCATGGATATGGCGGGGCTTGATGAAAAATTCAAGTCCATGATAGGGGAACAGCTTGACATTCAGCACAAATTGAAACCCGTTGAACGGCGGTTAGGCACTCTGAAAAAGCACATTGAGCAAGCCGACATTTATTTCAAGTACAAGGGGAAAAAGAAGCTGACCGAGGCCGAACAAATCCTGTTTACGGCGGCGAAAGATTATCTAAAAGGCGTGATGAACGGCAAGACCGCCCTGCCCGTAAAGGCGTGGAAAGCGGAGTATGCCAAGCTGACCGCCGAGAGGGAAACGCTCAATCAGCGGTATCTTGTGTTGAAAGGGGAGGTGAAAGAAGCTGAGCAAATCCGAAAGAGCGTTTACAATATCTTGCGGCAGGAACAGCGGGAGCAGCAGCCCCGCAGGGTGCAGGATATGGAGCGATAACAAGCAGGGCGGCGGGATAGTCACCGCCGCCCTGTTTTGTACTTTCGTCAGCCCAATAAGCTGGTGCGTATCAATCCAAATCACATGAAACCGCACCTAAAAAAGTCACTGGTGCATTGGGGTTGGAAGTGTTTTCCTCTGGGTCATACTTGTAGTTGTAGACCAAAATTGCTGCGTTGTAGGGCTTTTCAAAACCCTGCGGAAAAAGTTTTTTCAGTTCCGGGCCTATAACTGTACCTTCAGAATAATGGCATACCAACGCTTCTGGGTCTAATGTAAATTCATGCACACTCCGTTCCGAAAAATCTGTGTCAAAAGGATAGATGTCGCATCCATCAAAAAATCCCGGCTAAAAGGAGAAATATCACGCCCAGGCATATCATCAAAATATTCCTTTAATGCCTTATCCGTTTCAAATATACCCGCCCATACAGATACAATACCTTCCATCTCCATAAAAAAATTCTCCTCTGAAAATCCCATTTGTTGGTTAGCTTGCTGATCCAAGTATAGCATATTCCCCTGGTAAAAACAATCCCCGTTCTATGTCCGTTCCGACTATCCAGACCGTCAAGGCCGAGTAGTATTTTTTACTCCGCAAAAAATCCACTCTTACCCTTGACCGTCTGGATTTTTGCCGTTGCCATTTCGCCGCCGAAAACGGGGAACAGGATTTGACAATCCTGCCCCCCGCTTTCGTCCGCTTCATTTTAACGGCAAAACCGTCTGCACTGGTGCGGCGGCTGTCGGTAGGTTTTGCGGTGGCTCTGCCCCCGCGCCCCCGGCCTCTCCCAAAGAACAGGATAAGGGCAAATGCGTAACCGGCGGGCGTGGACATTTAGACTTGCGACACAGCCCCCAAGCCCGCATGAATAGGGGCGTTTTGGTGCGCTCCAAGCCCCGGCGCGGGGCGGGGTAAGGGTTTTATACTACCCACCCCCGAAAACGGCTTTTAACCGTCTATGGGGCTTTTCCCGCTTGATTTTTCCCATCCCTTGAAAAGTTCCTCTTGACAAAAAGCCTAACGGGCTAATCCTTGGTACTCCTGGAAGCGGCAAGTCCTTCTCCGCCAAGCGGGAGATCACCAACGCTTTCCTTATTACCACGGACGATATTGCCATCATCGACCCGGAGGACGAATATTCGCCCCTGGTGCAGCGGCTGGGCGGTCAGGTGATCGACATTTCCCCGGCCTCGGACCAGTTCATCAACCCCATGGACCTGAACCTCAATTACAGCGATGATGATAACCCCCTGACGCTGAAAAGCGACTTCATCCTCTCCCTGATGGAGCTGATCGTGGGCGGCAAGGCCGGGTTGGAGCCTGTGGAGAAAACGGTCATTGACCGCTGCGTCCACATGGTCTACCGGGAATATTTGCAGGACCCCCGCCCGGAGAAAATGCCGGTGTTGGGGGACCTTCACGCGCTCCTGTGCCAGCAGCCGGAGCCGGAGGCCCAGCGGCTTGCCACGGCGTTGGAAATTTACGTTTCCGGTTCCCTCAACGTGTTCAACCACCGGACCAACGTGAAAATCAACAGCAGAATTGTTTGCTATGTGATTAAAAAGCTGGGTAAGCAGCTTAAAAAGTTCGGTATGCAGGTGGTCCAGGACCAGGTGTGGGGCCGTGTCAGCGAGAACCGGGAGGCCCACAAGTCCACCCGGCTCTATATTGACGAAATGCACCTCCTCTTGCGGGAAGAACAGACCGCCGCCTATACGGTGGAAATCTGGAAGCGGTTCAGAAAGTGGGGCGGTATCCCGACCGGCCTTACCCAAAATGTAAAGGACCTGCTTTCCTCCCGCGAGATCGAAAATATCCTGGAAAACAGCGATTTTATTTATATGCTGAACCAGGCGGGCGGCGACCGGCAAATCCTGGCGAAGCAGCTCAATATCTCCCCTCACCAGCTCGGCTATGTGACCAACTCCAACGCTGGCGAGGGGCTTTTGTTCTTCGGGAGCGTCATTATCCCCTTTGTGGACCATTTCCCGAAGGATACGGAACTCTATGAAATCATGACCACCCGGTTATCCGACATGTCGGATAACCGGGTTTATTGAATGAGTTACGTTATTCAATGAGTTATCACCTTCCTTCAAAATGTGCGGTTTTTCACGTTCTTCTTGAATAATGATAAAGTTCTATAAAAACTCCCCTGTATACTGG
>NZ_QWKG01000105.1 GCF_009911595.1 Colidextribacter sp. OB.20
GGACGCCCTGACCCTGCTGAGCCGGCTGAGCCGGGGGGAGCGGCCCCGGACAGGCCGGCGGGTGGCTGTCACAGGTCCGGACCGGCTGACGGCCCGAGAGGCCGCCCGAGCCGCCCTCCGCCTGGGGGTGGAGCAGGTCACCCTTCTGCTCCCCGGCAGAGCAGGGAGAGAGGAGCGTCAGCTCCAGAGGGAGGGCGTGATCCTGCTGGACGGGGTGTCTCAGGTGAAGAGGTCCGCCGCCGGCGCTGCCTTCCTCCGGGAGGGGGCGTCCATGGAGCTGGCCTGCGACCAGCTGCTGGCGGCGGAGGAGCGGACCGCCCGCTCTCTCCCCGGCGAGGAGGTCTGGACCGGCGTCCCCGGCGCTGCCGGCGTCGCCTCCGCCATTGCGGCGGGGAAGAACATTGCCGCGGCTATCGACCGCTCTCTCCGGGGGGATGAGGCTTCGGCCGCCCCGGTGCCCGCCGTCAAAACGGTGGACCGCGCGTCGGTGCGCCGCCGCACGGGCTATCTGGAGCCCGACCCCAACCCCCTCAAGCTGGAGACACCCGGAGGGGCGAGGACCATGACGGAGAAGGAGGCGGTGCGGGAGGCCTCCCGCTGTCTCAGCTGCGGCTGCGGCGAGGGCTGTCAGCTGTGCAAGACCATCTGCACCGACTTCGCCCCCAGGATTACAGCCCCCGACACCCTGGAGATCTGCCGGGAGGACTGCGTGGCCTGCGGCATGTGCTTCAACCGCTGTCCCAACGGCAATATTGAGATGGTAGATTTGGGGGAGCGGGTTTAGGGGTCTGATTTTTGACAAAAGCCAATTGATTGGAGGAATGTTCAATGGATGGGACGAGTTTTGATGTGACAGGCAAGGTTGCGGTGATTACCGGAGCGGGGGGCGTCATCTGCGGCGCCATGGCCCGGGCGATGGCCAAGGCCGGAATGAAGGTGGCCCTGCTGGACCTCTTTCTGGACAGGGCGCAGGAGACGGCGGAGGAGATTGCCGCCGCCGGCGGCCAGTCCGCCGCGGTGCAGGCCAATGTGCTGGACAAGGAGAGCCTGGCCGCCGCCCGGGAGGCGGTAATCGCCCGCTTTGGCCGGGTGGATGTGCTGATTAACGGCGCCGGGGGCAACAAGAAGGAGGCCTCCACAGGCCCGGAGCTGAGCTTTTTTGATATGCCCATCGACGCGCTGAAGTGGGTGTTTGACCTGAATGTGATGGGGGCGGTGCTGACCACCCAGGCCTTTGGCCGGGATATCGCCGCCAGCGAGGGCGTGGTAATCAATATCGCCTCCATGGCCTCCATCATCCCCCTGACCAACACTATCGCCTACTCCGGAGCCAAGGCGGCGGTGGCCAACTTCACCCAGTGGATGGCGGTCCACTTCAACCAGAATTACAGTGAGAAAATCCGGGTTAACGCCATTGCCCCCGGCTTCCTGCTGACCGAGCAGAACCGCTTTTTGATGCAGAAGGAGGACGGAAGCCCCACGCCCCGGGGGGAAAAGGTGCTGGCAAAGACCCCCATGGGCCGCTATGGCGCCCCCGAGGAGATGGCCGGGCCGGTGCTCTGGCTGTGTTCCGATGCGGCCTCCTTCGTCAACGGGGCTATCATCCCCATCGACGGCGGCTTCTCCGCCTACTGGGGCGTATAAAGGAACCTCTGAACAGAAAGGAAGCAGGATATTATGGCGAATCGAATCTCAGTCCAGGCGTTTCGGGACTTCTGCGCCGCATGCTGCCGGCACGAGGGCATGAGCCCGGAGGACGCCAAAATCACCGCTGAGGTGCTGTGTGAGACGGACTGCTTCGGCACCAGCTCCCACGGGGCCAAAAATCTGTATGGCTATGTGAAGAAGCAGCGGGCGGGGGGCATGGACTTCAAGGCCCAGCCGGAGGTGGTGGCCCAGGGGCCGGCCTACGCCCTGATGGACGCCCATGCCTGCATGGGCATGGTGGCGGGCTGGCGGGCCATGGAGCTGGCCATCGAGAAGGCCAGAGCCTGCGGCGTGGCCCTGGTGACGGTGCGCAACAGCACCCACTTCGGCGCTGCCGGCTTTTACGCCAACATGGCCGCCAGGGCGGGTATGGTGGGGATTTCCTTCTCTAATGTAGATCCCAATATGACCGTTCCCGGCGCCCGGGGCATGATTCTGGGTAACAACCCCTTCTCCTATGCCTCCCCGACACAGGACGGCCACAGCATCTTTTTGGATATCGCCATGAGCAATGTGGCGTCCCTGAAGGTGGTCCAGGCCAAAAAGGACGGGGAGCAGATCCCGGACAGCTGGATTGTGGACAAGGACGGCCTGCCCACCACCGATCCCAGCCACTACCCCGAGGAGGGGGCTATGCAGCCCATGGCGGCCCACAAGGGCTATGGGCTGGCCGTGATGGTGGAGCTGCTCAGCGGAGTGCTCAGCGGCGGCGGCATCAGCAGCGTGGGGGAGATCAGGAGCTGGTGCTTTGATCCGGAGGTCCCCAACAATGTCTGTCATACCTTCCTGGCGGTGGATGTCTCCAAGTTCGCGGGCAGGGAGAGCTATCTCTCCCGGTCCGGTGAGCTGGCCGGCGCCCTGCGGGACGCGCCGAAGGCCAAGGGGAGGGATCGGATTTACCTCCCGGGTGAGATCGAATGGGAGAAGCACGACAGATGGAGCCAGGTGGTGGAGCTGCCCGACGCGGTGGCGGAGTCCCTGAACGAGATGAGCGCGGACCTGGGCATCACAATTCAATGGGAGTGAGGGAGAAGCGATGAAATATTCAGAGAGGTTAGGAAACAACGCCGTGGTCCCCGTGGTGGTTCTGGACGACCCGAAGAGCGCGGTGCCCACCGCCCGGGCCCTGCTGGCCGGCGGGATCGACGTGATGGAGATCACCCTGCGGACGGCCGCCGCCATGGACAGCATCCGCTCCGTGGCCCGGGAGGTCCCGGAGATGCTGGTGGGGGCGGGTACGGTGCTCACTCTGGAGCAGGCCCAGGCCGTGGTGGAGGCGGGGGGACAGTTTATCGTCTCTCCCGGCTTTGACAGGGAGCTGGTGAGCTGGTGCGTGGAGAACGGCGTCACCGTCACCCCCGGCTGTGTCACCCCCACTGAGATCATGGCGGCGCTGAAGCTGGGTGTGGATGTGATTAAATTCTTCCCCGCCAACGTCTACGGAGGTCTGACCGCTATGAAGGGGCTGTCCGCCCCCTTCGGCGGGGTGAGGTTTATCCCCACCGGCGGCGTCAACGGGCAGAACATCGGCGAGTACGCCGCCGCCCCCTATGTCCATACCGTGGGAGGGAGCTGGGTATGCACCAAGGCGGACATCGCCGCCGGGAATTATGACAGAATTACCAAGCTCTGCCAGGAGGCGGTGACCGCCTCTCTGGGCTTTGAGGTGGCCCACGTGGGCATCAACACCGCGGACAGCGGCGCGGCGGCGGAGGTGGCCCGGAGCTTTGACTCCCTCTTCGGCTTCGGCGTGAAGGAGGGGAACAGCTCCACCTTTGCTGGGCCCGGCATCGAAGTGATGAAGTCCATGTACTTAGGAAGCAGCGGGCACCTGGCGGTGCGGACCAACCACGTGGGTCGGGCCATCGCCTGGCTGGAGAAGAGGGGCCGCCGGGTGGATATGTCCACCGCGAAGTATAAGGGAGACCGGATAGCAGCCGTGTACCTGGAGGGGGAGGTCGGCGGCTTCGCGGTCCATCTGCTGCAAAAATAGAGAGGAGATTCTGACCATGAGAGTATTGACCTTTGGCGAGATTATGCTGCGCCTGAAGTCCCCGGGGCTGGAGCGGTTTTTCCAGAGCCCCATGCTGGAGGCCACCTTTGGCGGCGGCGAGGCCAATGTGGCGGTGTCCCTGGCCAACTACGGCATGGACGTGAGCTACCTCACCGTCCTGCCTGACAACGCCGTCGGCGATGCCTGTGTCCAGGAGCTGCGCCGCTTCGGGGTGGATACCAGCCGGATTCTGCGGGGCAAGGGCCGTATGGGGATTTATTACCTGGAGACGGGGGCCAACCAGCGCCCATCCAAGGTGGTCTACGACCGGGAGGGGGCGGCCATCGCCCTGGCCGGTCCCGGCGATGTGGATTGGGACGCCGCCTTTCAGGGCGTGGATTGGTTCCACATTACCGGCATTACACCCGCTGTCTCCCAGTCGGCCATGGAGCTGAGCCTGGAGAGCGTAAGGGAGGCCAAACGGCGGGGCATTACTGTGTCCTGTGACCTGAACTTCCGCAAGAATCTGTGGAAATACGGCAGGAGCGCCCCCGAAGTCATGGGGGAGCTGGCCAAATTTGTGGATGTGGCTATTGCCAATGAGGAGGACTGTCAGAAGTCTCTGGGGGTGACGGCGGACGTCCATGTGGAGAGCGGTGAGCTGGACCGCGCCAAGTACGAGGAGCTGTCCCGGAAGGTGCTGGAGGCCTACCCCAACATGAGGCTCATCGCCATCACCCTGCGGGAGAGCCACAGCGCCGACTGGAACAGCTGGGCCGCCTGCCTGAACGACCGGGAGCAGTTCTGCGTCTCCAAAAAGTACGAGATTCGGAACATTGTGGACCGGGTGGGGGGCGGCGACAGCTTCGCCGGCGGCCTGATCTATGGACTGACCCACTTCCAGGACAGGGCACGGGCACTAGAGTTTGCCGTGGCGGCCAGCTGCCTGAAGCACTCCGTTCCCGGCGACTTCAACCGCGTTACGGTAGACGAGGTGGAGAAATTGGCCGGGGGGGACGGCTCCGGACGGGTCCAGCGGTAAGCGGGCCATGCACTGAATGGCATACACTGAAAAACACCGCATTTTCATGCGGTGTTTTCTGTCTGCTTTTTTGAATGCACAGGTTGGCGCTGGCGGTGGGAATCGAACCCACAACCGCTGGTTGTCGATAAGGTAATATAGTACGGCTTGATTTGCGGGAGAACGGACTTACTTTTCAATGCCCCTTTTCTTCATCCATTCAGGCAGCTCCTCGGGTTTCAGACCGTTGTACTTGCAGCCGGGGTAGCGGCAGTTGGCGCAGTTGCCCTTGTTGCCCTTGACGGCCGGCTCGCCCTTAATGTTTTTCTCCAGGAACTCCACCAGAGCCTTGACATCGGCCTCCTCGCCGTCCACCGCCCAGTAGTGGGCGCCCTCGTTGCCGCCGATGCCGCCGGCGCACACCACCTTGGCGTCACAGTGGAACATCTGCCTGATGGCGTCCGCCTCGGTGAGGATGTCGGCGCTGGACAGACAGTACAGGCCGGGGTCAGCACCCATGGAAATGTCAATGTGGCTGGCTCCTCCCAGGGCGCGGCTGGCAGCAGGGACGCTGGGCACCATTTTCTCATAGCCCACGGGGCAGATCCACTTCAGCCCCTTGCTGGTCATGTAGCCGATGAAGCTGGGGACGGTGCCGCCGTTGAAGCCGGAGGTGATGACGCCCACATGGCCGTCCTGGTCGAAGGCGTTGGCTCCCTTGATGATGACGGTATCGGTGTGGTAGTCCTGGAGGGCCTCATCCATCTTCTTGTCCACGGGCTGGCCCTTGTAGAATACGTTGGGGAAGCCCTTGCGGCTGGAGGGCTCGGTGACGCACAGCATCCCGTCGGTGCTGCTGCCCACGGTGCACAGACCGGGCTCTACCTCATAGCCCAGCTCCTGGGCGATAAAGGCGTTGGTGGTGCCGCCGGCCAGCAGGACATAGGCGTCCTTCCAGGCTTTCTGGAACTCCGGGGTCTGAATGACGGCCTTGGCGATGAGGCGGCGAGCCTCGGCGGGGGTTAAAACAAAGGTAGCTTTCATCATAATCTCTCCAATCTTTATTCTTTCTCAGGGTGCTTTTTCAAATCCACCACAGGGTTGAGCAGGGGCCGCATCTCGAAGCCGTCAGGGCCGACGATGCGGCACTCGGCCATGTCGCCGTCCTGGATGTGGAAAGCCCGGGGGGTGCCGGTGGACAGGATGTCGCCGGCGTACCAGCCCTGGATGCTGCTGTGGAGGGAGACCAGCCGGGCGGGACGGTGGGTCATGTTGGCTACAATATTCTTGGCGTAGACCTCGCCGTTGTGGACAGACTGAACCTCCAGCTTCAGCACGTCGGGCACCTCGTCGGGGGTGACCAGCTCCGGGCCGAAGGAGAAGAAGGTGGGGAAGTTCTTCACAATGCACAGATACCGGGGGTTGCCGCTGACAAAGTCGTTACCCTTGAGGATGGACTCCTCGGTCATGTCCAGAATGGTGGTGTAGCCCACAACGGCGTCCTGCCAGTTCTCCTCGGACACGTCCCGGCAGTCCTTGCCCATGATGACGCCTAGCTCCGCCTCGGCGGTGGTCTTCTGGGCCTCCTTCAGCGTGGGCAGCTTGATCTCGTCTCCAGGGCCCACCAGGGTGTCGGCCATCTTAAAGAAGCTGCCGGGGAAACCAGTGGGAGCGGCGGAGCCGATATCCCCGGCGTGGTCCACGTAGTTCAGACCGATCCCGAAGATGCGCTTGGGATTGCGATACAGGGGGGCGTAGACCACCTTCTCCTGAGGAACCAGGCCAGGCAGATTGTCCAGCTCAGACCGCCCGCCGTCGTTATACCAGGCGGTCAGGCCTGGGATTTCACCAGCCTGGATGAGGGACATCATGTCGGTGCTCCAGGCGGCGCCCTTGGCGGCGTTGAGGGCGGCGATGGGGAACACGCCCTTGGGGGTGACGATACCGGCGATTTCAGCGCCGTTCTTTTTAATAGTAGCGAGACGCATGGGGAAACCTCCTTCATTACTTGTTCAGTTCTGCGATTGCCTTTCTCAGCTGCTCACAGCCCGCGACTACATTTTCGTAGCTGTTGGCAAAGGACATCCGCAGATAGCCCTCGCCGCCGGGGCCGAACACATCGCCGGGCACCAGGGCAATCTTCGCCTCTTCCAGCAGGCAGGCGGCCAAATCGGCAGACTTCATATTCAGGGATTTACAGTTGATGAAGATATAAAACGCGCCTTTTGGGCACTCGCAGTGCAGGCCGGGGATCTCATTGATGGCCTTGACGGCGTAATCCCGGCGGCGCTGGTACTCCTTCACCATCTCCTTTACCTCATCCCCCTCCTGGGTGAGGGCGGCGATGGCCGCCACCTGAACGAAGTTGGGGGCGCAGGTGGTGTTGTGCTGGTGGAACTTGTTCATGACCAGGATGTACTCCTCGGGTGCGGCCACATAGCCCAGCCGCCAGCCGTCCATAGCGTAGGCCTTGGACATGCCGTTCATGGTGAAGGTGCGCTCCTTCATCCCAGGCAGGGAGGCGATGCTGATGTGCTTGGCTCCGTCGTAGATCAGCCGCTCATAGACCTCGTCGGAAATGACCATCAGGTCGTTGGCAATCGCAATGCTGGCCAATTCCTTGAGCACGTCCTCAGACAGCACGCCGCCGGTGGGATTGCTGGGGGTAATCAGGACCACGGCCCTGGTCCTGTCAGTGATCTTGGAGCGGATCTCATCCAGGTCGATCTGATAGCCGGTCTCCTCTCGCAGACCGTAGAGCACAGCCTTGGCGCCCAGCAGATTGGGGACATTGACATAGTTCAGCCAGCCGGGATCGGGAACAAGAATTTCGTCCCCCTCCTCCAGGATGGAAGCCAGGGCGGCGAACACCGCCTCGGACAGACCCACGGTGACCAGCACTTCGGAGGCTTTATAATCGACGTTGTTCTCCCGCTTCAGCTTGTCCGCAATGGCCTGGCGCAGCTCCATCAGGCCGAAGTTGGAGGTGTAGTGGACCTTGCCCTCAGCCATGGCCTGGTTGGCCGCCCTCTTGATGTACTCCGGGGTGTCGAAGTCGGGCCTGCCAATCTCAAAGTGGAGGACCTTTTCTCCCGCACGCTCCATTGCCAGCGCCTTCTCATTGACCTTGCGGATGCCGGAGGGCGCCATCCGGTTCATCCGCGCCGCAATTTTTGCCGCCATAGTTCTGCCTCCTTCAATATAGACGGTGTTTTGCTCTGCCTTCTGATACTATTTAGCCACAAAGATAAGGAAATGTAAAATACGAAAAACTTGAACACGTTATATCTGTTTTCGTATAACCTTTTAAAAAATCTTGCGTTTTAGTTTTCCTTCTGATATTATTTAGCCACAAGGATGTTGAAGTGTAAAATACGAAAAGCTTAAAGCTGTTATTCTGAAATTCGTATAGGGGGACAGCAAAATGACGAATTACAAGGAATATATCTACGCGGTCTATCAGGAAAAAAGCTTTTCCAAGGCGGCTAAGAAGCTGTATGTCTCCCAGCCCTGGCTGAGCGCCACAATCAAAAAAGCGGAACAGGAGCTGGGCCTGCCCCTGTTCGACCGGAGTACCAGTCCCATTTCATTGACCGAAGCGGGACGCTATTATATTGAGCGCATCGAGCAAATCATGGCAATCGAAAGGGAAATGGCAGAACGATTTAAGGAACTTCAAAACGAGTCCAGAACTGAACTGCGGATCGGAACATCCATGTTCTTCTGCACCTATGTACTGCCCGCTCTTCTGAATGATTTTTCCCTGGCTCATCCGGAGGCTGCTATGACCTTTGTAGAGGGCAGCAGCAAAAGGCTGACTGAAAAACTTCTGGACGGGCGGCTGGATTTCCTCCTGGAGGCGGAGCGGCCGGAAAGTGGTCAAATCACCTCGATCCCTTGGGCCTCAGAGGAGATTGTTCTCGCCGTACCGGCGTGTGATCCCATCAACGAAAAATTGGAGCGATACCGCTACTCCTTTGAGGAACTTTTACAGC
>NZ_QWKG01000106.1 GCF_009911595.1 Colidextribacter sp. OB.20
CTTGCTTTCAGGAACCAGACCCTCGTGGCCTAATTTTCTTTTTTTCATCTGTCTACTTGACAGGGGGCGGTTCACATTCAAGACCGCCGTTTCCCTTTTTCAAAAATGGATTTACAGAGGGTGTGTTAAAGTTACACTTTTTTAAGGCATGGCGGTATCAAATGCTTAGAAGCATTGGGGGTATCGCCATGTTGCTTTTTTATTATCCGAATCATGTTTCCTATGGTGAACTGTTAAAAAAATCCTGTCTGATAGAACGGGATTTTCTGCCTATGAATATGAACATACATATCATTTAGCGTGTCTTAATAACTCATATTATCGGAACCGTTTTGCAAACCCGATAATCATGTATTACCCAAATGCCTATGCCGCTTTATGCTATATAGGCGTTTGTTGTAATAGCCCCCTACTGGGAAGAAAGGGGGTGAGAGAAAATGAGATATTCTGAACAATTCATGGAACATATCGAATATGCGTTTCATGCGTTCTGCAAGGTTGTCCTGCGCCATGAAGCCATAAACGCATGGCGGGATTTGAAGCGGAAAATGGAACGGGAAATATCCCTTGACTATCTGATGTCAGAACGATATTTTGAACCGTCTGTTATGGACAGTTACTTTGAAAAGCAGGACAAGACGACCGCATTTCTTGTGTTGGGAAAGGAAGTTATCGTTGATGATAAACGGCTAGCAACGGCATTATCAAAATTGCCGGAGTTAAGGCAAGAAGTTTTGTTGCTATATTACTTCATCGGTTATCGTGATGAAGCAATCGGCAGGCTGTACGGGCGTTGCAGAAGTACGATAAACCACAGAAGAAATATTGCGCTGAAACAGTTACGGAAAGAATGGGAGAGATTGGAACATGAGGAACAAAAAGCTGATACCTTTTGAAGTAATCGAAAAAGCCGTTGCAGGAGAGCCGGAAGCGGTAGACGCAGTATTGCGGCACTACACCGCACACATCAAATATCTGTCTATGTATAAGGGGCATATCAATGACGATACACAGGACAGGTTAAAAGCAAAATTGGTTGAAGCCATATTGAAATTCCGCTTCGACCGATAGGAAGTAGCAAAGACATGAAAAGCTGTCAAGGGTAAACTTCGCGCTACGCGCCCTTGACAGCTTTTCCCGCCTTTGCTTGTGGGTAGTCAAGAGGGCGAAATCAGTAGACTGCTTTCGCCCTCAATCCAGTATGGAATGATTGTTACACGATAGAGGGTGTTTCTCGCTTGATTTAAGCGCATTACAGCGGCGATAAGGACAAGGGTAAGGGTTTTATACTCCTACCCTTAAAAACGGTGTTCTATTGCGTAACATAGTAAACAATATTTCTTTGTACTGCCGTTTCCGTTCCATTCTTTTCCATTCTTGCGGCTCTGTCACTATATTGTGCTTCAAAGGAAAGGGGTTAGGGGAAAGGATAGGAAAGGAATAGATATTTGATTAAGTCTGTATTTGGTTTTTCTTTAGTTAGTTATATCTTTATTTAATTGCGTTGGATTTTCCGATGTCGGATAACCCGGTGTCGGAAAATCCAATATCGGATAATCCAACACCGGGAGTTGTTACGGTGTTCAAAATCCGTCTAATCCAATCGCTTTATAAAACTAATGCTTTCTTGGGTAGGTATGTTACGCAGTAGAGGTTAAAAAGTCCTTGATTTATGCGGCTTTCAGAGCATGGAAAACACTTAGACGATATTTTATATCCCTACCCTCAAAAACAGCATTCTATTGCGTAACAAAAAGCAGAGAACCGACCACTAATGAAAGTGATGTGTTCTCTGCTCTTGCTTGCACCCTGTTTGTCAGCGTTGATGATAAGTTGTTGTGAATACTTCCTTATCAACGTAAAACTAAGGCTTTCGGCGGTTTTTTCATTGGCACGCCCGAAGGGACTCGAACCCCCAACATTCAGAACCGGAAGCAGAAAGTTAGAAATCCGGTATCATTTATGGTGCAACAGGTTACGAGTTAGACGCATACTGAGTACCAGCAGATTTACCAGCACTCCCATCCAGCAAGGCGATTCCGACGTGGAGGACGCCCTGGTTTCGGTGCGTATAGATATTTGCGGTGGTGCTGATATCTCTGTGTCCCATCAGCTCCTTGGCCACGTTCAGCGGCACCCCGGCCCGCTGGAGATCTGTGCAGAAGGTATGCCGCAGACAGTAAGGCGTCAGATCAGGAGCCACCACAGACTGAATGATCTGGTTACGGTACAGCTCCGCACCCAAGTAAATGTCAAGCTCCCGTTTGAAGCCTGTCCACATCCGGCGCAGGCTGTTTTCGTTCTGTCGGCCTCCGCTGCCCGTTGGGAAAACCGGGCTGAACGGCTTGCCACAGACCGCTAGGAGCTTAGGACGGAGCTGGGAGTGTATCGGGATGTCCCTGACGCCGGCGGCGGTCTTAGGGCTCTTTATCACCGTCGTACCGCTTTCTTTGGCGGCGTGGATATGAATTTCGTTGTGCTCAAAATCTACATCGGCCCAGGTCAGTGCCGCTGTCTCGCCGGGGCGCATTCCAGTGTAGAGTAGCGTGAGAATCCACAGACCGGAGCGGGAGGTCTTGGCTACCTCCAGCACAGCGGCACGCTCTTCATCGGTGAGGGAGCGGTGGGAACCGGTGGTGGTCGCTGGAAGCTCCAGTAACTCTGCTGGGTCGTAAGTAATAAGCCGGGATTGCCTGGCCCGCTTGAACAGCTCCTGAAGGACTATCCGCACTTTCTTTGCATGAGAGCTGGACATACCCGCCTGCTCATTCATGATTTTTTGCAGGTGGATATCTTTTACATCCTTCAGTTTCAATCGGCCAATGCGGGGCTTGATGTACTTTTCATATTTCTCGCAGTACATGCCCAGTGATTTAGGGGTCAGCCCTTTGGGCTTCTTGTAGGTGACAAACCACTGCTTAAACCAGGCGTCTACCGTCATGGAGCCGCCAATGGTCTCGTCTCCCCTTTTGGCGGCGGCCAATTTGTCCGCCAGCTTGGTCATGGCCTCCAGCTCAGTCGTGCCGTAGGCTTCATACTGTTTGCCGTTATACCGGGCTGTTTTGCGGATGTACCCCCCTTTAGGCACTGCTGCTCCCCCTCTCGTTTTCCATCCCATCATCATCCATCGTATAGATCACTTCCGGGCAAAACACCAGGTCGTTTTCGTCCGAGGAATTTTGAGGCGGTTTTCATAGAGGCTAGGTAAATCCGGGTGACGTCATCCCGCCCATGGCCGAGCAGCTTGGACACAGACTTGCGGGCCTGGTAGGGGTTGGGCTGCTTCTGGATGAAGCCCTTGTACCACTCGGCGGCACAGGTATGACGCAGACCGTGGAACGTCATGGGCCGGTCGGAGCCCTTGTCCTGAGCGTGGGGACGGTACAGGTAGATGAATGCCTGGAGGGCCTTGATTGCCGTGTGGGTTTGCTGGTCGTCCGGGACAAACAGCTTATGGCCCCGGGGCGTCTGCTGAAGGTGGAGCTGAAGCCGCTGAACCAGGAGAGGTGTGAGCGGCACTGTCCGCACCAGCCCGCCCTTGCCCTTGATGGTAATGGCATCTTCTTTTATGGCCCTGGCCGCTGTGGCGGTATCAATGCGGAAGCACTCGTGGATCCGCAGCGCGGCATAGCGGCCCAGGTAGAGAATCGTTACATAGTCCTCTCGCTCCAGCTCCAGAGCGCAGGCCTGCATACGGCTGAACTCTGCCATACTCCAGGTCCGGTCCACCTCACCGAAAGTACGACGCTGGAGGAGCAGATCGGCGTTGGACGGCAGTTCATAGCGGGGCTGCTGGATCAGGTCATGGAAGAACCGGATAGCGGAGAGGTCGGTCTTGATGGTGGAGACGGACTTCTCCTGCTCCTGAAGATAGGACACATAGGCGTAAATGTGTTTGGGTGCGATGTTGGCCAGACGCTCCAGGCGGAACTGTTCAGCCAGGAAACGGCAGAAGCGCTGCATAGCCTCGTAGTAACGCCGCCGGGTGCGAAAACTGCCCTGCCTATTGTGGCGGTACAGCTTGTCCAGCTGGGTAAGAAGATTTTGATAATGTTTTGACATAAGTACATCCTTTCTGAAAAAAGGACGCAGCTTGCCCATTGGCGGCGGCCAGCCGTTTCTGACTGTTTTCCGTCAGACCTCCCGAAGCCGGACCTTGCCAATGCTGTCAAAACCCTTGGGGCGCAAGGTTCTATGGACCGGGAGATGCCGATTTATAAAAACTGTCTCTGTTGGCAAAGAAGTTCAGTAAGATCACCGCATACTCGCCTGCAGGTGAGTGGGAAAGAGCTTCCCGCGGCAGACGCATGACCTTGGGCAAGGCGCGGAAGTCCCGCAAGCGTCCGTGGCCCTGTCCCCAGCAGTTGGACAGGAGGATAGGAACGAAGGCCCCGCCCTGCTGGCGGCGGGACCGGCCAGCTGTCAGAACCGGCCTGGGGAAACGATAATTTTTCATAGCGATTCAATAAACTCCTTCCCTCGTTTTCCCTTGGCGTCCTGGGGTGACAGGTCCCAGGACGTTGCGCTCTCGCGCCGGGTGCAATCTGATTTTTAGACGCAAAAACGCCTGAAAACAATTCTCTTGCTTTCAGACGTCATAGGTCTTTGATTCAGTTGTTGAACCTATCGGACCAGGCCGAATGTCGTAAGATGGCGCTGTCTCCAGCGTCTGTCAAATCTCAGAGGGCATAATAACACCCCAGAGCAAACATCTGACCTGAAAAAATCTTACCTAAAATCAACTGGAGTATAGCACCGTCAAGGTACTGCGTCTAGTTGAAGTTTCTTCTATACTGGTGTTACACGGATACTGTGCCCGTAGAAACGGAGCGTCTGGTACTGTCACATGCAGAGTACCACAACGTCCGCAAAAAGTCAACCTCAGCCGAAGCTACTAAAAATAGGTAGGGGCATAATACCCCCATAACGTACAATCCTCCGGAGTCGTTGGCCCAAAGCCAAGTTCTCCATCACAACGTGTGCAATGCCGGTCCCTGCCTGCTCATAGGCCAATGGCCTACCCCGGAGTTTCACCAGGAGCGCACATAGAATCAATTACGCTTTCTTTATATCACAATATATTGTGGTTGTCAATAGGGGTTTTCTATATTTCGGGTTTTCGAGGTTGCCGCAGTCTGGCTGAGGGCGCACTATCCCCCTCGTCTATGCCATTCCGCCCTAACTTACTCCGCCCTAACTTACTCCGCCCTAAAATACAATCTTAGCTTATCAGGTAGCTCTGGCGGTGTCTAGTTGAGGATTTTTCAACCATGTGCCCAAGTTGGGCACATGGGGGGATATCCAGCTTTTGATTTACTGGGAGCCGGAGGAGACAGAAAAAGAGGAGTGGGAACAATTCACTCCTCTTGACAAATATGAAATCTGGGCTATAATGATAAGCAGAAAGGGCAGTCAACCGGGGCCTAGCCGGTTGGCGGTCAATCTCCAACAAGTTTATAGCTTGAGAAAATGCCGCTTTCCTGCCGTAGCCTAGGAGGCGGCTACTTCTTTAGGTTGTTGCCTAAAGTGATAGCCGCAATGACAAGCATAAGTAACACAATGGTCTCAGTTACGCTCATCGGCCTCACCTCCTGGGTCTTGCTGGTGGATCGGCCCCGCCCTTTCTGCATGGACAGTATAGCAGTATTTGACAAAATTCGCAAGGTACAAATGCAACAGGCCCCTCTCCAGCCAACCTGGAGAGGGACCTGTTTTTTGTTGTGTCCAAGTTGGACACATTTATCTTTCAGCGAAATCTATGAGAAATACCGCTCTGTTTCATAATTGCATTGGCTGTATGTCGAGACTTGATTTTTCCATCTACTGTGAAGTATTTCCCACTAATCGGGCTGTACCAGATATCGTGATCTCCTCTGCCATGCCGCACAAAGGTACAACGGTTTTTCGTTAGGATATCGCACACCTGCTTCTCATACTCAGCCATGCGCCATGATCCTCTCCCTGCGCTCAGACTGGAAGGTCAAGGTCAAGGGGGTGGCATTGGGGTCGTTCAACTCCAGCAACTCAGGAACAGCGAAACGGACACGCTCCAGCAGAGCGTCAAAGGAGCCGGACTCCAGCACGAGACCAGGAATATCGTCGCTGGTGGCAATCCAGACGCTGGCCTCTGGGTCCCATGCCAAATTTACAATATAGTTCATGGTCAATCCTCCCATCATCATTATATCATATCGGAAAGATTTCGTCTCGTGCTCCTAATGTGCCCAACTTGGGCACATTTATTTTTTGCCCTGTGTGGCTAGAAAGTCTATAAACGTCATTACTTTCTCCTGCTCCTCAGGAGACAAGCTGTTATATCTCATGACCAAATAAGGTTGATCCTGGATTGCCAGATTCTTGGGCCCCGTCTCCCCCAGCAGTTCGCTAGTGGTGACACCCAGATACTGGGCCAGGAGCTGGACTTTCTCGACAGAGGGAATACTGCCTGCTTCGATGTTGTTCACTAAATTAGGGCCGGCTCCACTTTCCCGGCAAGCCACAGTGGGCTTTATACCTCTTAGCTGGCAATACAATTTGATATTTTGCACAAAAAGTTGCCTGTCCAAGGGGTATCACTCCTCTTAAATAAAGAAATGCACAGCTTTCACAAAAACACTAAATTTAGTATTTTTGTATTTACAGCTCTATATTTGTGATTTATGATTTACTTGCGGAGTAAATCAAGGGCAGATACACACGGTGGTTCAGATTTCCACCGAATTTACGGGGTACAGACCGGCCATTGCTGGCCAGCAGGGCGATATTTCACCTCAGATGTATTAGAATCGGTGGGCATTGCGGGGGTGACAGAGAGATCGGCAAACTTGCTGATGAGGGCTTTAGCACCCTCGAAACGATCGGTACTCATGGAATTGAAACCAGCCAGTGCGTTACTCATAGTAGAAATGCGAGACATCCAGTTTGTTACTCCACTTTTCAGCGTGGGCGGGTCGTTTCCGCCCGCCTCTTACGGTCGCCCGTAAGTTCAGACTGTGCCTTCATCCCAGAGGGATACCCCGTGTCCAGTCGTTACACCTTCCCCTATGGGGGCTTGGCTCGGCGTTATCTGAACTACCATGTGTATTTATCTTATCATACCATTTTCGCCGGACGTAATCAAGAAAAATCTGAAAGGAGGAATTTATGTGCCTATTCGTATGCTACGCGAGCGTATGGGGATGACCATGTGCGAGTTGGCCAACAAGATGGGAGTTTCTGTAGCTACTGTCTCCCGCTGGGAAACCGGAGAGATGATACCAGTTACAGCACGCCTTGGAGCTTTGGCCGATGCGTTGCACTGCACCGCAGATGAACTGCTGTGTTTATGGTAAATTTAAAGTTGTGCAAAAGGGCTCCACATGAACAAATTGTGAACAAGCGAAAAAGTTCGAGAATCGGGCTTAACCACCTCTTCACTACTGACAGCATATATTACGGATTTGTGTCTATAATGCGCGTCAGCGTAGGCGAAGCCCTTGTTATTGACATGAATTTGTAATATATGCTACGCTCCTAAAAAGAGGTGGTGAAGTAAATATTTCCGAAAATGTTCTTTTTCTTGAATTGGAAATCATTCCCACACGAGCCCTTTTGCTAAACTTTTATTTTGCCGAAAACAGAACTGCTGGGCCGAGAGCCGCCCACAGAGGCCAGCTGATACCTCGACCGTACACCAGAAAGGAGTGAAAGTCCATGCCGGAGAACTTCCGGAATATCTACAAAATCGCTCGTCGTGCTGCCGGTTACACCCAGGAAGCGGCAGCAGAAATGATGAACCTATCTGTGGAGAGTTTACGGGCCTACGAGACAGTAGCGATAGGTAAGGTTTTGATATTGTCTCCACCTTTTCCCCCGCCCTGAACCGTGCATGAACCTTTCAGCTCACACGGCTGGCCATCAAGGATAACATGATGTCACATACTAACAACTCTCAACATGAACAAGGCTTCTAAGTGCGTCTACTTTCTTCTGCTGTTTTGCTGTCAGGTTCAGTAATTCCGTAAGTTTTGCTATCGTTTGTGGGTTGATTGCATGAATCAGCTTGTGTGCGTCTCTACAGACTAATATCAGGTTGTCATACTTGTCAGTGCCGCCTAAATGGCGCGGCACTTTGTGGTGACAGTAGATGTCGCCGATTTCCAGAACCTTACCGGTGACAGCACACTTGCCCATTTGCGCGGAATATAAGGAAAGCCGGTTATCGTTGTATTCGATTGACCGGTACGCTACGGGATGCCTCATCAGGTAGTGCAGGATTCTCATGTTAACGGCTTCCAGATTTTTGTGGATATGCGTTCGTCCTTCGGCCGTATAGGAGTTGGCTTTAGCCTTCTTTTGCATGGGAAATTTGTGCTGGATGTACCCGATTGGGGCAAGGGCTATGCCATTCACATAACGAAGCTGGTCGCTCTTTCCATAACGTTCCTTCATCACATTGGCGATGTGCAGCGGAATTTTCTTTTTCCTGACTTGTTTTGCAGTTTTGATTCGTAAGCGTCAAATGCGGAACCGCCAGACGTTTTATGTAGTCTGGCGGTTCGGGTTGGATTTAAGAATCATCGAAT
>NZ_QWKG01000107.1 GCF_009911595.1 Colidextribacter sp. OB.20
GCCGGCCAGGCCGCCGCTCTGGAGGCCGAGCGGGCCGGGCTGGAGCGCCGCCGGGACCAGCTGCTCCGGGACACGGAGACCCACAAAGCCCTGGCCCAGAAGCGGCTGTCCGACCGATACGCCCGGGCGGAGGAGGAGTGCGAGGCCGCCCGGCGGCAGGTGGCCGACCTGGAGTGGAGCCTGGGCCAGCGGCCCATCCCCGACCGGGAGGACGTGAAGCGCTCCCAGGGGGAGCTGCAATACCTCAAGGTTTTAGACGAGGAAATTAAACAGGGCTCCGCCGCCCTGGCCGAAGCGGAAGAGACCTCCGCCAAGGCCAAGGAGGCGGTGAAGGATGAACACTTCGCCGGGCTGAACGGAGAGGAGGCAATGACGAAGGCGGCGGAAATCGGCGCCGCCGTCCAGACTGACCGGAAAAAGCTGGCCAAATGGATGTCCCCCAAGCTCACTGTCATTGGTCTTGTCCTTGCCGCCCTCCTTGGCGGCGGCGGATGGCTGGTCTACAGGGACGCTGTAGCTGCCGCCGTCCTCGCCCTGGCTGTCTGCTTCAGTGTGGCCGTCAATTTCCTGGCTGCCCGTATCAGTGCCCGGAAGGCAAGGAAACGGATCGCTGACCTTCTGTCGCCCTTTGGCGTCCAGACCCCGGAGGAGCTCACCGCCCTGGCACAGAATTACAAGGACCGCTGTCAGGCGGCGGAGAGGGCCGCCCACGAGGTGGAGGTCATTCAAAACGCTGTCGCCGCGCGGCAGGAGAAGCGGGATACCGCCAAGGGGGAGCTGCTGGATTTTGTCCACAGCTTTGCCCCGGAGGTGACCGATCTGTTCGGCTGCTCGGCGGCCCTGAGCCGGGCCCTGAGCATGGATCACGACCTGACCCTGGCCCGGGAGCGGGAATCCGCCGCCCTCCGCCGGCTGGAGGACCTGGAGGCCCAGGGGGCCAAACGGGAGGAGAAGGCCGAGCGCATCCCCATCCCCGAGCTGGGCCCCGAGGAGACCGCTCAGGCCCTGGCCCGGACCGCCGCCCAGGTGGAGGAGGTCAGCGCACGGCTGAATCAGACCCGCGGGAGCCTCCAGACCATGGGGGACCCCGCCGCCCTGGCCGCCCAGGCCGAGGAGCTGGAGGACAGGCTGAGCCGGAAGCGGCTGGAGGCCGAGGCCCTGGCCCTGGCAATGGACGTCCTGACCCAGGCCAACACCCGGCTCCAGGAGCGCTTTTCCCCCGAGCTGAACCGGATGGCGGGGGAGTATATGGCCCGGCTCACCGGGGAGAGGTATTCGGCGGTGAGCCTGACCCGGGAGCTGGAGGGCTTTGTCCGGACGGGCGGGGACGTGCTGCCCCGCAGTGCGCTGTGCCTGTCCCGGGGGACGGCGGACCAGCTCTATCTGGCGGTGCGGCTGGCGGTGTGCCGGCTGTGCCTGCCCGAGCGGCCCCCCATCTTGCTGGACGACGCCCTGGCCTCCTTCGACGACGACCGCCTGAAAATGGCCCTGGAGCTGCTGGGCGAGCTGTCTCAGGAGCAGCAGCTGCTCCTGTTCACCTGTCAGAAGCGGGAGAGCGAGGCCCTGGCCGGCGTGCCGGGGGTGACGAGGCTGGAGCTGTAGGAGAGCGCCAAAAGCCTCCCTTTTACAAAGGGAGGTGTCATTTGCGGAGCAAATGACGGAGGATTTTCTCTGATCGAACGCTCCAGAGGAAACCCCCACCCGGCTTCGCCGGGAGCCCCCTTGCGAAGGGGGCCTTATGTCCCGGTCCTTCCCCTGTTGCAATTTCCCGCGAAAGCGGTTATAATACCACTCACCAACGAGGAAACGAGGTATTCCCATGGACGAATACAACGACCTGCCCCAGGGCGGGGAAGAGACGGAAGAGGAGCAGGAGCCCCGCAGGCCGGGGGCCGGGCTGTATGAGTGGCTCCAGCTGTTCTTAGGCTGCGTGGTGATCGCGGTGGTGCTGTTCAACTGTGTGGCCCGGCTCACCCGGGTGGACGGCCCCTCCATGGAAAACACCCTGCGGGACGGGGAGATTATGATTATCTGGTCTCTGGGCTACACCCCGAAGCAAGGGGACATTGTGGTGGTGAACAAGACCCCCGTGGTGCTGACCGGCTGGACCGGGCCCCGGGCCATCATCAAGCGGGTCATTGCCACCGGGGGCCAGACAGTGGACATCGACTACAACGCCGGCGCCGTCTATGTGGACGGCCAGCGGCTGGACGAGCCCTATATCAAGGAGGAGATGTATCTGCCCTACTCCTCCACCATGCTTCAGACCCACTGGGAGGTGCCCGAGGGTTCCGTCTTTATCATGGGGGACAACCGGAACAACTCCACCGACAGCCGGGACGAGCGGGTGGGCACCATTGACAGCGGCTATATTCTGGGCAAGGCCGTCCTGGCCCTGTGGCCTCTGGACCGCTTCGGCGCGGCATAAGCCCAGCTCCAATTTGACAGCCTCCGGCCGGGAATTTCCCCGGCTGGGGCTGTTTTTGCCAGAAGTCAAGAATAATTTGCAGTAAATTAGAATAATCAGCAAACTAACCAAACCACCCATACCATTTTTAGGCTATATCACAATAAAATAGGCATAACAATCTAACCGGGCGGGGCTTTCTCGTCCGGTTAGAACATTTGTATTCACTTCCAGCCGGTCAAGCCGCCTGCTGTTCTTCGTTGAACAGGTCGCTTGCCGACTTCCACCCAAGCAATTTCCGTGGGTAGTTGTTCACCCACCGTTCCGCCTCTTCCACCTGCTCCTTTGTCACCTCGTCAAAGTTGGTCCCCTTCGGGAAGAATCGGCGGATAAGCCGGTTCATATTTTCATTGCTCCCCCGCTCGTATGCGGAATACGGATGGCAGAAAAACACGATGGTCCGTTTCCCCTTCCGGCGGTGTGCAATCTCTATCCCTTCAAAGTCCTGGAACTCGCACCCATTATCCACCGTGATACTTTTGAACAGTTTGTAGAACAGCTTCCCGAATTTTCGTTCCAGGCGGTTGATGGCCTTGACCACGCTTGCCGCCGTGTGGTCCTCCAGTAGCATGACGATACCCATACGGGTCCGCCGCTCCGTCAGCACCAGCAGCGTTTTTTTGGAGCCTTTGCACCCCATGATGCTGTCCATTTCCCAGTGTCCAAACTTCTCCCGCTTCCCGATTTCTTTCGGCCTCTTTTCAATGCTCGTTCCGCGCGGCGCTCTCGCGGCCTCCTTCTTGCTCTTCGCCGCATAGTGCCGCCGCCCCTTTTCATGTAGATGCTTTTCGTTCAGCACAAGGAACACGTCGCCCCGGTAGATGTAATTGTAAAGCGTCTGCTCGCAGATGTCGGTTTCGTACTCGTCCTCTCCGTTTCTGATGTACGCCAGGGCCGCGCCAGGGGAAAAGTGCTGTTCTACGATAAGCTCTTCCAGCTTCTTCACCAGCGCGTGGTCGTGTCCGATTTTCAGGTCCGGCCCCTTTTCAGACAGGAATTTCTTGTACCTCCTATGCGCCACGTCAGCGCAATAAACCTCAACGTCAATTAGGTCCGTGGTACGCTGGACGCAGAGGCCCCGGTTGATTTCATAGTAGATAGACCGCTCACATTTCCCCAGTGCATCCGCGATAGCCTTTGGCTTAAACCCTTTTCTCAACATCCGCTCCACGGTGTAGCGGTCGTTCAGCGAAAAGTGTGTCGCCCCTTTGTGATTCATAGAAGCACCCCCTTCCCGGAAATAATAATCTGGAATAAATCAGAAAGTCAATAGTCCGCCCGTTCGGAAAAAGAATTGCCGTAGGCTAAAAAGCCTACGGCAAAATTTTTCTTTATCCTCGTTCAGCCCAGCGGCGTTTCCCGCCCCGTTCCGATAATCCAGTCTGCGGACACGTTGAAAATCTTGGTCAGCACCAGAATCTCATAGTCCGTCACCAGGCGGGACCCGCTTTCAATCCGGCTGATTACATCCTGCTCCGCAATCACGCCCTCGGTCTGCATCTTCGCGGCAAGGGCCGCTTGTGATAGCCTCGCCTTTAGCCGCAGCTCCCGGATGCGGTCGCCGGACACGTTGCCTTTTCCCTCAAATTGAAATTTCTTCACCGCGCCCCCTCCCATTCATGGCAATGTCCCGTATTTTATTAAACATTACCATACTTCCCGCTCCGGTCCATGGTAATACTCAATGGATTTCAGCAGAATCATTCCCGCTTTCGGTATGGTAATATTCAGTTGTCTACTTGACATTGCCATAAACAGAGGCTATCATGGTAATACTCCATAAACCCCTAAAATAAATCAAAGGATGTGATTGTATGGCGTTGATGTCCTGCCCCGAATGTGGCAAAGAAATTTCCGACGCGGCGCAGGCTTGCCCGCATTGCGGCCACCCTATCCAGGAGCCGCAGCCCCAGGATACGCCCCCGGCCCCCCGCAAAAGCAAACGTTCCATTATCATAGCAGCTTGTGTCCTTGCGCTGGTTGCCGTGGTTGGCATTTTTGTTGGCGTCCAGCAGAAGCAGGCCAGCGATAGAGCGGCGTATATCGCCAGCCTGAACGAACTCCGGGCGCAGACAATCCGTGGCGGCTCGGTTGCAGAAAAGATGTGCAACCTAACAAAGCAGGTCTGGTATAACACCATCTACAAAGAGCGCGATAGTGTAACCGACAAATACACCAGAAGCGGCGGCGTGTTTCACGATGATTTCAACACGTCTCTATCCCTCCTGTATGCCGAGGACAATACCGCGACTGTTATATCCGGCTTGCAGGCAAACCGCGAATTAGTTGACGGAATTATGGCAGACCTGCAAAATCCCCCAGCAGAGTTTGCCGCCTGTTATGAAGCCGCCGATTCGTTGTATGACGCATACTGCGGCTTGATTGACTTGGCGGTTTCTCCCAGCGGCAGCTTAAAGACCTATTCTGAAAACTTTAGCAAGTATGACGAGGACCTGTTAAAGTATTACAATAAGCTGGAGGCATTGATACCCAGCGAATAAACCATCAAGCAACAAAAAATCCCCCGGCAGCAGGCCCGCAAGGACCCCGCCGCCGGGGGATTTTCTTGACCGAATCGGTCAGCTATTCTTTTTGATGCTGTTAAGCTGTTCCAGGGTTTGCCGGAATTTATCAAAGCCGAACATAGCGGCATAGGCCACGAATACGCCCATCACCACAGCGGCCACCACCATGTACCACGTCACGGCCACGCCCATGATTTGGCAGGCGGCAAAGAAAGCCAGCAGCGTCACGGCCATAGCCACGGCAAAGGCCAGGAGATTTGTCGGCAGCTTTCCCCAGGTCAGCTTTTTCAGCACCTCCACGATGATGTTCGTTACCACCATCAGGACCAGCACCACCGGCAGCACCAGTGCCGCAGCCACGGGGATGTTTTGAATCAGAGCTTCCACGATGTTTTCCTCCTTATTTCTCGGTCGTTCCCAGTACGTTCCGCTCCGCCCGGTCCTCCGTCCGGCGGTTCAGCCACATGAGCGCTTCCTCAATGTGTGTCAGGGCGCAGGCGTTTTCCCGGCAGGAAAACGGCCCAGCCTGAAACGCCCGCAGCTGGTCACGCACGATTTCCAGCAAGTCCGCACCACACACTCCTTTCCGCGCCTCCGGGTCCTTGCGCGGCCCGCACTGGAATTGGATGCGCACCCCGTCCCCGTCGCTCTCCGGCAGACCGCCGCCGAACGACACCACATAATCGTGATGCGCTCCGCCCGGTCCGGCCTCCCCGTCTCTATAGACGGTGTTCAGGTTGTCGTGCTTCTGGATGGTATTCAGCTTTTTCATGCTCTTTTCCTCCTATGCTTTTTTCAGGTATGCCCCGGAGCTGAACCCCGTGTATTTGACGCCCTTGTATGTAACCTGGATATACAGCCACTTCACGCCGCTTACCTCCGTGTAGTAGCCGTAGTTCTGTACCTTCGTCCCACAGGGCAGGACAACCATGCTCCCGGTTTTGGACCCGGCCACATTGCGGATGTGGAGGCCGCTTCCCGCCGTCACGGCGTAGGTCCCGGCCAGCTTCTTGTCGAACGACTTCGCAACGCCGGTCGCTTTCCGCTCCGCCGTCACCCCCGGCGCGGCCTGCGGCACGTCCTCCGGCTTGACCTCCGCCATGGAGCCGTCCACCAGCTTCCCGCTGTTGTTGTACTCCCGCGCGTCCACAATCCAGAAATAAGCGGCCTCGTTCTTGAAGGTAGCCAGATTGCCGTTTACCCGGTTATCCCTGGTGGATGCCGGGTCGTTGATGCGCACCTTGCCGTCCGCCCACCACAGCACGACGAAATGCCCGCCGCCGGTCCAGGTCCCCTTCTTCATCAGGGCGATAGCGTAGTAGCCCTGTTTCAGATACTTCACCGTCTCGTCAAAGGACGTGGCCTTGGGGTTGTGGTAGGCGTTCACCCAGTTAAGCTGCCAGCACTTGATGCCGTAGGCCGCAAACTGCGGGGCAAAGTAGGCGTAATAGGTGCCGTTGCCCAGGGCCTTGTACCCGTGGTCCACGGACCATTTGCAGGTGTCCTCCGGCGTGATGTTCTTCCCCGTCAGGGTGGACAGCAGCATGGCCGCTGCGGTCGGGCCGCACCCGCTGTCCCCGATGGTGGAGTTCTCCCCCTTCACCCGGTAGGGCTTGCTGGCCCACCGCTTGTCCGTCTGGAGGAAGGAAACAGGCTTTTTGTTCATCTTTGGTCCTCCTTCCGCCGCCTGCCCGGCGGCAAACTTGTCATAGTAGACCTGCCCATACTGCGCCCGCTTCTGCTTCACCGCCTCCCCCTGGTTGGCGGGCCGCTCAAATTTCAGCAGTACAGCGTTGGACGCCGCTTCGATAGTCCTTGCCGTTTTCAGCGTAGACAGCACAGCGGAGAAAGAGCTTTCCAGCTCGTGGACCAAAAAAGCAAGCTGTGTCTCCATGTCCCCCACAGACTTCCCCGCCGCCTTTGCAAAGGCCAGCAGCGCGGCCTTGCGGGTGTGATAGGTCCACTGAGCCAGCCCATACCCGGCCCCGTCCTTGGCAAAGTTGGTATAGGCCCCGCTGTCCACCGCCGCCGTGTAGGTGGCGTCCGTATACCCCAGCTTCTTTTCGTAGGTGTTCTGGAGGTTGGTAGGAATCAGCCCGCTTTCCGCGTAGAGATTACCCATCAGCCCCGACGCGCCGTAGGCGGTCATGCCCGCCGCCGTCAGGTAGTTCCAGATTCTTTCCTCATTGTTTTTTCCGGTCAGCATTTGTAAACGCTCCTTTTTCGTTATCCCATGCCCGGCGGGTCCGTGTCCTCCGGCTCCGCTTCCGGCGTGTCTCCCCTGTCCGGCCAGCGGTTATTTTTGCTCAAATTTTCCACGCCGGACTTAAATGCGTAGACCGCCACCGGCACGATGATTTCAGCAAGAGCAACCTTCGACAGCTCTTCCGCGATTTGCACCTTGTCCAGCGCGGCCAGGATGTAGCTGCACCACACCCAGGCAAAGCCGTTTATGACGCAGGCCCACACAAACCGCTTCATTGTCTCCGGCCTCTCCGGCGGCAGGCCCTCCTTGATGATTTCCCGCAGCTCCTTCACCCGTCGGCGCAGATGCCGGATGGTCGCCGCGCTGAACACAATGCCCAGGGCGATACCCACCACCAGGGCGCAGGCGGCGACAATCAAAATTTTCATGGCGGCTCCTATTCTTCCTCTTCATGGGCCGCTTGGTTCAGATGCTTTTCCAGCTTGTCCAGCGCGGCGGTCACTGGTCCGTTGCACCCTTGTTCTTTCAGCCCCTTCAAGCAGGCCAGGACCCCATAGCAGATAAGCGTCTGCTCCTTGCGGATGGCGGCAAGCTCCTTGTCCTGCTTCTTCTGCCGGTCCACAAACTTGATGCACCACACCACCACCCCGCCGATGCCGCCCAGCGCGGCCAGCACCGCCGAAATGGTGATGATGGTGTTTGCGTCGATGTACATTGCTCACGCCTCCAAATTGTAGTTTGGGGCCGTCTCCAGCGTGGAGACGGCCCCGGCTGTCCTGGTTACAGTTTCACTTCCAGGTCCTCAAGAATCTGCTCGACCTGCTCCCGCAGAATGGCGGGAACCTGCTCCAGCGTTTTCTTGCCCTTGATGATAAGGGTCGCGTACACGATAGCCATACCGTTTTTCTCCTTTCCCATCAGAATATCCAGCAGCCACAGACGGACCCTACTCATGGTCC
Source organism: Colidextribacter sp. OB.20 (assembly GCF_009911595.1). GTDB lineage: Bacteria > Bacillota > Clostridia > Oscillospirales > Oscillospiraceae > Lawsonibacter. Next base: position 8,158 of record NZ_QWKG01000107.1, read on the forward strand.
TGCTCCGCCAGCAGTGCCTCGACCTCCGCCCGGATGCGGGCGGGAACGTCGTCAATGGTTTTCAGGCCCTTTTGGATAAGGGCGGTGTAAATCTTCGCCATTACTCCATGCCTCCAATCATCTGCTCGTACACGTCGCACAGCGCCAGGTTTGTGTTGTCCACCTGTTCCTCCAGCGCCGCAACCTTCGCCCGCAGTTCTTCGTTCTCGCGGGTAAGCTGCTCGTTGCTCTTGCGCTTGTTCATTTCCTTGATGGAATCCTCGCGCCTCTTTACCATTACTGGAACCCTCCTTGCACAGAACTGATGTAGCCGCCCTGGCCGGACGGCCCCCGCTTCGCGCTCACGCGGAAGTTAAAGGCAAAGCCATTGGCGGCGGTTTCGTTTT
>NZ_QWKG01000108.1 GCF_009911595.1 Colidextribacter sp. OB.20
TCTATTTCGACAGTTTTGTTTTTCCACTGTCTACTTTAGAGGGAGCATATCAATTCCCGGGCGTACCCCGGTCTGCATATAGAAGGCGTTCTCGGTACTAAGCGTCAGCATCCCGCCGGCGGCAACTCCCAGGGTAGCGGTCCCGGACAGGGACCGCAGGCAGTTGGACATCCGCCTGGTGAGAAACCAGTATTCCCCCTGGGCCATTCCAGTCAGCGGGGCCACAGTTATAGAGTCCTGGGCATTTCCATGGATGCCGGCGCACTGGAAGGTCAGGGTCATACCCTCAAAGGACAGCTTCACCTTTCCATCGGGGTCAACACAGGACACAGAATCCAATCCTTTGCGCAGCTCCGCCACATCGGTGAGGACAGTGAACTGATTTTTCAGGGAGCCGGTGAGAAAGTCGGTGTCGATGTAGTTCGCCTTGATCAGACGGGCGGAGAACAGAAAGCCCTCCCGGACGAACACCACTTTCTTGCCGGTAGTGCCTACCCGAAACTCATCCTTGTCCTCGCACATCTGGGCCAGCCGGCTCAGGGAATTGGCGGGGATCAGGACACTGAAATCGCCTGTGCTCTTGTCGTCCCCTCTGGCGGTGACGACGCAATTTCCATCGCTCCCGGCAGCCCGGAGACCGTCCTTGGTAAACCGGACATGGACACACTTGAGCATGGGCTTCTCGTTCTTCTCATCGGCGGCGAAAATGGTCCGCTTGGCCATGGATGGAATGCCGCTGGCCCGGATCAGCTTGGATACGGCGGGGATCTCCGCCTTGGGGTAGCTGCTCTGCTCCCAGACAGACACGCGATATTCCGCATCCCTGCCGTGGACCCACAGCTGACTCGCCCCTGTGCCCCGCCGCAACTCCACCGTATCGCCGGACAGCTTCTCCAGCATCCGGGCCAGCAGCCTGGCGTCAATGACCAGTGCGTCGTCCTCCTGGGCGTCGCAGGTCAATTTCTGCTTCAGCGTGACCTCCAGGTTGGTGGCGGTGAGTACCAGCGCCTTGCTGGCGGCGGTAACCTCCAGGCACACCCCCATCAGCTCCTCCAGCGGGGAGTTGATAGGGGCGATAGCCGCCGCGTGCCTGACAGCGTGCAGCAGCTCAGCCCGATTCATGGTGATATTCAAATAAATTCCCCCTTCTACGCAACGAAATCGAAGAACGAGAACTGGTTTTCGTCCACCACTCTCTTCTTCGACTTCTTTTTTCTGCGTTCTTCCATTGTTCTTTGCAGCAGTCCCTCGTACAGGGCCTGCTTGTTCTCTGCGTCGATGGTCCGAATCCTGGGCGGCTCCACCACTGTGACAGGGGCGGGTGCCTCCTCCACAGCGGCCACAATGGGCAGAGCTGCGGGCTGGACGTGCTCCCGGTGAGGATTGATGATCGCCATTTTCTTAAAGGCGGCGGCGATATCCTCCACGTTGTCCTTGATTCCAAGAGCCAATTCCTTTGCCATCTGGGAGGTCAGGTCCTTCACGTCGCTCATGGCGGCCAGACCCTCCTCGGAGAGGTTGCCCTCGATGATCCTGGCCATAGCCAATTTGGAGGCCATGAGCTTCATCGCTTTGGCCTGCATGGTGTCGGCATAGTAGAACATGTAAACCTCTACCCGGGGCGCTGTCTGGTTGATCCGCCAGGACCGGCGGGCCGCTTGGCGCAGGGTGAACAGGTTGTAGCCCATGCTGTAAAAATTCAGGGTGGTAAAGGCATTTAAATCGAGACCGGTTTCTACGCACTTAGGATTCGTAATCAGAACTTGACAGCCAGTGTGGACGCGCTTCTCTACCCAAGCCTCCCGCTTCTCCGGAGGGACCGATGGAGGCAGTATCTCAGTGCGGAATCCCTCCTCGGTGAGCAGCTTTACCAGTTTCTGCTGGGAATCCGTTCGGGTCCAGCTGGTGTAGATCATGACCTTCTCCCCGGCGGCGATCTTCTCCCTGACAATCTCCAGCACCTTTTCTTCTTTTGGCAGGATGTCGTCAAAACTGGCTTTGTTGCTGGGATGGGCGATAATATGGCCGTCTATGGGGTGGACGATATCCGGCTGGTCATAGGGCTGGTCCGGGTAGACGGTGAGCAGATTCAGATAGGCAGACAGCAGCTTTTTGGCCGCTTTCTGATCCGATTTCATCACCGTGCGGATTTCCTGTTCTATATCCTTGTAAGCGCCATACACGCTCCATGGCATATCAATGGGAACGGGAATCTCCTCATAGTCCGGGAGGTCTTTCCCCATGTCGGACAAGGAGAGGAAAGCGGTGTACTCCAGCAGAAACCGGGAGAATACCAGCGGGGATACCCCGGAGAGCTGGCGGGTCTTGGTTTTCTGTTTACTGGCCCGGCGGTTGGCGTTGTACGCTGTGTCTGTCGTTTCGTAGACATTCTCTACCACGCCATACTCTGCGTTGAAGTCCTGGGGGCGGCGGTAGCTCTTGCCGTCCTGGCGCATCAGACCAGGGACCAGACGGTACAGCAGATGGAATATCCCGGAGCTATACCCGTTGATCAGGGTGGCGGTCATGCCCACAAACTGCTTGCTGACACCAAAAATCTCCGCCATAGCGTCGCCTTGGCCGCTACTATTGTTGTACTCATGCAGCTCATCGGCAATAAAAGCATCGATTCGCCCCTTCATCTTCTTTTTGATATAGGTGCTGAGCGGGAAGCGGCGGTAGGCTTCCCGGACAGGAAAACTACCCTGAGGATCTGCTGCAATTTCCCGAAGCCGTTCCAATACCGCATCATTTTTCGTGAGGGACAGGTAGTTGGCAGCGAAGGGCCTGTAGACCCAGCCGAAGTCCGGTATCTTGGTCCAGGGGATGCTTCTTCCCGGGTTAATCGGGGCCCACAGCATGGAGCCGCACTCCAGGCAAACGCGTCTTCTCTTGTGCTCCCCTAGGAAAAAAGGCGGGTCAGCGTTGACCAGATACTGTGAGCCGTCGTCGCTGAGCTCCATCTGGATGGGCTTACCGCAGTCCGGGCAAAGAAACGCTCTCTTCTGCTTATTCCAGACAATGGCAGGATAACGCATATAGCCGTCCCGAGCCTTCTCTTTACTGAATACCGCATAGACGTTTTTGTCTCCAGCCTCATACATGGAGTAGAGCCTTTCCAGTTCGCTGATACTCTTGACCACCATAGCGAGAGTGTTGGGGAGGGTCTCATCGATTTCCCGTACCCACTTCTTTGTGATGTGAGAGGGACACATGACCAGGTTAAAGGTTTTTTTGGCCCCTGACTTTTTCTGAGAGGCCCAGAGGCCATGCAGAGCGCCCAAAGCTGTAGAACCGATCTTGCATAACGATAGGTAATCCTTTGAGGTTATCGCCGGATTTTCCCCCGCTTCACACCGGACATGAACCTTTCAGCTCATCCGGCGTTCCATCGTTGAAAACTCGTTTTCTAAAATTGATGAATTACTACTGTAAGTTGAGATTGACCTAAGTCCTGTTTGTCAAACGGGGTTATTGCCAGCCATCTGGCGAAGTCGGTTGAGTTTCTTTAGCATGGCACTGTCAAGGTTTAATCGCTTCATGTACCAGTCAATTGTTTCCTGTTGTATCGCATGGATAAGTTTGTGAACGTCTTTATGGACGATAACCAGATTTGCATATACATCTGTGCCGCCATTTTCCACAGGGAGTTTATGGTGACAGTGGATTTCGTAAAATTCCAGTTCCCGCCCTGTAACCGCACACTTACCATATTGCGCCGCATAGAGGGAGATTCGGTTATCCGCATACTCAATGCTTCTGCTAAGTACCGGATTCCGCATGAGTTTGAGCAGAATTTCCATGTTAATCCGTAAATCACAGTGGATTTCCTTTCGCCCCTCTGCGGTGTATTTATTGACTGTTTTCCGCTTATTCTGCGCATTTCGTGTCTGGCAATATCCAATCGGGAGAATTGCCGAGGTGCCCATGTAGCGCACTTGTCTGCTTTGGGAATAATGCGCCCACAGTTCACCATGCACATTGATAACCTGTCCCTTTGGGTGCTTAGACAGTCTGCCTCGCATACGGTTTCTGAACACAAGCCTGATTGACCGTCCAATCTGATAACAGTCGTCGCTAATGAGGGTAGCTATGGCAAAATACTGGTGTATGCCGATTACCATAGAATTGTAAAGCAAGATTGCCTTATATTCCTCTTTGCGGTTGACTGGATGCTGGATGTAATCAATCTGCGCTTTCAGCTTCCGTGTGGTATTCTGAATGGCCTTATCACACATATGGGAGCGCACAACATACTTTTTCCCACGCTGAACCGCTTTCAGCTTAAAGCCCAAAAATTCCGAATAATTCTTCTTGAGGTTGACTACCTTGGATTTTTCCTCCGAGATTTGAAGTTTCAGCCGTTCCGCCAGCCATTGCCTGACGGCATGAAAGGTTTTCACAGCGTCACTCCGCTTCCGGCAAAAGATACGGAAATCATCAGCATAACGGACGATATACATTTCTTTCAATTCACTCCGCCGCAACGTGCGGCACTTATTGGAGCGGTTTGGCGTACCGTTTTTGGCGATGCCTTCTTTGATAACCGTGTGCGTCGGTATATCCTCCCACTGACTGCTGACCCACCAATCCAGTTCATTCAGAACAATGTTGGAGAGCAGCGGCGACAGGATTCCTCCCTGCGGCGTTCCCTTATCGGGATATATCTTTTCACCATCAGGAAGCACAACGGGCGCTTTCAGCATTTCCTTAACGATAGCCAATAACTTTTTGTCCCGTATGCCAAGTGTCCACATCTGCCGTATGAGTTTGGCGTGATTGACGTTATCGAAAAATCCCTTAATGTCCACGTCCACCACAAAATACAAATGCTGTATCTGTACCATTCTCATAGCCTGGGCGATTGCGTGCTCCGTTGACCGATTTGGACGAAAGTCGTTGCTTCTGTTATGGAATTTGGCCTCGCATATCGGTTCCAGAACCTGCAAGATACATTGCTGTACCAATCTGTCCCAGATTGCCGGAATACCCAGAGGGCGGGTTTTCCCATTAGGTTTGGGGATTTCCACCCGCCGGACAGGTCTGGGCTTGTACCATGCTAATTTGTGCCTTACCTTTGAAACGACTTCCTCACTGGATAATTTTTCGATATGGCCCATTGTGAGGTGGTCCACGCCAGCGGTACGGCTTCCAGTATTCCGCTTGATATTTCTGTACGCCAGCCTGATATTTTCCTCTGATAAAATCAGCGGCATAAGGTCGGTGAACACAGCTTGCGCCTTGCTCCTGGCATACAAATCATCAAAGGTTTCCGTTAGCCCGTAGTATTCGGCGTGTCTTAGGTGACGGTCTTTCTTTGCCGTTTTCGCAGTAGCCAATGGTCATCACTTCCTTATAGGTGTAGTGACTTTTTGGTCTTACTCGAATCCATTGTAAATTCATCTTTATCGCTCTCAATTATAACAGTAAAATTACCTGCTGACAAGTATAAATCAGGAGGGCGCTCTAAGAGCGCCCTCCTGCCGCTTGTTATTTTAGAGCTGCAAGAAAATGGAAATTATTCCCACTCGTTGCTGGGTATCATATTCTAACGGATTTTGCTTTAGAAATATGATACCCTATTCTTTTGATTATTTGATATATCCATATTATCCAGCCTATACGATGGGCTGTTATCAAATTGTTATCAACGATGATAACGGCAAGCAAACCACATTGCTTTTCTCTGCTGGTTTGCTACTCTAATGATAGCACAAAAAGCGAGAAATTACAACTACATTCGGAACCTTTCACCGAACTGTCTATTGAAGAGAATCCTCAACAAGTTGAAAATTTATCAAATCATTTGCTTTTCTATTTGCAAAAATCGCTCCATCGCCAGTCGTAAGATTGTAAAGAACACTCCACTGTAGTTTGTCCGTATCACCGTCAAAAACACCGATGTTGGCCAGTAGTTGAATTGCCTGATTTGCTTCAAGTATGCCGTTATTTGCTTCTATTGCATTCTGCACCTTGTCATAGCGTTCGAATTCTGTAAAGCCTTCTCCAATATTCAATCCATCATAGGCAATGAAATTAGAAGCAATTTGATATTCTGCCTCTGTTCCAACGACACAAAGCTCTTGGTTTACATATTCTACAATTACAGAACGTCCACTTGCGTCAGCAATTAAGTAATGACACTCAATACCCCCAGAAAAATAAATGTTGTATTGTTTTAATAAGTCAACAGCTTCTTCTACAGTAGCCGCCTTATCAAGTACAAGGCGAATTGCGGTGGTTGTATTTAGTGTTATTTTATCCGGGTCATAAGGAACATCTGCCTCTGGAACCGCAAGCAAGGCAATAGCAAGACCTTTCTCATTCATTCCATCAAAAGGAAGAAATGGTGCGGCCAACGTTAAGAAACAATCAAAAAATGAACCATCTGGCAAATTGTTCTCTGAATATCCGGCAAAGGCAAGATTGACTGTGGAAACCGAAGCATAACCATTATCAGGCGTGGTATAGAGTTGTAAAGATGGAGCATATGTAAAATCAAAATTTCGCCCGAACAGAATGTTGCCATTTCCGTTTTTCACGACAAAAGCGGTGCAGCCATCTCCTGTAACACCTAAATCTATTGGCAACCCTTTCAACAGCCGTTTTGTTACAAAGGTTTCAATATCCGCATCATTGCTGGCACCGACTTCCAGGAAGTCATCAAAGCCATAATCGCCGTAATAGGTCATTTGATACATTCCATAATTATCAATCTTTTTTAATGACATAAGAGAGCGCAGTTCATTCCCAAATAAAATGAGTACTGCAATTAAAATAATCAGCAAAACTGCACCTATGCCTATCAAAAGCCGAAAGGCGGTTTTCTTCTCTTTTCGTATCATATTTACCCTACTCCAAAATTTAATTTTTTCGTTATCATTATAACAGCAAAAGCACCCCCTTACAAGTATAAATCAGGAGGGCGCTCCGCAAAGTGCCCTCCTGTTGTTTGTTACCTTGCCCCTCGGCTGAACTTCCGCTTTGCTTTCTTCTGCTCCCGCTCTTGCGCCTCCCGGCGCTTTGCGTCCTCTACGGCCCGCTCCACCTCCTCCGGGCCGAAAGCTCGCTTTACCCGCTCAAAGTCGGCAACTGTCCCCCGTAGGGTCTTGTTTTCCATCTTCACCTCCTGCAAGCGGACAGACAATCGCTCGTTGCCCTCCCTGGCTCGGCCATAGTCCCCCTGCAAGCGTTCATACTTCCCCTTCAACTCGACATAGGCCCGGTACAAAGAGCGCAGCACCTTGACGATCTTAGCAAGCAGGGGCTTGGCTTTCTTCTCCCGGTAGGACTTGGCACTCTCTAGCGGCCCCGGCTCCGGCAATATCCGCTCCGGGTCATCGGAGAACTGCGCCGCCAACTGCTCCATGTTCCTCACAGCCGGGGCCAGCTCCTTTAGACGCTGCTCCTGCTGTTCCACCTGTCCCTGCTTCTTTGCTTTGACCTTATCCAGCTCGGCAATCTCTTTCGCCCTCTGCTCCTTTTTGAAGTCCAGCACAGACAGGTGCTTGTCGTGGGTGCCCTTGTCCTCCCACTCAATACCATGGCGCTCCATCAAAGCGGCAAGCTGTTCCTTTTCAGAGCGTACCCACTGGTTCCACTCCGTATCGCCCCTGGTGCCGCCCTTGAAGCCCTGGGCCGCTAACGCCTGTTTCAGCGATACCCTGGTGTCCAGGCCCCGCTTGCTCCCGGTGGTAAACGGTACAAAGTCGATGTGCAGATGGGGCGTGGCCTCGTCCATGTGGAGGTGAGCGGAGAACACCCGAAGCTGGGGATTGCGCTCCTGGAAACCTCTCATGTACTCGTCCAGCACCGCCGCCGCAAGCTGGCCGTCCTCACTCTCTGCGCTCATGTCGTCTTTGTTCCCTACTTGCAGGATGATTTCATGGAACGGCTTTTCCTGCTTGCTGGAACGTATCTTTTCATAGTAGTCCTCAATCTTGCGGTCTGCCCTGGTCTGCTTGTCATTGTACCGCTTGAGGGCCTCGTCAAATAGCTCATGGAAAACTGCCTTGATATTTTCGTGGCAGTAGGTTATATTCAGATGGGAGCGTGACCGGTCGGTGTTCTTGGCGTTGAACGCCCTGCTGTTGTGGTTCACCGAGCCTTGCCCCACCATCGCACTAATCGTCCTTTTCAAATCAACACTCCTTTCGCCGCGCCAGCGGCGGCCTTTGTTACTTTC
>NZ_QWKG01000109.1 GCF_009911595.1 Colidextribacter sp. OB.20
AGACCCTCGTGGCCTAATTTTCTTTTTTTCATCTGTCTACTTGACAGGGGGCGGTTCAGAAATCGAAAGCCGCCGTTTTCTGGCGTGACAAGTTGTGCTGTACGATAGCTTTTTCTTATGCCGTGTAGCAGTTTCAGAATTATGCGTCCTTTGAAGCCTCAAAACTTCTCGGCCAATTTTGCCGCCTGCTCACAACCATCTGTCTTGTCAATGTCTCCGACACCTACTACTGCCGGAACCATCACCGCCCCCACCATTTTCCAGTTCAACAGGGCGGCCGACCTCTCAATCGGAATGCGGACACCGTCAAAGACAGACACATCACTTTCCTCACAGCAGGAAATCAATGCGCATTCTTTGCCCGAAAGATCGACCTTTGCGTTGTAGAAGGAAAACAGCTTGTCGATCACCGCCTTGATTTGAGAAGGGATCGAGTACCAGTAAACCGGCGTAGAAAAAACTACTGCGTCCGCTGCTTGGATAGCCGGTGCTATGGTATTGAAATCATCGTTGAAGGAGCAGGGCTTCCCTGTCTTAAAACAGGTTTCGCAGGCGCGGCATCCACTCACATTCATTTTGGCGGCGTCAAACCGGGTCACTGTATGTCCCCTTTTTTCCGCTGCCGCAATAAAAGCCTCTGTCATTGCAAAGCTGTTTCCCGCTTTGCGGGGGCTGCCGGTGATTACAACTATTTTTTTACCCATAAAATCATCCTCCTATGTTGTGGGATTGACTTTTCCCATACAAGATGGTAATATCATAACACACGCAGGCCAAAAAGCAAGTACGCACATTTAGGTGTGATACTTTATTTTTGGTTATATACTAATATAAAGGAGAGTGTGATATGAGCGAACGGCTTATTTCAAACGAATGTTTTAGGAGTACAGGTTTCAGCTATACACTATCGCTGATCAGCGGGAAGTATAAAATGACGATATTGTATGTTCTTGCAGAGTTCGGCGTTGTCCGCTTTAATGAAATGAAAAAATATATAGGAGAAATTTCCTATAAGACATTGAGTTCCACCTTAAAAGAATTAGAGGCAGATAGATTAGTTCATAGGAAGGAATATCCGCAAATTCCGCCTAAAGTGGAATATAGTCTTACGGAACGTGGGAAATCGTTGATTCCTATACTAAACGCAATTTGTGATTGGGGCGAAGAAAACGAGCCATAAGAGAAACAGGCTGAAGTCCTTTTCTATTTTGCTCTTACTATCATTTTTATGGGTAAAGGGCGTCACTCACCCATACGAATGTTTTTTACCGTTTTTTCCTCAAAGGTAAGGTCTGTATAAGTCCTTATTCCGCCATCTCCAACGGGGGCCTGCGGCAGCAGCCCTACCTTAACCGTTTCGCCAGCGGGGAGGTTGAAGAATCTCATCATGTAGAAGTTTTTGCCGTCAACAGAATAATGGAAAGCAAAAGATTTTCCGCTTCTGCACACTTGCAGCCATACATCATTGCCGTCAATGTTGCACCCGTTCGCATCGTCCGATTCTCCGTTCCGCGCAATCACACTCACAACGGCATGTGTTCCAAAATCGGTCATTTCAAAACAGGCTTTTGCCCAATTTCGCATATCTTGCATCACCATGATGGAGGCCGAGTCGTATGTATCCTTGAAGTCGTGGGCAACCTTTACCCGCATTACAAAATCGCCCGCAATTTCCGTATAGTAAAATGGGGCATTACATAAAGATTCCGGGGTAATTCCCTCATCTCCGATTGCGCCATTGTTAAAGAAAAAGTCGCTCTGTGCCGGAGCAATCATTTCTATTTTATTGTTTTCCTCTTTCATCTGCCCCTCATTGAGCCATTTGAAGTCCATACCAAAATCCTCCGTATTTAAGATGGGTATTTGAGCTGTAAATTTCAGCTTGCGGAATCATTATAGACCCACAGAAATGTACGTCAATTACGCACATGATGGTAAGATACTCACTTATAAGAAAGTACCCCCTCTATTCACAGACATCTTTCAGAAACTCGCCTATATCAACGCCAACGCAGACAGATCGACCCGATATTTCCCTTGGGGCAAATGCCTCTTGGAAGTTGATGCAGGCATAGAAAGCATTGGTGTTGTTGTGAGTATATTTCCAAAACGGATACTTGATAATGACCGGCGTATTACGCCCCACACCCAGCTCCAGGAAAACTACTCGCATCCCTTCATGCCGCCGCAAAAAGTCCTGATAACGGCTTTGGGCATGATACCATCCCTCGTCCTGAACAAAGGTATCGTCTGCCCGCAGGTTCATGGTCATAGGCTTGCCGCAGACAGGACAGCGGGGAATAAGCTCTGTCGGTACTCTCATATCCCGCTGCTCGGCAAACATCCGGCGTACCGTTTCCTCATTGTCATAGGTGCGCCGATGGCAGGGCTCCGAGCATTGCCACAGGCCGTAATCTCCCTGGGTGTAGAACAGCCGCTTCTTATCAAAGCCCGCAAGCTGGAATTGATGGTCAACATTCGTTGTCAGAACAAAGTAGTCCTTGCCCTCTACCAGCTTCAGCAGATTATCATAGACCGGCTTCGGTGCGGGTTCGTAGCGGTTCACCATGATATGGCGGCTCCACCACGCCCAGTATTCCTCCAGCGATGCGAACGGATAAAAGCCCCCGGAGTACATATCCCGGATGCCATACTTGTCGGCAAAATCCTTGAAATATGTTTCAAACCGTTCGCCGGAATAGGTCAGTCCTGCCGAGGCGGACAACCCTGCCCCCGCACCGATCACCACCGCGTCTGCGCTGTCAAGGGCCTGTTTCAGCCGTTCAACCTGCGCCGAGTATGCGGCGGTAGATTGTCTCGTCAATATCCTTGAAAACATTGAAAATCACCTTCTTGACGGACGTATCCTGCCGAAGAAAGTCCGTAACGGTTTTGATTGCGATTTCAGCGGCCTCCTGGTTGGGAAAGTGAAATTCCCCGGTGGAGATACAGCAGAACGCAATACTCTCCAATCCATGCTCCGCTGCCAGTTCCAGGCAGGAGCGGTAGCAGGAGGCAAGTTCCTCCCGGTCCCTGGCGGTCACACGACCTTGGACAATAGGGCCGACTGTGTGCAGAACATACCGGGCAGGGAGGTTGTAGCCTTTTGTCAGCTTGGCCCGGCCATTGGGTTCCGGGTGGCCCTGGGCCTGCATGATTTGACTGCACTCATCCCGAAGCTGGAGGCCCGCCGCCGAATGGATAGCGTTGTCAATACAGCCGTGGCAGGGGCAGAAACAGCCCAGCAGGGCGGAATTGTCAGCGTCCACGATTGCATCCACTTTTAACTGGGTAATGTCCCCTTTCCAGACGGCAATTCTCGGATGGCTGTTGACGGCAGGCAGCGCAGTTCCATCGACAACGCCCTTGCTGTTCCGTTCGGCGGACAGGAGATCGTCCTGCATGGCAAGAAATTCCCGTTTCAGCGGCATGGGCGGTCGGACATTCATCAGACTGCGGAGCAACCGCCGCTGGCTGGCCGCATCCTGGGGAAATTTCTGCGCCTGCGGCTGGTATTCGGGCATCTCTGTCAGCAGCATTGCGTTGAGTTGTCGTATTTGTTCCAGATGTTCCATAAGCGGTTCTCCCCGGTTCCTGATTTTAAGTTAATAGGCCGTCCCGCATCACACGGGACGGCCCTGTGCTGTTCCGGTTTACTTGCGCACTACGGAAATGCGCTCCTGGATGTGGCTCCCGCCCACGATCTCATCCACCATGGCGATGGCGTAGTCGGCGTAGCTGATGACGCTCTCGCCCTTGCTGTTCAGGGTCAGTTCTTCGCCGCCCAGGATGTATTCCCCGGTACGCTCACCCTCCGCCTGGAAATCCCCGGCAGGGCTGATATACGTCCACTTGACATCCTTGCGCTGGCGCAGTTCACCCAGGGCCTTGGCCATGGCGACGGCCAGGGGCTTGAACATCTCCGGGAAGTCCGGGCCGTCAGACACGGTAGCGGTATGATCGGGGTTGACATACAGGCTCCCGGCCCCTCCTACCACCAGCAGGCGGGTATCCGTGCCGCTGAGGGTGTCGCACAGGTGCTTCAGCGTGGTGCTGTGCTGCTCCAGCGTCTCCGGCGTCCAGGCGCCAAACGCATCCACCACCGCGTCAAAGCCCTTGAGGTCAGCGGCGGTCAGGTCAAACAGGTCTTTTGCAATTACCTTGCCGGCGGCGGACCTGTTCTCCCCGCGCACCACGGCGGTAACATCCAGGTTGCGATCCATGGCCTCCTTGACAATCAGACGGCCAGCCTTTCCATTGGCGCAGATAACAGCGATTTTCATGTTGCGTACCTCCATAGATTTTGATTTTTGTTTTGAACGCTGGGGTGTTTCCCTTCGTTGTCTGTATCATAGCAGACCTTTTGAGGGCTGTGAAGTACGCACAATATTGTGGCATAGGCACCCGGAGGTAACGATTGGACAGTTACCGCGAGGAAACGATTGCGCGGTTTCAAGGGGTTCCGGCTTTTTTGCCGGGAGAAAAAATTCTTTCTTTCACCTTGACCCCGGCGGGGGAGATACAGTAAAATAGAGCTATACAGCATTTTAGAAACTAACAGATGGGAGGATACGATGATGGAGGCCAAAACTTTACCCGCCTGCCCCGTAGAAACAACGCTGACGCTTATCAGCGACAAGTGGAAGGTGCTTATTATCCGGGATTTGCTGCCGGGAACAAAACGGTTTGGGGAATTGAAAAAATCCATCGGCAACGTAAGCCAAAAGGTACTGACTTCCCAGCTTCGGCAAATGGAGGAAAGCGGCCTGCTGATCAGGACGGTCTTTCCAGAGGTTCCGCCGCGAGTGGAGTACACTTTAACGGAGCTAGGCCAGAGTTTGAAGCCGGTTTTGGATGCAATGTGGAATTGGGGAGAAGAATACAAAGCGAAAAACGCCTGACGCAAGGGGACGATAATAGGGGCTGGCATTGGCTGCCAGCCCCTATTATTTCATGGATATTCAGCAGTAAACCAACTCTGTAAAGATAATTTCTTCCACCCTGGCCCTGCAATTATTCATCATCCCCACCCACGCCATCTGGTCACGGGCTTTCAATTCCTCGGTCGCGCCAGCGGCGTCCATCATCTGCGGGAGCATTCTGTCCATCCACTCCTGGGCGGTATCGTCGATGTCCAACAGATGAGCGGTAAGCTTTCCACTGCCCGCCAGTTCCCGCCACAGGTCATGCCTGTGCTGCTTCAAGTAGCTGCGCCGCAGACTGCCGTACTTACCCACCGTCCTGACCGGCTCCGGTTCATCAGCTATCAGATTAGGAATGTAGTAGTCTCCTACTCGAATATAAGTCAACTCTGCCATTTGTAACCTTCCTCTCATCAGCCATTTCATTTGTGCCGCAAATGAGCTGACTGTCTGTTGTATTTGATGCATTTGAAATATATCGCTTACAGCATACATCGTCCTCTAACTCTTTCAGCTCCTTCAAGCAATCACGAAGTAACTGAAAAAGCTGAATTTGTATATAAATTTCAATCAGAAGCCACAACACCAGAAACCCAGCTAAAAATGAGAGGAGGGCAAGCATTAGCTCACCCCCTCTCTAACCCCCTTGGGATCCTCTGTGGCATCTTCCACGCTTACCCCCTCATGGATTACCACCCGGCCCTTTTCGTCCACTCTGGCCCCGCCTACGCTTATCAGAGACAGCAGAGCTTTCAGCCTGTCAGCGTCCACCACCTCCAACTTGAACCGATTTGATACCAGCTCATAGCGATCTCCAGCCTTGCCGCCTTTGAGTACACGGGTAACAGCAAAATACTTGCTCACGCCGCTGTCCTCGTCCTCCATGATGGGAGTGAATGTAGCCAGCCCGGTTTTTGCAAGCAGGCCAGTGGTGAAATCTTCGTCCATCATAACCTCCCCAGCTTCGTTCACCATCACGCCGTTGATACGCTCACCGCTGGCAATCTTGGCTTTGACCTGCTTGTCACTGTACCATGTAAAGTCCCGGCTCTGATTCAGGTAAACCGCCCAGCCCTCACGCCGCTTGCCCAACTTCTCCTCAAAGATAACAGTAGCTTTACACATTTTTCATTTCTCCTAACTTTTTGATGTTTGAAAACTTTCTATCGCTTTCAACACAATCATCTTAACGCTGAGGTCATTGATGTACAAGACGTGATAGTGCAAGGGGATGTAACCTTGATTTTAGTGAGTTTGTAGCAGTTAAAGAACCTGTTTTCTCCGACTGCTCTATACTGGTAAATTTCTAACCCCGGTACTGTTTCTTATCATTGTCATAAAGGCTATTGGAAACATCTGAAACAGAATTTCAACTAGCCCGTTTTCTGTATCAGCACAGATTTTTCAACTTCCCTTTCCCCTCCCATTCTTTTTTCTGGAAACCCCTATTTTCACATCTTCAAACCCTCGAAATTTAAAAATCATCCATCAGTAATATTAAAAAAATAAATTAACCGAAAGTTTTCCGTTGTCATTTTTTTAATTTATAACAAGCCTTTCAACTGTATTAGAAAATTCACTTTTTCAAAATAAACATAAACATAGGCCAGATGTTTTCACATCTGGCTTATCTGCTTCAACAGTTTATTTTTACTTCTTCCTTGGTGGATTCAAGCGCCATATTTCAGAAAGAAGTTTCGTCTGATCGTCAATGTATTTTATCAGTTCTTTGCGGCTACAGACGGGAATGTGTGACCTCAACAGTTGTTTCCTAAACTGCTTATACGGTCCATATCTACATTGAAAGTAGCAGCCATATACTCTACCAGAATCATACTCCTCTCTTACGGCAACATCTATACCGTTTTTTGTTGTGGTCATAATTATACCTGATTGCATTTTGCTTTCATCCCCATTCATTTCAGAATAATATATATCTGTTTTTTGAATGCACTTAATAGAGCCTACTGGTTTATATAGAATGAATCTATGTGGGTTTTGTTTGGGTGCAAATGCTATACTATGCCCACTTAAACATGAAAAGCCGTCAGGAATGAATCCTGACAGCTTTTTGTATTGATGGATGTTGACGGATTTGATAAAAATAAAAAAGAAAGCCAATCAGATAAACCTGACTGGCTTTACTGGTTGTATTCATATACAATTTCTATGATTATTGTGCGTTGACTGCTGTGTTGGGGTTTTGGATGTTTCCATTTTCATCTACTATTGCTCCAGGACGAAGTTCTGGATGGTTTTCTCCTGTATTGTGCTCAGTAGCCCATGCATCCATACCTGCTAAACCTTGGCCCGCTGCTTCGTTGTCTGCTTTGTTTTTATCTTCTTGTGATTGACCACCACTAGGCTGTGGCTGCTGTTGACTGTCGCTTTGAGTTGGCTGCTGAGTTTGTTGCTGGCCACCACCGCTAGATTGCTGTTGCTGAACTACTGGCTTTGTGGTGCTTATGTAATTACTGCTCACATAAACTATACTACCATCACTTAGTTGGATTCTGCTCCAGCCTTCTGCTTCGGTTCCCGCTATTGCGATGCCTGTACGGGTTACACTGTCTCCCGTGTTCAGGCTCCCCAGCTTTTCACTATTTGCTGTATAACTGGCCCGGATGTTGACGGTGCCTGTAGCATAGATGGTCTCGTTGCAATCCTCGAATAGTTGTACTGCTTCTGTTAAATCTTCCTCTTGGTCTGCTACTTCTTCAGCTGGGTCAGCTTCACTCGGTACAACTGTGACCGTGGGTACAACCTCCTGCTTTACCTCTAACGGCTCTGCTGGTGGTTCTGTGCTGATTGCTCCGCTCTGCTGAACCTCTTGCTTTGGCTCCTGCGGTTCCTGTTGGGTTTGCTGACCCCCACAGCCTGCCAATGAAAAGGTTAGTAACAGAGATAAGCCAGTAATTAGAATCCTTTGCTTCATATTTTTCCTCCTTGTGCAATACATTCTGATTTGCGCTATGGCTGAATCAAATGTATCGCTTTAATCTCAACAGCTCCACCATGGGGGACACATACCCGGCTGGTATGCTCCCCGCATGGCTTCTACTGCCGAGATAACAAATAAATGCGCA
>NZ_QWKG01000015.1 GCF_009911595.1 Colidextribacter sp. OB.20
CTTCCACACTCTTTTTTCTCTGAATTTTTCCTTATTTCCCTCTTGACTTCATACCACTGGACTCTTATTTGCTATTTTTTCTTTGAACGCCTGATATCGAGTATCTGTCCAATGACGAGAACTATAACGGACAAATGCAGTATGACGCGAGAAAACTCAGTTCCGTTTGGAGGTATAATCCCAAAATCGGAAAGAATCACACATACCAGCAAAAACAGTGTTCCGACCCGTCCAGTCATTTGAAGAAACTTCATTACCATTACATATCATCCTATCCTATTACTTCCAAAGTATCCTGTCCAAGCTAAATAATTTCAACTTTGGCTAGGGCTTGTTTGAAAAATGTCAATACGCCCAAGGGGTGGGTCTTTTTCCGCCATACTGCCCCAATTTTTCTTGAAATACATCCAGTATTCCTGCGAAAAATTGTGCTTGTCTGACAGAAAAATCCCTCGCCACTGTGCATATTTCCATTTTCAAACAGCGCCTAACTGAACAGCCAGGTTCGTGTTGCTTATTTTAACAAATAATTTTGAGATAAGCAAGAAAAAATGTATAATTTTTCGCTTCTGCTTTTAAAATTTTCATTTATCTCATATATTGCATTTGGGCCGCCCCAGCCGGGGCGGCCCTTGCGCTTACAAATTCAGCTGAGGGGAATCTCATAATCCCCCATGCGGATGGCGGTAAACTTGCTGATATCGGTGATCCCGATGAAGTGGACGGTAGTGCTGACTTCCGTTGCCTCTCTGGAATCAGCAGCAAGAATGCCGCTCCCGCCGCTGGTAAAGCCCATGAGGCTGACGGCCTTCTCCTGGCCGTCCTTCGTGACCAGCCGGGTGTCCTTCACCATATCATCATACCAAGGGTAGTCCATACCCTGGGCCTCCAGAGACAGGGAGAAGGTGGACAGGGTGGCGGTAATCTTCACGTCCCCCTCCTCCAGCACGGCGCTGCGGGCCTGGGGCCCGTCGTAGGCGGGCTGGAAGGTGACGATAGCCGGGTGGTCAGTGACGGCGGTCCGGGTTCCGTCCTCGGTCTGGGTGTAGGGGGGCGTCACCAGGATGGTGAGGGGCTGCTGTGTCAAATCTACCCCCTGGCCGGCGTCCAGACTGAAGCAGAAGGACAGCACGCCGTCCTCCGCCTTGCCGCTGAAGGAGCCGGAGCCCCCCTCCCGCTTCAGCCGGAAGGGCTGGAGCGGGTTGTCCTCGCTCTGGATATACTCCGCATAGGAGGTGAGGGTGGTCCAGTCCAGCCCGCTCCAATCGTCCTGGCACTTGTCCCGCAGCTCCTCCCAGGTGTAGTTCCCGGTGCCGTAGTAGTAGAGGTCGGGGAAGCGGTAGCCCTCCTGGGGGGCGCCCTCGGGCAGGCGGTACTCCAGGATATAGTGGATGGTCTTGTCACTGCACAGGGCCTGGGTCACCGTCAGGGACACGTCGTCGCAGTCGGAGGTGAGATCCACCTCCTGAAACACCGCCCCGCCCAGGGCGGACAGAGCCGCCTGGGGCCCGAAGCGCCGGACAAACAGGGGGTCCCAGATGGTGGTGGCGCTGGTGGCCAGCAGGAGGACCGCCGCCAGCAGGGCCACCGCCGTCTTTTTCCGCCGGGGCCGGAAGGTTCTGGCCCGCTCCGGCCGGGCCGACAGGACTCCTTGCTCCAAGCGCCCCCGCAGGCCCTCGTCCGGGGCGCAGTGGTCCATGGCGTCGTGATACAGATTCATGTCCACTCCTTTCTCAGGGCCTCCCGGCCCCGTTTCAGCCGCATTTTTACTGTGGGGACTGTCACGTCCAGAAGCCGCGCGACCTCCCGGACGGTGTATCCCTCGTAGTAGTAGAGGTGCAGGGCGGTGCGCTGCTTCTCAGGCAGGTTGGCTGCCTGGTCCAGCAGGGACAGCTCCTCCGGGGGCAGAGACACCCCGGCCGCCGCCTCCAGGGGCAGCTCGGACCGGCGGCCCCTCCGCCACTCGTCCCGGCACAGGTTCAGCGCCACCCGGTAGAGCCAGTTGCGCTCGTGCTCCGGGGACTTGAATCTGGGGGCCTGATACAGCCGCTTTATAAAGACGTCCTGCAGTACGTCCTCCGCGTCCGCCGGGTTTTTCATCTGGATCAGACAGAAGCGGTACAGCGCTGGACCGTAGGTCTCATAGACCTGGGCGAACAGCTCCTCGGCCTGGGACATGGGGCTCACCTCCTTGTTCCTCTGTCTTTATTACGTCTGAGCGGGGCAAAAGGTAACAAAAAATCTCCGGCCCGGGCCGGAGATTTGAAATCAGAGCAAAATATGGTTTTCCGCCCGCCGGGTGTAGTTCTGCTCCAGCATAGCCACGTGGGAGAGGAAGTCACCGTCCTCAAAGTACTTGGCGCGGCGGGTGCACTTGCGCACGCAGGCCTGGCACTTGACGCACAGCCCCACCGCCTCCATGGTGCTGGGGTCGATGCTGCCCATGGGACAGGCCCGGGCGCAGGCCCCGCAGCGGGAGCACTTCCCCCAGTCGGTGAGGGGCTTGGCCTTCAGGAATTTGGCGGGGGTTCCATCCTGCTTCAGGGGGGTATAGTAGGGGCCGATCCCGCTGCGGTCCATGTCCAGGAGAGGGAGGTCCTCCCCGGCCAGCTTCTCCGCGATGTTGGCGGCGAAGTCGGCCATTTCGGCCAGGTCCTCCCCGTCGGGCCGGCCCTCCCCCACCTTGTCAGAGAAGGCGTGCCGCCCGGCGAAGGCGGCCCCCCCGGCAATCCGGAAGCCGTTGCCCTCCAGCAGCAGGATCAGCTCCCGCAGGGCCTCGTCAGGGCTGCGGTTGCCAAAGACGCAGAGGGGAACGGCGACAGCCCCCTCCCCGAAAATCTTGGCCTTGTACTCGGGCATCAGCTTGTTGGGCAGCCGGCCGGCGTACACCGGCGAGGCCATCACCAGCAGGTCGCCAGGGCCGAAACGGTGCTCCTGTTCCCGCTCTGCCGGTTTGGTGAAGGATATGTACTCCGGCTCCAGGCCCAGCCTTTTGCCCAGCTCTCCGGCTGTCTGCCGGGCGATTCTCTCGGTGCCCCCGGTGGGGCTGAAATACAGGGCGCAGACACGTTTGATGTTCATAGGCGCTCCTCCTTCCATATTGTTGCCCCTATTGTACCGGAGGCGGCAGGGAAATGCAAGGGGGATTGACTTAATAGAACTTTAATTTGTTTTCCCGGGAAATTGTGTTATACTATACGGGATGAAAAAATTTCCGCCTGTGAGGGCGTCTGGAAAGGATGAATTTGATTTTGGAGCGGTATGACATATGGATCGCGGGAGCGGGCTATGCCGGGGCGGTGTCCGCCCGGGCTCTGGCGGAGAGGGGGAAGAAGGTGCTGGTGCTGGAGCGCCGGGACCACATCGGGGGCAACGCCTACGACTGCCTGGACGACCACGGGGTGCTGATTCACAAATACGGCCCCCACATTTTCCACACCAACAACAGGGCGGTCTTCGACTTTTTGTCCCGATTTACGGAGTGGCGGCGCTACCAGCATCGGGTGATTGCCAACGTCCCCAGGGACAATCCGGAGGTTGTTCCCGCCCATAAGAAGACGGACGGGCGGTTTTTCTTCCCCGTGCCCTTTAACCTGGATTCCCTGAAAAACGCCTTTGGGGAGCGGGAGGGCGGGCGCCTTGGGGAGAAGCTCCTGGCCGCCTACCCCGCCCAGAGCCAGGTGACCATTTTAGAACTGCGGCAGAACCCGGACCCGGAGGTGGCCGCCATTGCGGACTATGTCTACGAGCATGTCTTTGTCCACTACACCATGAAGCAGTGGGGCCAAAAACCGGAGGACATCGACCCCAACACCACCGCCCGGGTGCCGGTGCGCCTGTCCCGGGACGACCGCTACTTCCAGGACGCCTACCAGGGGATGCCGGCAGAGGGCTACACCAAAATGTTTGAGAAGATGCTGGACCACCCCAACATCGAGGTCCTTCTCAATACCGACGTGCGGCAGTATCTCTCCCTGGAGGAGTACGACATCTTTCTCCGGGGGGCGGGAGCGCCTCTGCCCTGCCCCCTGATCTACACCGGACCCCTGGACGAGTTTTTCGGCCTGTGTTATGGCCGCCTGCCCTACCGGACCCTGGACTTCCAGTTCGAGACCCTGCCTCAGGATGCCTTCCAGACCCACGGCACCGTCAACTATACCGTGGACCAGGATTTTACCCGGATCACCGAGTTCAAGCACCTCACCGGCCAGGAGCTGCCCGGGGTGACCACCATCGTGAAGGAGTTCTCCCGCCCCTATACCGGCGACCCCCGGGAGACCCCCTACTACGCCATCATCAACCCGGAGAACAACGCCCTCTACGCCAAATACAAGGCCGAGGCGGACAAAAAGCAACAGCTCCACCTGCTGGGCCGGCTGGCAGAGTATAAATACTACAACATGGACGCCATCGCCGCCCGGGCGCTGGAGCTGGCGGAGCGGCTGTAACGGACGTGCGTAGGGCGCGACGACCCCGGCGCGCCTCCTCACCGAACCGCGTAGTATTTGAAAGAGCGGCGGGCCGGGTCGTCCCGCCCTGCGGGCCACATCAAGAAAAATCGACAAGGAGAAATCAGACCAATGGACAAGCTGATCACCTTCGCCGTCCCCTGCTACAACTCGGCGGCGTATATGGAGCACTGCATCGAGACCATCCTCAAGGGCGGGGACGACATTGAAATCATCCTGGTGGACGACGGCTCCACCAAGGACGACACCCCGGCCATCTGCGACCGCTACGCGGAGGCGTACCCGGACATCATCCGGGTCATCCACCAGCCTAACGGCGGCCACGGCGAGGGGGTGAACCAGGGCATCCGGAATGCCCGGGGCATCTATTATAAGGTAGTGGATTCAGACGACTGGCTGGATGAGGACGCCCTCGGCCAGGTGCTGGACAAGCTGCGCCAGTTCACCCGGGACGAAAAGCCCATCGACCTGATGATCGCCAACTATGTCTATGAGCACGTAGAGGACAACACGCGCCGCACAGTGAACTACCGCAACGTGTTCCCGGTGGGCCGGGTCTTTGGCTGGAAGCACATTGGGCGGTTCAAGCCGGGGCAGTATCTGCTGATGCACTCGGTGATTTACCGCACCCGGATTCTGCGGGACAGCGGAATGGAGCTGCCCAAGCATACCTTTTATGTGGACAACATCTTTGTATATGAGCCCCTGCCCCTGGTGCGCAACATCTACTATATGGATGTGGATTTGTACCGCTACTTCATCGGCCGGGCGGATCAGAGTGTGAACGAGAGCGTGATGATGGGCCGGGTGGACCAGCAGCTGCGGGTGAACTACCATATGATCGACTGCTGGAACCTGCGCTTCGTGGCCAAGCAGAACAAGAAGCTGGCCCGCTATATGTACAACTATCTGGCCATTATGATGACCATCTCCTCCATCTTCCTCACTATGGAGGGCAGTCCGGAGTCTCTGGGCAAGCGGACCCGGCTGTGGGAATACCTGCGTACTGTGGACAGCGGACTCTATGCCCGGATGCGCTATTTCGCCATCCCCGCCGCCACCAACCTGCCCACCGCTCCGGGGCGGAAGCTGTCGGTGGCCCTGTACCGCCTGGCCCGGAAGATTTACAAGTTTAACTAAAGCTGCCCCAGCTTCAGGCCGATAGAGATGCCGGAGAGGAGAAAGGCCTGCTCCCGGCAGGAAGAGACGCGGTCCAGCTCGTTCCTCAGCTGGTCCACCCCCTCCGGGCTGAGGGCTTTCAGCTGTTGGGCCAGCTGCTCGGCTCTGGAGTTTGCCGCCCTGATCTGCGGGGCGTGCTGTTGCAGGATGCGGCTGACAAGATTTTCTTCCGCGTATTGGGCGAGAATTTCTACTAAGGATTCCATTGTGATTCCCCCAGAAATATGCTGTATGACCATTTGAGCATGTATTTATTATATATGCTCGTTTGGTCGTTGTCAAGAGGAGATTTTTAAATGTCCGTATTTTCCGAGCGATTGATTCAACTGAGAGACGGCCGCAATTTATCCCAGAAAGAGGTCGCTAAGGAATTTGGCGTTGTGGTCCGCGCCTATCAGCGGTATGAATATGGGGAGAGAGAGCCCCAGTTGTCCGTTTTAATCCGCATGGCGGATTACTATGGTGTCTCCCTGGACTACCTGGCCGGGCGGTCCGACACGCCCTGACCCCCGTCCCCGCAAGGGGCGGCAATGCGTGTAGGGCGCGACGACCCCGGCGCGCCTCCTCACCGAACCGCGTGGTATTTGAAAGAGCGGCGGGCCGAGTCGTCCCGCCCTACGGGGGGCGGAGGAGGCTTTAGGGTGCGGATCTGAGAGCTGGACCGTCTGAACGAAATTGGAGTTGATTTCGGGAAAAGCTGGTGCTACACTAGGACTGAAAACCGGCCCCGCGCGGGGCTGAAGGGAGCGTGTAAGGGATGGACCAGGGGAACAAGGGCGGGTTCCGTCTGAAATGGCCTTGGAACTGGGTGGCTTGCGGCGTGTTTGTGGTGGGAGCCGGATATTTAATCGGCTATCTGTGGAGCGCGCTGCTGGCCGCCCTGTTTTTGTGGTGGCAGAAGAAGCGCCACCCGGACGAGGCGCCTGAGGGGGGCTACTGCCTGGACCGGACCCGAAAGCGGCTGGCCCGGCTTTTGTGGTCGCTGCTGTATCTGCTGTTGGCCGCCGGCTGCGGGGTGGTGTTCTTCATGGGCTTCGGGGAGGAGAAGGAGGAGCTCATGGACTGGGCCGTCTGGCTGGTCAGCGGCGGCGGCTTCGCGGTCTTTATGGTCTGCTTTGTGATTGAGACCTGGATGGACCTGCGGGACGCCTTTTTCCCGGCGAGAAGCCGGCTGGCAAAGTCTATCCGCTCTCAGCTGCCCTACCCTGACGAGGCCCCTCCTGTGGAGGAGCTGTTCGCCATGGTGGACAGGGACATCCAGGAAAACGGCCAGTGGTTCGACCGGGTAGCCATCGGCAGGGAGTGGGTCCTGGGGGACGACGTGAGTTCCATTGCCCGTGTCCGGGGGGTCTTTGCCCGGGATGAGATCAAATCCCGCTATATCAACGGCCGTTATCAGTCCGCCCGGATCATTGAGCTGTATATTGTGGACGACCGCAGGCAGATCCAGTCCACCGGCCTGCGCAAGCCGGCGGAGCTTCAGGCGGCGGTGAGCTGCCTGCGTCTCCGGGCTCCGGAGGCCCATTTCGACGGCTACGCCCGCATAGCGAGGTTTGTGGACCGTACCGAGGAGGACTGGCAGGCCATGGAGCGGGACTTCCAGCGCCGCCGGAATGAGCGGCTGGCCCGGGAGGAGGAGCGGGAGCACCCCCGGGGCAGCTATACCCCCGCCCCGCCCAAGCCGGGCGTCCCCCGGCAGGATATCGGGAAAATATGGGAAGAAGCCAAGAAAAAAGAGTAAAAGGAGCGGATTATCATGGGCAAATATTTCAGCGACGTGGTGGACAGCGCCATTGAGGCCATCTATTACAGCTATGACCAGGAGCGGGCCGCCGCTGTCCTCCAGCCCCTGGCGGAGGCCGCCAACAACGGCGACGGCGACGCGGCCTACATCCTGTCCCGGTGCACCTCCGGGCCCCAGTACAGCTGGGACTACCACCCCTTCCAGGCGGACAACGACGTCACCGAGCAGCTCATCCGGAAGAGCATCACGCTGGGCAGCGCCATGGGAGTGCTGGGGGCCATGCGGTGCGGGATGCTCACCCCCGAGATGGAGGAGGCCATGAAGGCCCACTACCCCAGCCTTCGGGAGGTCTGGAACGCGGTGTATGAGAAGGCCCAGGCGGGGTGCCTGTTCGCCATGAACATGATCGGCAACACCTATTTCTGGCTGGACATCGTGCGCATTGAGAACAAGAGCCTGGAGGACTTCCCCAGCAAGGCGGCCTTCGGCCAGTGGCTGCGGGAGAATGAGCTGAAGTGCCTGCCCTGGTTTGAACGGGCCTTTGAGGGGGGCATGGGCTTTGCCGGCCGGAACATGTATAACCTCTATTACGACGGGGAGGAGGGGGTTATGGAGCCTGACAAGTCCAAGGCGGAGGCCATCGCCCGCCTGGGCGCCGAGAAGGGCTACCCGGACTGGCAGGAGCGGTATGCCGGCTTCCTGCTGGAACGGGAGGGCCGGGCCCAGGAGGCTCTGGAGCTGTACTTCGCCGCCGCCAAGCAGGGCCAGCTGTCCAGCTGGTACTACATCGGCAAGACCTTCCACGAGGGGAAGCTGGTGCCCAAGGACTGCGCCCAGGCCATGAAATGCTATGAGCTGGGCCTCCAGGACCCCGGGCAGATCGGCTGCGCCAACCGGGCGGGAGAGCTGCTGTTCAACGGCAAGGACGGCATCCCCCAGGACTATGCCAGGGCGGTCCAGCTCTTTGAGCAGGCCCACAGCCAGAAGAATACCTGGGGCAACGATATGCTGGGCACCTGCTATCTCTTTGGCTATGGCTGCGCTAAGGACCCGGCCCGGGCTCTGATGCTCTTCCAGGAGGTGGATTACAGCACGAATTTGCTCAATTACGGACTGGGAACCATCTATACCGAGGGCCTGGGCGTCCCCCAGGACATCAAAAAGGGCGTGGAGTACTTCCAGAAGTGCAAGAACTACACCCCCGCACAGGAGGCTTTGCTGAAGTTTAAAAAGACCCTCTTCGGCAAGTGGGTGAGACGGTAACTGGCTCCGCTTGCGGAGGGGAAAGCATGATAAAGGGGAAGCGTATGATAAAACGGATCTCTAAATATGCCCTGGTGATTTTGGCAGTCCTGCTGGCCGCCCTCTATTTTCGGCCGAGGAGCATCTGGGATGTGCTGGACCCGGACCTGGACCCAAATGGGACCGCATACTGCACCTGCGCCGATATCTCTCAGGGACACAACAGCAGCTGGTCCGGCCCGGAGGAGGAGATGCTGTCCCCCTCCGCTCCGCTTCTCGGCCCCCTGCTCCACCAGGTGTCCGTATCCGGCCCGGTATTCTATAAAAACGGCGCGTTGAACGCGGACCTGGCGAACCTGTATCTTGCTCTGCCCCAAAAGGACGGCTCATACCAGCGGGCTTCCATCGAGCTGATTCTGTCATACGGATCATACGAAAGCGACTCCTATTCCGCTTTTATCAACATCGACAACAAGGGATACTTTGTCACCTCAGGCAAGACGGCTATCTCCGCCTTCCTCCAGAGAGCCAGAGGCGGCTGACTGCACTCCTCCCCGTTTCGGGGAGGAGTTTTTTTGCCCTTGACATACTTAGAGCTTCGAGGTATACTATACCTAGAGAATCTAGGTAATCTGCATACGGAGGGCGTAGG
This sequence comes from Colidextribacter sp. OB.20, assembly GCF_009911595.1. Lineage (GTDB taxonomy): Bacteria > Bacillota > Clostridia > Oscillospirales > Oscillospiraceae > Lawsonibacter. The sequence continues at coordinate 9,287 of NZ_QWKG01000015.1, forward strand.
GCATGACGGCCCGGCACGCCGCACGATGGCGCGGGGGATTCAGGAGAACGGCGCGCCTGGTCGTCGTGTCCTGGGAAACACCCCCGGAAGATGTCTGAAAGAAAGGATGGTAAACATGAAATTTGACAAGGGCCTGATGGCGGGCAGCGGCACCATGCTGGTGCTGTCTCTGCTGGAGGGGGGCGACATGTACGGCTATCAGATCATTGAGGAGCTCTCCCGCCGGTCCAGCGACCTGTTCCAGATGAAGGAGGGGACGCTGTACCCCATCCTCCACGGCCTGGAGAAGGACAGATGCCTGTCCTCCTACCAACAGGAGGCCCCTACGGGGCGGGTGCGGAAGTATTACAAGCTCACCCGGAAGGGGAAGAAGCTGCTGGACGACAAGCGGGCGGAGTGGGAGGCCTTCCGGCAGGGGGTGGACGGCGTGCTGTCCGGCGGGGCCAGCGCCCTGGCTTGAGGGACGGACGACAGGAGGCGGAAAGCATGAAAAACAACCTGAGTGTGTTGAAATGGCTGGACATCGCCGTGTCCGGCATCCGGTTCGGCCCGGACCGGGCGGAGGTCCGGCAGGAGCTGCTGGAGCACCTGGAGGACAAGGCCGCCGACCTGGCGCGGGTCTTTCCCGATATCCCGGAGAAGGAGGCTCAGGAGCGGGCCCTGTCCGCCATGGGGGACCCGGAGGAGCTGAAGACCTCCCTGGCGAAGGTCCACAAGCCATGGCTGGGATATCTGTGGACGGCCAGCCAGGTGCTGGCGATTGCGGCGGTCCTTCTGGCTGTGGTCCTGTGCGGGGTGGGGGCGCTGGTGGACCGCTATGGGATCATATCGCCGGAGGGGGCGGTGGTGATCCCCGGCGGCTACATGGAGGACTGCTACCAGTCGGGGGTGGACCCCTGGCGGGCGGACGGCCCCTACCCCAGAGAGGGAGGAGCTCTGCGGAGCTGTGTGGCCGTCCTCCACCCAAGGGACAGCGCCCGGGCGGCGGGCTACCGCTTCCGGGTGGCCCGGGCGGGGCTGTTCCACTTTCAGGACAGCCTGCAAGACCCGGGCAGCTGGACGCTGTTCTGCGACCTGCGGGCGGCTGGCCTGCCCTGGGAGCCGGCGGCTGACGAGGCCCTGCGGTGGGTCCGGGGAGTGGACAGCGCCGGCCGGGAGTACCCCGGCTATTACCCGGAGGAGCAGGACTACCTCGTGACGGTGAACACGGGGCACGGCTGCCTGCTGGAGCGGGATTACGACCTGACTGTGATTCGCATCCCGCCCGGGACGGAGTGGATCAGGCTGGAATATGACCACGAGGGGGTCCAATGGTCGCTGACCATACCTCTGGAGGAGGGGGATCAGGATGGGTAAAAAGAAGAGGAGCCTGCCCCGGGGCTGGCGGATTGTCCGGAACCTGGCGGTGGCGCTGATCTGCCTGTACGCTCTGTGGGCCCGGGCGGACTACCCCCTGCCCACGGCGGAGCTGGAGTTCCGGCGGCTGGAGCGGCAGTACATGCTCCCCCGCGCTGAAATCCAGGGGGTGTTTCAGGATACTGGGATGAAGGGGATCGTCATCGGAACCCGGGGGGACCAGGTGATCCTGCGGGATACCATCGGCCCCGTGCTGGTCTTTTGGCCCAGACAGGAGGCGGGACCCACCCTGGTGCCCCGGCGCTTTACCCACGATGAGAGCTGGGTGGTGGCAGTGGACGTGCCCGAGGGCACAGAGTCCGCCCGGCTGGCCCTGAGGGTGAGCTGCTGGTATACCTATACACAGAGGAGCGGTGGCGATCGCCTTACCTTCCAGGCGGACAGAGGCGGCCCGGAGGACTGGGAGGACGGCATGCCCCAGTACTGGGAGAAGGAGCGCCTCTTCCAGGGGGAGCGGCTGAAAGGAGGCGCCTTCCTGTTCCGGATCTGGTCCCTGGATGAGCTTTGGTCCGGCCCGGATGAGCCGGAGAGGAGCCTGGAGCAGGAGGTTTTGAGGTGTGTGGGGAGCTGGAGCACCTACAGGAAAGACGGGGCCCGCTACGGCGCGAAGGTAGAGATGGAGGCGGTATTTTATGACGCCGCCGGTATGGAGCTGGGCCGTGCGGCGCTGAGGTCGCCGGAGGAGGAATAAGGCCCCCTTCGCAAAGGGGGCTCCCGGCGAAGCCGGGTGGGGGTTTTCTCTTAAAAGAGGCTGGTGTGTTTCAGCAGGTGAAAACCCTCCGTCATTTGCTTCGCAAATGCCACCTCCCTTCGCAAAGGGAGGCTTTGTCCGCCCCTACAGTCCGCGATTCGCAAAACGCACAAAGAAACCGCCCCCTTCCTTTAAAAATCTGCCAAATATTTTTGAAAAACCCCTTGACACACACGGGCCTGTTGTTGTATGATAACGGGGCGTCTGAAAGGGCGCTGTCTGCGATGATGCGGGAGATTGCGGCGAACGCCGGTAACTTCCGCGGAGTATGTCCGACGATCGGGCGGCTGAGCGAGTGCTGTACACGGCGTATATCGCCGGGCATGGCAAAAACCGGCCTGTCACTGTGCCGGTTTTTTCGTGGCCTGGAGTGATACGCACGAAAGCGTGGAACACAGTGCTCCCACCGACGAAGCGAGGGACAAAAGAAACTCAATTCGTATTAAGGAGGAAACACCCACTATGGCTCAGAAAGAAATGATCCGCATCCGCCTCAAGGCCTATGACCACCAGCTGATCGACCAGAGCGCCGAGAAGATCGTGGAGACCGCCAAGCGCACCGGCTCCAACGTCTCCGGCCCCATCCCCCTGCCCACCAAGAAGGAGGTCGTCACCATCCTGCGGGCCGTCCACAAGTATAAGGACAGCCGTGAGCAGTTCGAGCGCCGCATCCACAAGCGCCTCATCGACGTGGTGAAGCCCTCTCCCAAGACGGTGGAGGCCCTGATGGCTCTGGAGCTGCCCGCCGGCGTGGAGATCGAGATCAAGCTGTAAGACCCGTGTAGGGCGCGACCACCGGGCGCGCCGCAATTTACCACCGCATTCCGGAACGGCGCGCCGAGGTCGTCGCGCCCTACGGAGTATAACCCCGTTGTACCCGCAGCCTGTCGCCAATCGAGACAGGCGGGTCAAGTTGGTCGAGCAATGACAGTCCAATGGTCACCTCGCCCAACCAATAACCTTTATTAGGAGGAAGCATCCCAATGGAGAAAGCGATCATCGGCAAAAAGATCGGCATGACCCAGATCTTCGATGAAGTCGGCCGGGTGATACCCGTCACCCTGATCCAGGCCGGCCCCTGCACCGTGGTGCAGAAGAAGACCGCCGAGAAGGATGGCTATGAGGCCATTCAGCTGGGCTACCAGGACGTTCCCGAGCGCAAGCTCACCAAGCCCGAGCTGGGCCACCAGAAGAAGGCCGGCCTCACCGAGTACAAGAAGGTTCTCAAGGAGTTCGCCTTGAAGGACTGCTCCAAGTATGAGGTGGGCGACGTGCTCACCGCCAATGTCTTTGCCGCCGGCGACCACGTGGACGTGACCGGCACCAGCAAGGGCCACGGCTTCCAGGGCGTTGTCAAGCGCCACGGCGCGGCCGTCAAGCGCAACACCCACGGCGGCGGCCCCGTCCACCGCCACCAGGGCTCTCTGGGCCCCGGCACCACCCCCGGCCACATCGCCAAGGGCCGCGACGGCGCCGGCCAGATGGGCAACGTGCAGGTCACCGTCGTCAAGCTGGACGTGGTCCAGGTGGACGAGGAGCTGGGCCTCATCGCCGTTCGGGGCGCCATCCCCGGCCCCAAGGGCGGCATCGTCTATGTGAAGAACACCGTCAAGACCATCGTTGAGAAGCACGCTGCCGAGGGCGGCCGCGTCAACCCGCAGAAGGCTTCCGCCCGTGTCAACCCGCAGAAGGCTTCCGCCCGCAACAAGTAAGGAAAGGAGAGATTGAGTCATGCCTAAAGCGAACCTTTATGATATGGCCGGTAAGCAGATCGGCGAGATCGAGCTCTCCGAGGCCATCTTCGGCATCGAGCCCAACCAGGCTGTGGTCCACGAGGCGGTCAAGAACCACCTGGCCAACTGCCGTCAGGGCACTCAGAGCGCCCTGACCCGTGCCGAGGTCTCCGGCGGCGGCAAGAAGCCCTGGCGCCAGAAGGGCACCGGCCACGCCCGTCAGGGCTCCACCCGGGCCCCCCAGTGGACCCACGGCGGCATCGTCTTTGCCCCCAAGCCCCGCAGCTACCGCGCCAGCCTGAACAAGAAAGCCCGCCGGCTGGCCCTCAAGTCCGCTCTGTCCGCCAAGGCCGCCTCCGGCGCCATCCTGGTGGTGGACGGCGTAAAGCTGGACGAGGTCAAGACCAAGACCATGAAGACCTTCCTGGACGCCATCGGCGCCACCAAGTCCGTGGTGGTCACCCCCGAGACGGACAAGAACGTGGTCCTGTCCGCCCGGAACATCCCCGGCGTGGTCACCACCGCCGCCAGTGTCCTCAATGTCTATGACATCGTCAACGCCAAGCAGCTGGTCATCGACAAGGCCGCGCTGGCTATCATCGAGGAGGTGTATGCGTAATGGCTACTGCTTATGACATCATCAAGCGCCCCATCATCACCGAGCAGTCTATGGAGCAGACCGAGATGAAGCGCTACACCTTTGAGGTCGCCAAGACCGCCAACAAGATCGAGATCGCCAAGGCAGTGGAGGAGATCTTCGGCGTGAAGGTGGCCAAGGTGAACACCCTGAACATGCAGGGCAAGGAGAAGCGCATGGGCAACCGCCCCGCCGGCCGCCGGCCCAGCTGGAAAAAGGCCATGGTCACCCTGACCGCTGACTCCAAATCCATCGAGTTCTTCGAGGGTATGGTGTAAGGAGGAGAATGAAAAATGGCTATTAAAACTTATAAGCCCACAACCCCCTCCCGCCGTCACATGACTGTGTCCGCCTTCGAGGGGATCGACAAGAAGGCCAAGCCCGAGCGCGCCCTCACCGAGGTGCTCAAGAAGCACGCGGGCCGCAACAGCTACGGCCGCATCACCGTCCGCCACCACGGCGGCGGCAACAAGCAGAAGTACCGCGTTATCGACTTCAAGCGGGACAAGGAGGGCAAGGCCACCGTGCTGAACCTCCAGTACGACCCCAACCGCTCGGCCAACATCGCCCTGATCCAGTATGAGGACGGGGAGAAGCGCTATATCCTGGCACCCAACGGCCTGAAGGCCGGCCACGTCATCATGACCGGCGCCGACGCCGACATTCTGCCCGGCAACTGCCTGCCCATCGCCAACATCCCCGTGGGCGAGACCATCCACTGCATTGAGCTCTACCCCGGCAAGGGCGCCCAGCTGGTGCGCGCCGCCGGCGTGGCCGCCCAGCTGATGGCCAAGGAGAACGGCATGGCCCAGATCCGCCTGCCCTCCGGCGAGGTGCGTCTGGTCCGGGAGAACTGCAAGGCCACCATCGGCCAGGTGGGCAACACCGACTGGGCCAACATCCAGATCGGCAAGGCCGGCCGCAAGCGCCACATGGGCTGGCGGCCCACTGTCCGCGGCTCGGTCATGAACCCCAACGACCACCCCCACGGCGGCGGCGAGGGCAAGAGCCCGGTTGGCCGTCCCGGCCCTGTCACCCCCTGGGGCAAGCCGGCCCTGGGCTACAAGACCCGCAAGACCAAGAACCGCACTGACAAGTTTATTGTCAAGCGCCGCGACAGCAAATAAGGAGGGAGTGTAAAAGATGAGCAGAAGCGTTAAGAAAGGCCCCTTTTGCGCCCCCGAGCTGCTGAAGCGGGTTGATGAGCTGAACAAAAAGAACGAGAAGAAGGTTCTGAAGACCTGGAGCCGTGCCTCCACTATCTTCCCCTCCTTCGTGGGACACACCTTTGCTGTGCACGATGGCCGCAAGCACGTGCCCGTCTATGTCACCGAGGACATGGTGGGCCACAAGCTGGGCGAGTTCGTGCCCACCCGCACCTTCCGGGGTCACGCGGGCAGCAAGACCGGTAAGTAAGGAGGAGAGACGAGATGGAAGCAAAAGCTAACCTGAAATATCTGCGGATCTCTCCCCGTAAGGTGAAGATCGTCCTGGACCTGATCCGGGGCAAGGACGTGGCCGTGGCCACCGCGATCCTGATGCAGACCCCCAAGGCCGCCTCTGAGCCTGTGCTCAAGCTGCTGAAGAGCGCCGCCGCTAATGCGGAGAACAACCACCAGATGGACCCTGAGAAGCTGTATGTGTCCGCCTGCGCCGCCAACCCCGGCCCCATCATCAAGCGCATCATGCCCCGGGCCCAGGGCCGCGCCTATCGGATCAACAAGCGCACTTCTCACGTCACCATCACGCTGAGCGAGCGCTAAGGGAGGAGGAACAATATGGGACAGAAAGTTAACCCCCACGGCCTGCGTGTGGGCGTCATCAAGGATTGGGACTCCCGCTGGTATGCCCGCAACGAGAAGGTGGGCGACCTGCTGGTGGAGGACAAGAAGATCCGTGACTACCTGAAGAAGACCCTCTACGGCGCCGGCATCCCCAAGATTGAGATCGAGCGGGACAACGCCAAGGTCCGCATCTACCTGCACTGCGCCCGCCCCGGCGTGGTCATCGGCAAGGGCGGCGAGGATATCAAGAAGATTGAGGCCCAGCTGGTCAAGCTGACCAGCAAGCCCGTGGACCTGAAGATCGTTGAGGTCCGTGACGTGGACACCAACGCTCAGCTGGTGGCCGAGAACATCGCCCAGCAGCTGGAGAAGCGCATCGGCTTCCGCCGGGCCATGAAGAACGCCATGGGCCGGGCAATGCGCTCCGGCGCCAAGGGCATCAAGACCTCCTGCTCCGGCCGTCTGGGCGGGGCTGAGATCGCCCGCACCGAGCACTATCACGACGGCACCATCCCCCTGCAGACCCTCCGGGCCGACATCGACTACGGCTTCGCCGAGGCTGCCACCACCTACGGCCGCATCGGCGTGAAGGTGTGGATCTACAAGGGCGAGGTGCTCACTCAGGCCCTGCGCACCACCCCCCGCACGCTGGACACCAGCAAGCCCTATCAGGAGCGCCGGGACCGGCCCCGCCGGGACCGCAGAGACGGCGACCGCCGGGGCGGCTTTAACCGGGACCGCCAGGGCGGCGGCTTCAACCGCGACCGCGGCCCCCGCCCCGCCGGACAGGGCCAGGGCTTTAACCGGGGCCCCCGTCCCGCCGGGGACAACACGCCGAAGGAAGGAGGCGCTCAGTAATGCTGCTCCCTAAGAGAGTCAAATACCGCCGCGTCCACCGCGGACGCATGAAGGGCAAAGCCAGCCGGGGCAATTTTGTCAGCTATGGTGAGTACGGCCTCCAGGCCACTGAGCCCGCGTGGATCACCAGCAACCAGATCGAGGCGGCCCGTATCGCCATGACCCGCCACACCAAGCGCGGCGGCCAGGTCTGGATCAAGATTTTCCCCGACAAGCCCGTGACCGAGAAGCCCGCCGAGACTCGTATGGGTTCCGGTAAGGGCTCCCCCGAGTACTGGGTGGCCGTGGTGAAGCCCGGACGTGTCATGTTCGAGATCGCCGGCGTCTCCGAGGAGATCGCCAGGGAGGCTCTGCGCCTGGCCAGCCACAAGCTGCCTGTCAAGTGCAAGATCATCAAGCGCGAGGACAGCGCTGTGGAGACTGAGAAGGGTGGTGAGGCGTAATGAAGGCCAACGACGTTCGCAAAATGTCCGCCGCGGAGCTGGAGACCAAGCTGGTCGATCTGAAGAAGGACCTGTTTAACCTGCGCCTCCAGCACGCCACCAATCAGCTGGACAATCCCATCCGGATCGCCCAGGTCAAGAAGGATATCGCCCGGGTTAAGACCATCATCCGCGAGCAGCAGCTCGCAGGCCGCTAAGAGGAGGAGATAGAAGATGGAAAACAGAACTTCTTCCCGCAAGACCAGAGTCGGCCTGGTGGTTTCGGACAAGATGGACAAGACCGTTGTGGTCGCCATCGCCGACCGCGTGGCCCATCCTCTGTATAAGAAGATCGTAAAGAGAACCTATAAGCTGAAGGCTCATGATGAGCTCAACCAGTGCGGCGTGGGTGACCGCGTCCGGGTCATGGAGACCCGCCCCCTGTCCAAGGACAAGCGGTGGCGCGTGGTTGAGATCATCGAGAAGGCGAAATAAGGAGGTGTCGGCAGCATGATTCAGCAGGAAACTTATTTGAAGGTGGCCGACAACACCGGCGCCAAGGAGATCAAGACCATTCTGGTGCTGGGCGGATCCAAGCGGAAGTTCGGCAACATCGGCGATGTGGTCGTGGCTTCCGTCCGCAAGGCCCAGCCCGGCGGCACCGTGAAGAAGGGCGAGGTCGTGAAAGCCGTCATCGTCCGCTCCTCCAAGGGCGTGCGCCGTCCCGACGGCTCCTACGTCCGGTTTGACGACAATGCCGCCGTTCTGATCCGCGACGACAAGAACCCCCGCGGCACCCGTATCTTTGGCCCAGTGGCCCGTGAGCTGCGCGACAAGGACTATATGAAGATCCTGTCCCTGGCTCCCGAAGTGCTGTAAGGGAGGGCGTTTGAGATGAACAAACTGAGTATCAAGAGCGGCGACACCGTCGTCGTCCTGTCCGGCAAGGACAAGGGCAAGCAGGGCAAGGTCCTGAGCGTGATGCCTGAGCAGAGCAAGGTGATTGTGGAGAAGGTCAACATGGTCTCCCGCCACACCAAGCCCCGCAAGCAGGGCGACCAGGGCGGCATCCTCCAGAAGGAGGCCCCCATCTACGCCTGCAAGGTGCAGCGCGTGTGCCCCAAGTGCAGCAAGCCCACCCGGCCCGCCCACAAGCTGCTGGCCGACGGCAAGAAGGTCCGCGTCTGCAAGAAGTGCGGCGCCGAGATTTAAGAGAGGAGGAGTGAATCGAAATGGCAGAGGAAAAGAAAGTGCCTAACCTGAAGAAGCTGTATCAGGACGAGGTCGCTCCTGCTCTGATGCAGAAGTTCGGCTATAAGTCCACCATGCAGATCCCCCGCCTGGAGAAGATCGTGGTCAACGTGGGCTGCAGCGAAGCCCGTGAGAACGCCAAGGTGCTGGACGCCGTGGTCAACGACCTGACCACCATCACCGGTCAGAAGGCCGTTATCACCAAGGCCAAGAAGTCCGTGGCTAACTTTAAGCTGCGCGAGGGTATGCCCATCGGCGCCAAGGTTACCCTCCGGGGCAGCAAGATGTGGGAGTTCCTGGACCGCCTGTTCAACGTGGCCCTGCCCCGCGTCCGCGACTTCCGGGGCATCTCCGCCGACGCCTTCGACGGCCGGGGCAACTACGCCCTGGGCGTGAAGGAGCAGCTGATCTTCCCCGAGATCGAGTACGACAAGATCGACAAGATCCGCGGCATGGATATCGTGGTGGTCACCACCGCCCAGACCGACGAGGAGGCCCGTGAGCTGCTGAAGCTGGTGGGCGCCCCCTTCGCGGGCCGCTAAGGAGGAGGAAGAATTATGGCGAAAAAGTCTATGATCCTGAAGCAGCAGCGCGAGCCCAAGTTCTCCAGCCGCCGCTACAACCGCTGCAAGATCTGCGGCCGTCCCCACGCCTATCTCCGGGACTACGGCATCTGCCGTATCTGCTTCCGGGAGCTGGCCTATAAGGGACAGATCCCCGGAGTCAAGAAAGCCTCTTGGTAAGAAGAGTAACATGTCCGGAACGGAGCAGAATAGCTCCGTTCCGGCATATCTCTGTCCACACGCTCGTGTGTTCCGGCGAAATTTTCCTTGCAAAACTCTTTTTTTAAGAGTATAATCAATCGTTGTGTCCCTGTGGGACAACTTAAATTGCTCCACACGCAGCCGTGCGTTTACACCTGTGTACCATATGAACTCCAGAAACCTCTGGAAAGTGGTATGGCCGCGGGAATTGGCACGGTAGGGGGCGGCCTCTGCGCCGCCCCGAATTTCCAAACCCCGGCGGTGGGGCGGCACAGAGACCGCCCCGCTACAAGAACGGTCAAACCCGCGTATGCGGTTTTGACGGAAGGCCCTGGCCCTACGTGTACAGGCCGGGACGTTCCCATATTAAAAAGCGCCTGCCCCAACCAGGTGCGAGGCGGTCAACAGGTCGCGGGAAGGACCTAACCCGCGATACCTTGCCGCTTGTACCGAGAAGCGCCGAGCCGTTTCCGGTAATCTTTATAGGAGGTAAACACGCAATGCAAATCACCGATCCTATTGCGGATATGCTGACCCGTATCCGCAACGCGAACAATGCCAAGCACGACACTGTGGACGTGCCCGCGTCCAACATGAAGAAGTCCATCGCTCAGATCCTGCTGGATGAGGGCTATATCAAGAACTTCCAGCTGATCGACGACGGCACCCAGGGCGTTATCCGCATCGCGCTGAAGTACAACGCCGGCAAGGAGAAGGTCATCTCCGGTCTGAAGCGGGTGTCCAAGCCCGGCCTGCGGGTGTACGCCGGCGCCGACGAGCTGCCCAAGGTCCTGCGGGGCCTGGGTATCGCCATTGTCTCTACGTCCAAGGGCGTCATGACCGACAAGAAGGCCCGCGAGGCCCATGTCGGCGGCGAAGTCCTGGCATTTATCTGGTAAGGAGGGTATAGGAATGTCTAGAATTGGTAGAGCTCCTATCGCCATTCCCGCCGGAGTGGAGATCAAGGTAGAGGACAACAACGTTGTCACCGTCAAGGGCCCCAAGGGCACCCTGACTCAGCAGTTTAACCCCAATATGGCCATCAGCATGGACGCCGGCGTGCTCCACGTCACCCGTCCCAACGACGCCAAGGAGAACCGGGCCCTTCACGGCCTGACCCGCACCCTGCTCCACAACATGGTGGTGGGCGTGACCGACGGCTTCAAGAAGGAGCTGGACGTGAACGGCGTGGGCTACCGCGTGGCCAAGGAGGGGAACAAGCTGGTGATGAACCTGGGCTTCTCCCACCAGGTAACCATGGAGGAGAAGGACGGCATCACCATCGAGGTCCCCGGCCCCAACAAGATCATCATCCACGGCTGCGACAAGCAGAAGGTGGGCCAGTTTGCCGCCGAAGTGAGAGAGAAGCGTCCCCCCGAGCCTTACAAGGGCAAGGGTATCAAGTATACTGACGAGGTCATCCGCCGCAAGGCTGGTAAGACCGGCGCCAAGAAGTAATAAGGAGGTGTGCCATTTATGATTAACAGACCCGATACCCGCTCCCAGCGCATTAAGCGCCATAAGCGTGTCCGCGCTAAGATTTCCGGCACGCCCGAGCGTCCCCGTCTCAGCGTCTTCCGCAGCGAGACAAATATCTATGCCCAGATCATCGACGATGTAAACGGCGTGACTCTGGCCTCCGCGTCCTCCCTGGAGAAGGACTTCAAGGTGGACGGCACCAAGTCCGACGCCGCCAAGCAGGTGGGCGCCAACGTGGCTGAGCGTGCCAAGGCCAAGGGCATCGAGACCGTGGTGTTTGACCGCGGCGGCTATGTCTACCACGGCCGCGTGAAGGCTCTGGCCGAGGGCGCCCGCGAGGGCGGCCTGCAGTTCTAAGGGAGGAGGAAGTAACAAATGGCTAGATTTGAGAGAGAGCCCAGCGAGTTTGTTGAAAAGCTGGTCTATCTGAACCGCGTATCCAAGACCGTCAAGGGCGGCCGTGTGGCCAAGTTCTCCGCCCTGATGGTAGTAGGCGACGAGAAGGGCCGCGTGGGCTTCGGCCTGGGCAAGGCCGCCGAGGTGCCCGAGGCCATCCGCAAGGGCATCGAGGACGCCAAGAAGAATATGATTACCGTGTCCCTGTCCGGCACCACCATCCCCCACGAGGTGATCGGTGAGTTCGGCGCCGGCCGTGTGCTGATGAAGCCCGCCGCTCCCGGTACCGGCGTTATCGCCGGCGGCCCCGTCCGTGCCGTGATGGAAGCCATCGGCATCAAGGACATCCGCACCAAGTGCCTGCGCTCCAACAATCCGCAGAACGTGGTCTCCGCCGCCTTTGAGGGGCTCAAGTCCCTGCGCACCCCCGAGGAAGTGGCCCGTGTCCGCGGCAAGAGCGTGGAAGAGATCTTGGGTTAAGGAGGGTCAAAAATGGCTAATCTGAACATTAAGCTGGTCAAGAGCCTCAACGGCCGCATCGCCAAGCACAAGGCGACCGCCGAGGCCCTGGGCCTCCGCAAGATCGGCGACACCACCGTGCAGCCCGACAACGAGGCTACCCGCGGCAAGCTCGCCCACATCGGCTACCTGCTCCAGGTGTCCGAGGAAAACTAACGAGGAGGCGCACGACATGAATCTGCATGAACTTTCCCCCGCCCCCGGCTCCAACACCAAGGCCTACCGCAAGGGCCGGGGCGCCGGCTCCGGCAACGGCAAGACCGCCGGCCGGGGTCACAAGGGCCAGTGGGCCCGTTCCGGCGGCGGCGTCCGCGTGGGATTTGAGGGCGGCCAGATGCCTCTGGCCCGCCGCCTGCCCAAGCGGGGCTTCCACAACATCTTTGCCAAGCCCCTGGAGGCCGTCAATGTCTCTGCCCTGGAGAAGTTTGAGGACGGCGAAACCGTTACCGTCCAGGCGCTGCTGGACAAGGGCATCCTGTCCAAATGCCAGTATGGCGTAAAGATCCTGGGCAACGGTGAAATCACCAAAAAGCTGACGGTGGAGGCCTCCGCCTTCTCCGCCTCCGCAAAGGAAAAAATCGTAGCTGCCGGTGGTAAGTGGAAGGTGGTCTGAAGATGATCCAGACAATCCGCAATGCTTGGCGGGTGCCCGAGCTGAAAAAGAAGATGCTGTTCACCATCATGGCGCTGCTCATCTTCCGCCTCGGCTCCGCCATCCCGGTGCCCTATATTGACGGCAACGCCCTCCAGCAGTATCTGGACAGCCAGAGCGGCACCATCCTGGGCCTGATGAACGCCATGAGCGGCTCCGCCTTCTCCATGGCTACCGTCTTTGCCCTGTCTATTCAGCCCTATATCAACAGCTCCATCATCATCCAGCTGCTCACCGTGGCCATCCCCGCTCTGGAGCGGCTGGCCAAGGAGGGCGGCGAGGAGGGCCGGAAGAAGATCGCCTCCATCACCCGGTACACCACCGTTGCCATCGCCCTGCTCCAGGGCTTCGGCTACTACACCCTGGTGAAGAGCTACGGCCTGGTCAACGGCGGCGCGCTGCCCGGCTTTTGGGTGGGCCTGGTGATTGTGATCTCCTTCACCGCCGGCTCCGCCTTCCTCATGTGGCTGGGTGAGCAGATTACCGAGTTTGGCATCGGAAACGGCATCTCCATCATCCTCTTCGCCGGCATCGTGTCCCGGTTCCCCCAGATGGTTATGGATACCATCAGCGGCTTCCAGCGCTGGATGGCCGTGCAGGGCGGCGCCGAGAAGCTGATGGCCGACAACGAGGGCATGACCGAGGAGATTGCCCAGCAGTATATCGAGCTCATGAAGCAGGGCGCCCTGGCCCCTTGGGTTATCGCCCTCATCGTCATCGGTATGCTGGCCCTGGTGGTCTTTATCGTCTATATCAACAACGCCGAGCGCCGCATCCCCGTGCAGTATGCTAAGCGCGTCGTGGGCCGGAAGATGTACGGCGGCCAGTCCACCCACATCCCCATGAAGGTGAGCATGTCCGGCGTTATGCCGATCATCTTCGCCCAGTCCATCGCCTCCCTGCCTGCCACCATCGCGGCCTTTACCGGCCACAGCCAGGACACTACAGGCTTCTGGGGCGGAATGATGAAGGTGTTTGACACCACCATGCCCTTCTACAGCGTGCTGTATTTCCTGCTCATCGTGGGCTTCAGCTATTTCTATTCCACCATGGCCTTCAACCCCGTCGAGGTGGCTAACAACCTGAAGAAGAACGGCGGCTTTATCCCCGGCCTGCGGCCCGGCAAGCCCACCTGTGACTTCCTCATGAAGGTGCTCAGCAAGATTACCATGTTCGGGGCCCTGTACCTGTCCGTGATTGCCATCGCCCCCATCATTACCGGCAATCTGGTGGGCTATCAGTCCCTGGCCATCGGCGGCACCTCGGTCATCATCGTGGTGGGCGTCGCCCTGGAGACCGTGAAGCAGATGGAGGCCCAGATGCTCATGCGGCATTACAAGGGCTTCCTGGAGTAAGGAGAGACGGCTATGAAATTGATCCTTTTGGGCGCCCCCGGCGCCGGGAAAGGCACCCAGGCCGAGATCCTCAGTGCCAAGCTGAACATTCCCACCATTTCCACCGGAAACATCCTTCGCGCGGCTATCAAAGAGGGCACTCCCACCGGCCTGGAGGCCAAGCGCTATATGGACGAGGGCAAGCTGGTGCCCGATTCCGTCATCATCGGGATCGTGGCCGAGCGCCTGGAGCAGCCTGACTGCGCCGGGGGCTTCATCCTGGACGGTGTGCCCCGTACTATCGGCCAGGCTGAGGCCATCGACAAGGCCGGCATCACCTTCGACCATGTGCTGTCCATCGAGATCTCCGACGCTGAGATCGAGGAGCGCATGTCCGGCCGGCGGGTGTGCCAGAGCTGCGGCGCCCCCTTCCATGTGAAGGCCAGGCCCCCCAAGGCGGAGGGCGTGTGCGACGTCTGCGGCGGACAGCTGGTCCAGCGGGCTGACGACCAGGCCGAGACCGTCCGGAAGCGCCTGGAGGTCTATCACGCCGAGACCGAACCTCTGAAGGGCTTCTACGAGGCCAAGGGCATCCTGGCCCCCGTAGCCAATCAAAACACCATCGAGGGAACCAGCAGGGTGATTATGGAGGCGCTGGGGCTCTGATGGCGCTGGAAATGATTTCGCTCAAATCTCCCCGGGAGATCGAGGCCATGCGCCGGGCCGGGCGGCTGACCGCCCAGGCCCGGGCCCTGGCCGGCTCCATGGTTCGCCCGGGCGTTACCACCCACGAGATTGACCGGGCGGTCCGCCGCTTTATCGAGAGTCACGGGGCAAAGCCCTCCTTCCTGGGCTACGGAGGCTATCCCGCCTCCGCCTGTATCTCGGTCAACGAGGTGGTGATCCACGGCATCCCCGGTCCCCGGAAGCTGAAGGAGGGCGACATCGTCAGCGTCGATGTGGGCGCCTTTATCGGCGGCTTTCACGGCGACTGCGCCGCCACCTATCTGTGCGGAGAGGTCAGTCCGGAGGCGAAGCACTTAGTCGAAGTCACCCAGCAGAGCTTCTGGGAGGGCATCCGGTATGCCCGCGGAGGTGGTCGGGTGTCGGACATCGGCCACGCAGTGCAGGAGTATGTGGAGTCCTTCGGCTACTCTGTGGTGCGGGACTTTGTGGGCCACGGCGTGGGCACCAGAATGCACGAGCCCCCCGAGGTGCGCAACTTCGGCCCCGCAGGCCACGGCCCCCGGCTCCAGCCGGGGATGACCATCGCCGTAGAGCCTATGGTGTGCGCCGGAGACTGGCATGTGCAGGTGCTGCCCGACAAGTGGACCACAGTGTCCCAGGACGGCTCCCTTACCGCCCACTATGAGAATACCATCCTCATCACGGAGGACGGCCCTGAGATTCTCACCGTCACGGAGGACGGAACCTATGTTTGATTACACAGGCTGGATCGTCCGGGCCGACGCCGGACGGGATAAGGACGGTATCTTCTGCGTGGTGGGCGTGGATCAGGAGGGGCACAGACTGCTGCTGGCTGATGGGAAGCGCCGGAGGGTGTCCCATCCCAAGCGGAAAAAGCTGGGCCATGTCTCGTGTTTGACTGACGACCAGTCGCGCATGTATGACCATCCCGTGATCCACAGCCTGCAACAGGGAGAGCCGGTCTCCGACCGGGCATTGAGACGGGCGCTGGCCGCCTTCAAGGAGGGATATTCGCTTGGCTAAAGACGATATGATCGAATTGGAGGGCGTCGTCACCGAGGCCCTGCCCAATACCACGTTCCATGTGGACATCGGAAATGGCCATATCATCCTGGCACATATTTCCGGAAAGCTGCGGATGAATTTTATCCGCATTCTGCCCGGTGACAAGGTGACCATCCAGATGTCACCCTACGACCTCACCCGGGGCCGTATCACCTGGCGGTCGAAGTAAACACCCTGGCGTGTAGAGGCGCACATTGTGCGTCCGCGCGTAAAGGGGAGCCCTATCAAAACGGGCGCACAATGTGCGCCCCTACAGAACGTATCAACGACCGGATGGGCCGGGAGCCTTGCCTCCAGTCCACCGGGGCCGTTAGGCATTCAGGAGGTTTTAACAATGAAAGTCAGACCGTCCGTGAAGCCCATGTGCGAGAAGTGCAAAGTCATCAAGCGCAAGGGCAAAGTCATGGTAATTTGCGAAAACCCCAAGCATAAGCAGAGACAAGGTTAATTGGAGGTGCTGTAAAAAATGGCTCGTATTGCCGGTATTGACCTGCCGAGAGAGAAGAGAATCGAGATCGGCCTCACTTATATCTACGGCATTGGGCGCACCAGCGCCAACAAGATCCTGGCCAAGGCCGGGGTAAACCCCGACACCCGCGTGAAGGACCTCACCGAGGAGGACGAGGCCAAGCTGCGGGAGGTCATCCACGACTACACCGTGGAGGGCGACCTGCGCCGCAACGTGGCGATGGACATCAAGCGGCTCACCGAGATTGGCTGCTATCGGGGCATCCGCCACCGCAAGGGGCTGCCCGTCCGGGGCCAGCGGTCCAAGACCAACGCCCGCACCCGCAAGGGTCCCAAGCGTACCGTCGCCAATAAGAAGAAGTAAGGAGGGATACACATGGCTGCGAACAAAGGTAAAAAAGTGGTGCGCAAGCGCCGCGAACGCAAAAACGTAGAGAGGGGCCAGGTGCATATCCGCTCCTCCTTTAACAACACAATGGTCACCGTGACCGACGCGCAGGGCAACGCCCTGTCCTGGGCCTCCTCCGGCGGCCTGGGCTTCCGCGGCTCCCGTAAGTCCACTCCCTACGCCGCCCAGAGCGCCGCTGAGACGGCTGCCAAGGCCGCGATGGAGTATGGCCTGAAGACCGTGGAGGTCTACGTGAAGGGCCCCGGCCAGGGCCGTGAGGCCGCCATCCGGGCGCTGCAGGCCGTGGGCCTGGAGGTCACCCTCATCAAGGACGTGACCCCCGTTCCCCACAACGGCTGCCGGCCCCCGAAGCGCCGCCGTGTCTGATTGAAGGAGGTTTTGACAGATGGCTAGAAATATGCAGCCCATCGCCAAGCGGTGCAAGACGCTGAACCTGTCCCCCGCCGCCATGGGCTATGCCAAGAAGACGACCAACCGCAACCCCAAGGGCCAGATGCGCAAGAAGCAGTCTGAGTACGCCATGCAGCTGACCGAGAAGCAGAAGGTCAAGTTTGTCTATGGCATCATGGAGAAGCAGTTCCATATGTACTATGAGAAGGCCTCCCGGATGCAGGGCAAGACAGGCGAGAACCTGCTCACCCTCATCGAGCGCCGGCTGGACAACGTGGTGTATCGCCTGGGCTTCGCCATGACCCGCCGTGAGGCCCGTCAGCTCACCACCCACGGTCACTTCACGGTCAACGGCCAGCGGGTGGATATCCCCTCCTTCCTGGTCAAGGTGGGCGACGTGATCGAGGTCCGGGAGAAGAGCCGCTCCTCCGTCAAGTTTAAGCGCCTGACCGGCGAGGACGCCCCTGTGGTCAACGTGCCCAAGTGGCTGGACCGCAACAAGAATACCCTCCAGGGCACCGTCACTGCCATGCCTACCCGGGATGACATTGACTTCCCCGTGGAAGAGCACCTCATCGTCGAGCTGTATTCTAAGTAATTTCTGGTTTTGGGTATTGCCTGTAGGGGCGCACACCGCGCAGCCGTTGGCGGTCTTGCCGCCATACGGATATGGGCGGGCATGTCCGCCCCTACAGAGTGCGTAGGGCGCGACGACCCCGGCGCGCCGCTTTAGGGGTCCTATGAATCCGAGGAGGACGGCGGGCCGAGTCGTCCCGCCCTACAGACAGATATCCAAAAGATTCCAACACAGACTTAGACAACCCTCAGATATTGGTGAGCTGAATGAAGCGGCGCGAGCGCGCCGCCGAGAAAAGGAGGGTATCCCAGCATATGATAGAAATTGAAAAGCCCCGCATCGAATGTGTGGAAAATCCCAGCGACGCCTCCTACGGCAAGTACGTGGTGGAACCGCTGGAGCGGGGTTATGGCACCACCTTGGGCAACTCCCTGCGGCGGATTCTGCTGTCCTCCCTGCCCGGCACTGCGGTGACCTCCATCAAGATCTCCGGAGTCCAGCACGAGTTCACTACCATCCCCGGCGTCAAGGAGGACGTCACCGAGATCGTCCTCAACGTGAAGAGCATCATCGCCAAGCTGTACAGCGAGGGCACCAAGACCGTCCATATTGAGGCCGCCGGGGAGTGCGAGGTTACCGCCGGCGACATCAAGGCGGACGCCGATGTGGAGGTCCTCAACCCCGAGCTGCACATCGCGACCCTGGGGCCCGAGGCCAGCCTGTCCATGGAGCTGACTATGTCCCACGGCCGGGGCTACGTCCCCGCGGACAAGAACAAGCCCGCCCAGTCCATCATCGGGGTCATTCCTGTGGACTCCATCTATACCCCTGTGCGCAAGGTCAACTACACAGTGGAGAACACCCGCGTGGGCGACGCCACCGACTATGACAAGCTGACCCTGGAGGTGTGGACCAACGGCACCATCGACGCCCGGGACGCCGTCTCCCTGGGAGCCCGCATCCTGTGTGACCACTTCACCCTGTTCACCGACCTGTCGGAGACCATGGGCAGCCGCTCCACCGTGGTGGAGAAGGCCGAGACCCAGCGGGACAAGGTCATGGAGATGACCATCGACGACATGGACCTGTCCGTCCGCTCCTATAACTGCCTGAAGCGGGCCAACATCAACACGGTGGAGGACCTGATCTCCAAGACAGAGGAGGAGATGATGAAGGTCCGGAACCTGGGCCGCAAGTCCCTGGAGGAGGTCATCAACAAGCTGTCCATGATGGGCCTGTCCCTGGCCAGCGAGGAGAATAACTGATAGTAGGGGGCGGTCTCCGTGCCGCCCCTCCGGTAAAATAGAACGGGGCGGCGCAGAGGCCGCCCCCTACCTGGGGCAATCCGGCAGTAAGTAACGTTCCTTGCCGGATACAGATAAAAATCTGTCCTGTTTTGGTGTCCTGGACCGTCTCCCGGTCCGAATGAACGAATTTAAACGGATCTCGCCACGCGAGGTCGAAGGAGTGTTTACCATGTCTCAGAAGAACCGCAAGCTGGGCCGTACCAGTGACCAGCGCCGGGCTATGCTCCGCGCCATGGTCACCTATCTGCTGGAGAACGGCCAGATCAAGACCACCGTCACCCGCGCCAAGGAAGTGGCTCCCGTGGCCGAGAAGATGATTACCTTGGCCAAGACCAACACCCTGGCCTCCTACCGTCAGGCCCTGTCCTACATCACCAAGGAGGATGTGGCCAACAAGCTGTTCAAGGAGATCGGGCCCAAGTACGCCGACCGCAACGGCGGCTACACCCGTGTGGTCCGCATCGGCCCCCGCCGGGGCGACGCCGCTGAGATGGCGATCATCCAGCTGGTGTGATAAATCGCAAAAAACCCGCCGAGAGGCGGGTTTTTCTTTGTTATAGGGCGTAAGGCGGGCCGGGCGGGATTTTATAGTCGACGCACTTGAGAAGAGGTAAAAAGGAGGGGAGGAAAAATGGCGCGGGGCAAGGCGGAGGATGCAGGCTGGCTGACGCCCGCCAAAGACGACAACGCCGCCCTGTGCCATTTTGGCCGCCGAACTTTACCGATTTTCAAGTGTGTTGACTATATGCCATGGCCTGACCTTCATGCCTCTGAGCGTGGGCCTTGATCTTCTCAAAGGTCTCGTCGCTCAGGTCGTGCTCCATTTTGCAGGCGTCGGCGGCAGCGGTCTCCTCGCTGACCCCCAGCGCCACCAGAAATTTGGTCAGCAGCTTGTGGCGGTTGTAGATGCGCTGGGCGATCTCCTCCCCAGGGGGCAGGAGGGTGATAAAGCCGTCGGCGTCCATCTCAATGTAGCCGTTCTCCCGAAAGCGCTTCATGGCTACGCTGACGCTGGGCTTGGTCAGCTCCAACTGACGCACCACGTCGATGGAGCGTACCGCCCCCTGGCGCTCCCGCAAAATCAGAATCGCCTCCAGGTAATCTTCCGCTGATTCGTAAATGTTCATCAAATACACTTCCCTTAATTCCATAGAGTATCACAGCCTGAACAAAAAATCAAGATAGTTAAAATAGGGGTTGACAAAAATGGTTAGCTATATTAAACTGAGCAATAGAAGATGGTTAGTAAAAACTAACTAACAAAGCGGAAGGGGGAGGTAACATGCCACGAGGGTATTGTCTCCGGTGTGGGCGCGGTGTTGGGCTTTGTGCCCAATCTGTAGGCCGGAGATCAGGGAGAGAGGCAGACCCGCGGCCTGACCGCTGTGAGACGAGGAGGAGCATATGACGTTTGGAGAAATTGTAGTTGTGCTGGTCCTGATTGCTATCTCGGGGCTGGCGGTCCGCTCGATGTGGAGAAGCCACAAGACGGGCGGACACTGTAACGGTGATTGCGGCCATTGCGGCGGCTGTCATAAATAGGCCATGGAGAGACCGGCCCCATCCAGGGGCCGGTCTCCCTTCTATTTGGAAAGCGCAAAAAAAGCCAAGTGCCGATTGACACAGGCGGATAGATATGGTAAAAGTAAAATGGGAAGATTTCGGGAAAAGTATAAAAAAGGAGAAATAGACGAGTATGAAAATTTTAGAAATGCTGGGCGTCTTTGGCGGCCTGGCGCTGTTCCTGCACGGGATGCAGATGATGAGCTCCGGCCTGGAGGCCGCCGCCGGCGGCCAGATGAAGAGCATTATGGAGCGGCTCACTGCCAACCGCTTTCTGGGGGTGCTCACCGGCGCCTTGATTACCGCCGCTGTCCAGTCCTCCTCGGCCACCACGGTGATGGTGGTAGGCTTTGTCAACGCCGGCATGATGACACTGAATCAGGCGGTGTGGATTATCATGGGGGCCAACGTGGGCACCACGGTAACCGGCCTTCTCATTGCCCTGGACGTGGGGGCGCTGGCTCCGGTCATCGCCTTTGCCGGCGTGTTCTTGATGGTCTTTGTAAAAAAGATCAAATTACAGCACATCGGCCAGATTTTGGCCGGACTGGGCATCCTGTTCATCGGAATGGACACCATGAGCGCCGCCATGGCCCCCCTGCGGGAGCTGCCTGCCTTCCTGCACCTGATGTCCACCCTGTCCAACCCCCTGCTGGGCATCCTCTTCGGCGCGATGTTCACCGCACTGATTCAGTCCTCCTCCGCCTCGGTGGGCATTCTCCAGAGCCTGGCCGCCGCGGGAGCCATCCCCTTCTCCGGGGCGGTCTTTGTCCTGTTTGGTCAGAACATCGGCACCTGCATCACCGCCGTTATCGCGGCCCTGGGCACCAGCCGGAGCGCCAAGCGGGCCACCTGCATCCACCTGCTGTTTAACGTCATCGGCACGGCCATCTTTACCGCCGCTGTGCTGGTGCTCCCCATCACCTCGATGATTGAGGGGGCGGTAGCCAGCCCCAAGGGGGAGATTGCCGTGATGCATGTGGTCTTTAACCTGGTGACCACCCTGCTGCTTCTCCCCTTCGGCAATCAGCTGGCCCGGCTGGCAAACCTCCTTCTGCCCGACCGGGATACCGCCCAGGAGGGCGGCGAGACCATGCGCCTGGCCTATCTCACCCCCCTGGTGGGCGGCGGCAAGGACGGCGGCCTGGGCGTGTCCGCCATTGTGGAGGACCAGCTGCGCAGCGAGCTGCGCCGGATGCTGGAGATGGCCCGGCAGAATGTGGATACCAGCTTTCAGGCCGTGCTGGCCCGGGACACCGCCCCTCTGGACCGGGTGGAGAAGCGGGAGGAGTATATCGACTTTTTGAACCGGGAGATCTCCCGGTATGTCTCCCGCCTGATCGCCATCGAGACCAACGAGCGGGGGTCCAAGGTGGTGAGCAGCTTCTTCACCATCTCGGGCAACATCGAGCGTATCGGCGACCACGCTGACAACCTGGCCGGATATACCCGGATGTTGGCGGAGCATGAGATTGTCTTTTCCGACAGGGCCCGGGAGGAGATCGGGGAGATGCGGGATATCTCCCTGCGGGCGGTGTCCGCTCTGTTTTCCGGGGAGGCGGGCACCCCTCCGTGGCTGGCCCAGGTGGCCAAGCTGGAGCAGAGGATTGACGACATGACCGACGGCTTCCGCCGGGAGCAGCTGGCCCGGATGCGGGGCGGAAGCTGCTCTGAGGAGGCCTGCATCCTCTTTTCCGAGCTGCTCACCGACTTCGAGCGTCTTGGTGACCACGTCCTCAACATCGCCCAGGAGCTGACCAAGGCCCAGACCACCCTGTAAGCGCCAAAATCTCCTTGCGGTTTTCTGCCCCGTCCTGTATAATAAGAGCAGAAGCAGCGGAAAATCAGAGGAAAGGGAGTGTCACCATGAACAGCAATCTGGCATATCAGGAGGACCTTTGGGACGAGATGATCGGCGGGAAATTTGTTGCCATGTCCCCGAGGCCGTCGGTCAATCACAGCCATGTAGCATTTAATATTGCCCGCATTTTTGCTGACTACCTGAAAGGAAAGCGCTGCACCCCCTTCGCGGACGGGGTGGACCTTTATTTGACAGAGAAGGACCGCTTTGTCCCGGATGTGATGGTAGTCTGTGATCCGGATAAGATTAAGGCGGACGGAGTCCACGGCGCGCCCGACCTGGTGGTGGAGGTGCTGTCCCCCAGTACAGTGAAGTATGACCGGGGGCACAAAAAGGAGGTCTACGCCCGGTGCGGGGTCCGGGAATACTGGATCGTCAGCCCCGGTGACCGGACGGTTGAGCGGTATGTTCAGGAGAATGGGCAGCTGGTCCTCTGCGACGGCTATGGCCTGGAGCTGGAGGCCATTCTGAACAAGATGACCCAGGAGGAGCGGGACGCTATCCCTACCGAGTTCAAATGCAGCCTGTTTGACGATCTGACCATCCAGGTGGCAGATATTTTCGAGCGCGTGATATAACAGAAAACCGGCTCCCTGATGGGAGCCGGTTTGTCATTGCCTTTTAGTAGGCCACACCCCAGAGGATGGAGTGCTTGGCGGGCTTTCCGCAGCACACGCAGGTATCGGCCACGTGCTCCTGCTCCAGGGGCATGCAGCGGGAGGTGACCCCGGCCTGCTCCTTCATTTTCAGCTCGCAGTCCAGCTCGCCGCACCACATGGTTTTGGCGAAGCCGCCCTCGGCCTGGATAAACTCCCTGACCTCCTCCAGGGTGAGGCAGACCTTGGTGTGATCCTCCAGATTCCTCCTGGCCCGGGCGTAGAGGCTCTTGTGGATCTCGTCCAGCAGCCACTTCACGTCCTCCTCCAGCTGGTCCAGAGGGACGAAGGTCTTCTCCCCGGTGTCCCGGCGGCAGATGCAGCACTGGTTCCTCTCCATGTCCTTGGGCCCGATCTCTACCCGCAGGGGCACCCCCTTCATCTCATACTGGGCGGCCTTCCAGCCCATGGACTGGTCGGAGTCGTCCATCCGCGCCCGGATGCCCGCCTTCTTCAGCCGCTCCAGCAGGGCGGAGGCGGCCTCCAGGACGCCCTCCTTGTGCTGTGCCACAGGGATGACCATGGCCTGGATGGGGGCGATGCGGGGGGGCAGGACCAGGCCGTTGTTGTCGCCATGGGTCATGATGATGCCGCCGATCACCCGGGTGGACAGTCCCCAGGAGGTCTGGTGGGGGTGGTGGAGCTGGTTGTCCTTGCCGGTGTAGGTGATGTCAAAGGCTTTGGCAAAGCCGTCGCCGAAATAGTGACTGGTGCCCGACTGGAGGGCCTTCCGGTCATGCATCATGCACTCCACCGTGTAGGTCTCCTCAGCGCCGTTGAACTTCTCCTTGTCTGTCTTCCGGCCCTTGACCACCGGCATAGCCAGCACGTTCTCCAGGAAGTCGGCGTAGATGTTCAGCATCTGCTCGGTTTCCCGGCGGGCGTCCTCCTCGTCCAGGTGCATGGTGTGGCCCTCCTGCCACAGAAACTCTCGATGGCGCAGGAAGGGACGGGAGGTCTTTTCCCAGCGCAGCACGGCGTTCCACTGGTTATACAGCTTGGGCAGGTCCCGGTGGGAGTGGATGATGTTTTTATAGTGCTCGCAGAACAGGGTCTCGGAGGTAGGGCGGATGCAGTACCGCTCCTCCAGCTTCTCGCTGCCTCCCATGGTCACCCAGGCGCACTCGGGGGCGAAGCCCTCCACATGGTCCTTCTCCTTCTGGAGCAGGCTCTCGGGGATGAGAACGGGCAGATACACGTTCTCGTGTCCCGTCTCCTTGAACCTCCGGTCCAGCTCCTTCTGGATGTTTTCCCAGATGGCGTAGCCGTAGGGGCGGTAGATAAACATGCCTTTGATGGAGGAGTAGTCAATAAGCTCAGCCTTGGTGCACACGTCGGTATACCACTGGGCGAAATCTACCTCCATATCGGTGATCTGTTCCACCTGCTTTTTGTTTTCAATGGCCATATCGTCTCAGTCCTTTGTTATAAAATGGATTGGAAGCATCTTAAATAACTATTCTATAGACATGGAGGGAGAAAGTCAAGAGAAAGAGGCAAAAAACCGCCTCCCCGGGAGGGGAGGCGGCCGGGTTTTATTTGGCGTAGGTGCCGGAGTAGTCGATCATGACCTCATCCAGCTTCTGCCAGCCAGTTTCCACCAGGGAGTAGTAGCCGTCGCTGTCCTTCTTCAGCTGGAGCATGATGACCTGGTCCTCGCCATAGGTCAGGTCGTCGATGAGGTCCTCCAGCTCATCCAGCAGGGCCAGGGCGTACTTCTCGTCCAGGGCCTGATACTCCTCGTCGGAGAGGGCGTCCAGCTGCTCCTGGGTTGTGACGCCGTTGGCCTCCAGAAGGTCATACCAGCTCTGTTCCATAAAGTCCTCGGTGAGCAAGGGGATGACCTCGATAGGGGAGACGGTGACCTCCACGGCCAGATCGCCGCTTTTCAGCTTCTCCGCGTCGGCCACGGTGTATTTGGCGTGGGAGTAAATCTTGGCGACGACCTCCTCCGCCCGGTCGTAGACCGCGTCGGTGGGCATATCGACGGGCAGCCAGCTTTCCACCAGGATCTCGGCCTCCCACTCTACGTTGTTCTCATACTGCTTCTTGGCGTCGGCCTCGGTCATGTCGTGGACCACGTCGATGTAGGCCTGGTCGAAGGTGCCCAGGTAGGTGGCGTCCAGCTCGCCCTTTACATAGACGGTGGCGTCCTTTGTCGTGCTCTGGCAGCCGGCCAGAGCCGCCAGAAGGGCGGCGGCAGCTGCCGCCGCAAGCATGCGTTTCCATTTACCCATAGATGAAAGTCTCCTTTTCTGTTCTTGATCTGGAGGGATTGCTCCAGCCGATACTCCTTATTTTAAGACGGTCTTGGGGGAAAGTCAATCTTGCCGGGGAAATTTTATTGTGATATACTGAGCGGAGACAGAAGGGAGGAATCGCTATGGATGCCCAGCAGCGCAGACAGGCCATCGCCCGCCGGCTGGCGGACAGCAGCGGCCCGCTGAGCGCAGCCGCCCTGGCCAGGGAGCTGTCGGTGAGCCGGCAGATCATTGTGGGCGATGTGGCCCTTCTCCGGGCGGGAGGGCTGGACATCACCGCCACCCCCCGGGGTTACCTTCTGCCCCATCCGCCCGCCGGGATGATATGCACCTTCGCCTGCCGCCACCGGGCGGACCAGATGAGCGAGGAGCTCAACGCGATGGTGGACCAGGGGTGTACTGTGCTGGACGTCATTGTGGAGCACCCGATCTATGGCCAGCTCACCGGCCCGCTGCGGCTGTCCAGCCGATATGAGGTGGAGCAGTTCGTGGCCCGCTGCCGCCAGGAGGCCGCCGCCCCCCTGTCTCAGCTCACCGAGGGGGTCCACCTGCACACGGTGCTCTGCCCCGACCAGGGTGCTGCCGGCCGGGTGCGGGAGGCGCTGGAGAAGCTGGATTTTCTTTATCGGTGAAATACCCCTTTTTCTTGACGGAGGGGCGGGAAGACGGTATGATTGGAAAAGAGAAATAAGGAGGAGTCATCTATGACATATCAGGAAGTTTTGGAAGCTGCCCGGACGTGCAGCGGGCCGTTCTGCAAGGCCTGCCCGGTGTGCAACGGGCGGGCCTGTAAAAATACCATGCCCGGCCCGGGGGCCAAGGGCTCAGGTACGGTGGCCGCGCGCAACTACGACGCCTGGCAGGATATTTGTCTGAACATGGACACCATCTGTGCCAACGGCCCGGTGGACACCCGGTTTACAATATTCGGCCAGACCTATGAGCTGCCCGTCTTTGCCGGCCCGGTGGGGGCGGTGAAGCTGCACTACGGCGACAAGTTTACCGACCTGGAGTACAACGACATTCTGGTGCCCGCCTGCGTCCAGGCCGGCATCGCCGCCTTCACCGGCGACGGCACCAACCCCGACGTCTTTGCCGCCGCCGCCAGGGCCATCGGCGCCAACGGGGGCAAGGGCATCCCCACGGTGAAGCCCTGGGACCGGGATACCCTCTTCGCCAAGCTGGACGCCGCCAAGGAGTCCGGAGCCCAGATGTTCGCCATGGACATCGACGCCGCCGGCCTGCCCTTCCTGAAGGGCCTCCAGCCCCCCGCCGGGTCCAAGACGGTGGATGAGCTGCGGGAAATCATCGAGTACGCCAGGGTGCCCTTTATCATCAAGGGGATCATGACCGTCAAAGGAGCCCGGAAGGCTTTGGAGGCCGGGGCCGCCGGAATTGTTGTCTCCAACCACGGCGGCCGGGTCCAGGACGGCGTCCCCGCCACCGCCGAGGTCCTCCCCGCCATCGCCGAGGCTGTCAAGGGGCAGATGACCATCCTGGTGGACGGAGGTATCCGCTCCGGCGTGGACGTGTGCAAGGCCCTGGCCCTGGGGGCAGACGCCTGCATCCTGGCCCGGCCCTATGTCACCGCCGTCTACGGCGGCGGAGCCGAGGGCGTGAAGGTCCTGACCGATAAAATCAGAACCGAGCTGGCCGATACCATGGCCATGTGCGGTGTCCACTCTCTGGGGGAGATTTCCAGGGAAATGATTTTCTAACACCGGCGGCCCCCTTCGCAAAGGGGGCTCCCGGCGAAACCGGGTGGGGGTTTTCTTCAACGACGCTAAAGGAGAAAACCCTCCACCACCGCCTTCGGCGGCGGTTCCCCTCCCTTGTAAAAGGGAGGCTTTTTCTTTTTCCTGCAACATTTTGTTCTCCTCAAACGTCTATATCATTGAAAGGAGGTGGCCTCATGTCCCAGAGATCCAACCGGCCGGTGGATTGGGAAAGCCTTGTCACTGAAAACGAAAACCGCCTGTACCGGGCGGCCCTGGCCATTTTGGGCCACCCCCAGGAGGCGGAGGACGCCGTCCAGGACGCATTTGTCCGGTATCTGGAAAGGGCTCCGGAAAATCTGGAGCACCCCTCCGCCTGGCTGATGCGGGTGCTGGTCAACGGCTGCAAGAGCCGGCTGCGGCTGGCCTGGCGGCGGGTGGGCCCCCTCCCGGACACTCTGCCCGCTCCCGGCCCGGAGGAACAGGAGGAGCTGGAGGAGCTGTTTTCCCTCCCGCCGGAGGACCGGGCGGTCATTCACCTGCACTACTACGAGGGCTACTCCACAGCGGAGATCGCCAAAATGCTGGGCTGTCAGCCGGGGACAGTGCGCTCTCGGCTGTTCCGGGCCCGGGAGCGGCTGAAGAAATTGATGGATCTGTAGGGCGCGACGACCCGGCGCGCCGTTTTAGGCCGATCATGTAGGGCGGCGAGCCGGGGTCATCCCGTCCTGTAGATGGAGGATGACGCGGGCGGATGATATCCGCCCCTACAGGCGGCGGGCCGAGGTCGTCCCGCCCTACAGAATTTGCGACAATAAGGAGAATGCTGATGAATAATTACAGTTCGTATATGAAACGGCAGGAAATTTCTACTGAGACTCACGAGAGACTGCTGAATCTTGGGCCTACCGGGCGGCGGCGGAGCCCTGTCTGGGCCAGGTACGGCGCTCTGGCCGCCTGCGCCGCCCTCATCATCGGGGTGGGGGTGTGGCGGCTGGCCCCCGGGCGGGCCCCGGCGAACGACCTGAAAAGCGCCGCCCAGTTTGCCCCCGGCTATGAGCCCAAACCGGGGGAGAAGGATGTGGTGGGGCCGGAGGACCTGGCCCCAGGTTCCTCCGCTGCGCTTGATGGCCTGCCCGCGCTGGACTCTGACTACAAATCCGATGGGCTCCCCAGAATTAACTACGGCCTCAGCGCGGAAGAGAGCAGAGAGTCAGCAAAGATCTCCATGGACTATGCCGCTCCGGAGGACTCCACCAGCCGGGAACTGACCCGGGATGATGTGATTGCCCTGGCGGGTGGAGCGGAAGCCTTGGAACAGTTGGGCTGGGGCGGATTTGAGTTTACCGGGAGGATCATTTTCGACGGAGACGGCAAGGTGTGGCAGATGTTTCTTGCTGGAAAGCAGGATGATTTCTTTTTCGAGCTGGAGCTGGCCCCGGACGCCATCCCCCTCACCTGTGTGATCACTGAGCCCCACGCTGTGACCGAGGTCTGGGGGGTGGAGGTGACTGCCCGCCGCTCCGGTATCCACGGCGAGGGCCCCGACCGGGAGGTGTGGATGCCTGAGAGCCGCGAGGTGGAGTTCATCGCCAACGGTGTGGGATGCCGGTTTACCCTCTATGGCCTTGAAGGCCAGGGCGGTGAGGTGGAGGAGATGGTGTCCCGGTTTGTCCAGCAGTCTGTTTTGGAGGGACTCTATCTACAAAATGTAATATGAGGAGGAATTATCACATGAAACGGTATCTTGCGGCTGTATTGGCCCTGATTTTGGCTCTGGCTCTGGTGTCCTGCGGGGCTCAGGCCGTCGGCGGCGCTTCGGAGCCGGGGAGCGTCCCGGAGCCCCTTCCCAAGGCGGACGTCTCCCAGCCTGAGGAGCCCGACCACAGCCACCAGCCGGCGGAGGGTGACAACATCCTTCCCCACGAGCCGATGATCTACTGCGGCAACACCATCACCGAGGTGACCGAGAACGGCCGGCTGGTGGACGACCCTAAGGCGGCCTCCTTCTGGGGCGGCGACTCCGTTGCCCTCACCGACCTGCTGATCCATCTGGACTACAGCGAGGGGATCTGCCGGTGCCTGCCCGAGTATTTGGTGGAGACGGAGTTCAGCGAGGAGCCCTACGGCGTCAACCTGTCCGAGAGCTACGCCCGCTGTGGGGACAGCCAGGCGGAGCTGACCCAGGAGCAGGTGGAGCAGATTCAGGGCATCCTGGACCGGAACCTTCCCGATTGACATAATTCTTAACTTTTTATGAATTGCGGATTTTTCTCTTGCCGAAGGGGGTCGAAGTGAGTATACTTGAGAGGAATAAAATCGGGGAGGGACCCCTTTGGAAGAGAAATATCTGAATATGTCCCGCCGTTCCCCGGGCCGGCGGGAGGCCCCCGCTCAGCGGCGCTCCGGACATCGGGAGGAGCCTCCCAGACGGAGCGCGTCCGTCCGGGAGCGGGACAGCGATTGGGACGACTGGGGCGGCGAGCCGCCCAGACGGAAGAAGAGCGGCGGGGACTGGGCAGTGTCGGCCCTGATGAGCTTTTACAAGGTGCTGGTGGTGCTGTCCATCATCATTGTGGCGATATATGTGGGCAGCAAGGTGCTGATCCGGGCCCCCGGACAGGAGGACCTGACGCCTCCTCCGCAGACCAATACCCCCTCCAAGGGGCAGGACGTGAGCGGCGGCAGCGCCAGCGCGGCGCCTCCTGCCGCCCCCAGCCTGGAGCAGCGGGAGCTGGTGTATAACATCTTCCTGGCCGCCACAGACAAGGGCGGGAGCCTGAGCGACACCATGATGGTCATGAGCTATGACATCAAAAACCAGACCGTGGGGGTGATCTCCATCCCCCGGGATACTCTGGTGGCCCGGAAGAGCGGCAACCCCCGGCTGGTCTATGGCAAGGGGGGGCTGGAGCAGCGGATGGCCGACGTGTCTGACATGCTGGGCATCCCCATCCACTACTACATCAAGGTGAATCTCAAGGGCTTTATCTCGCTGGTAGATTATCTGGAGGGGGTTGACATCAATATCCCCTGTAATATGGACTACGACGACCCCTATCAGGACCTGCATATCCACTATAAAAAGGGACCGGCCCACCTGAACGGCAAGCAGGCCATGGAGGTGGTCCGGTTCCGGAAAAACAACGACGGCAGCGGCTACTCCGACGTGGGCCGCACCGAGACCCAGCAGCTGGTGCTGGTGGCCCTGGCCAAGAAGGTGCTGTCCTGGAACAGCATTACCCGGGTCAACGGCTTTGTGGAAATCTTTAATGAGAGCGTGGATACCAATCTCACCCTGAACGACATGCTCTACTTCGCCAAGGAGGGCATCAATCTGGACCCCTCTACCGCTGTGGAGACGGCCACCCTGCCTGGACGGGGAGACGGCGTCTACCGGGGCTATAACTACTGCTATGAGCTGGACCCGGAGGGGACGCTGGACCTGGTCAACCGCTTGGTCAACCCCTACACCAGGCCCCTCACCCTGGAGGACCTGAACCTGGCCAAGGCAGAGAAATACCATTGAGCACAAAAAATCCCGCGGTCGAAGGACCGCGGGATTTTTTAACCCTTCATGGCCGTTCCGTTGAGGACGGCCTCGGCCAGCCGGTCCCCCTCGTACCGCACCTTCAGGGAGAAGAAGGGCGCGTCCTGCCGGATCAGGTCCAAAAAGATGGCGTCCCCCTCCCAGTGGGGAAGCTCCAGCAGACGCTCCTGGGGCAGCCACTCCAGCACCCCCTCGTCGCACTCCCGCAGCTCGCCGGTGAAGCCGTCTGCGGTGAACAGGTGCATATACTCGGTGGGCCAGCGGTCGGAGACGAAGGTGACAATCCCCCGATAGCGCCAGCTGGTGAGCTTTAGCCCGGTCTCCTCGAAAACCTCCCGGAGCAGGCAGTCCTCAGGGCTCTCCTTGTCCAAAAATTTCCCGCCGACGCCAATCCACTTGTCCTTGTTCAGATCGTTCTCCTTCTTCACCCGGTGGAGCATCAGGTAGTCGTTCCCCCGCTGAATATAACAGAGCGTCGTGTTAATCATACCACTTCTTCTTTCCCAGGGAGCAAAACGCAGTTTTGCACCAAAGTTTTCTTTCTTTTGCTTCTTTTCTTTCTTTTTTAAAAGAAAGAAAAGAAAAACGCTCACGCCTCAATCAGCTCCACATCCACCGTAAACTCCTCCCCGTCCCGCAGACAGGTGAGGGTGACGGCGTCCCCGGCGCCCAGGCCCAGCTTCAGCCGGGTCAGGTCCTGGAGGCCGGTGACGGGCTGGCCGTTGGCGGCGATGATGATATCTCCCGCACGCAGGCCCTTGGTCCAGGCGTCGCTGGATTTCTCCACGCTTTGAAGCTGCACGCCGCCCTCAGGCACGGGCTTGGTGTAGACCATGAAGCCGAATACGCCAGCCTTGATCTCCTCACCGGCGATCAGGTGGTCGGCCACGTACTTCACCCGCCGGGAGGGGATGGCGAAGCCTAAGCCCTCAGCGGAGCCGTCGTCTGAGACGATCTTCACCGTGTTGATGCCCACCACCTGGCCGTACTGGTTCATCAGCGGGCCGCCGGAGTTGCCAAAGTTGATGGCGGCGCTGGTCTGGATCAGAATCATGGTGGTGTCGTCCACCTGTACCTCCCGGTCAAGGGCGGAGACGATGCCGTCGGTAAAGGTGCTCCGGTAGCCCAGAGAATCCCCCAGGGCGGCTACCGGCTCGCCGATGCGCAGGAGATTGGAGTCGCCGAATTGGGCGGGGATCAGGCCATCGGCCTCCACCTTGAGAACGGCCAAGTCCTCCACCGGGTCGAAGCCTACCAGGCTGGCCTTCAAAATCCGGTTATCGTAGAGGGTCACCTGCACGGACCGGGCTCCGGCCACCACGTGGGCGTTGGTGATGAGATAGCCGTCTTGGGTGAGGACCACGCCGGTGCCCGAGCTGTAGCCCCGGTCGAGGGCGGACTCAATGGATACGGTGGAGGGGGCCGCCTGCTGGTAGATCTGAATATAGTCCAGCTTCTCACCCTGGCTGGGCAGGAGGGAGAGGGTCACGCCCGTGCCGGTGTCGGCCTGGGCGATGGAGGGCGGAGTGCGGTCGTACTCCTCGTCCTGGCGGACCTCCTCCCCGATGGAGGGGAAGCGGTCCTGGACGAACAGCTTCTGGTTAAAATACCGATCCAGCAGGACGACGGAAAGGCAGACCACCAGAACCAGCGACGCGACGCCCACAAAGGCGGGCCATCGGCGCCGTTTCCGCCGGGCCCGCAGCACAGGGCGGCGGGAGACACTGGCCACCGGAATGCGGACGGCGGGCGGGTCAGGGAAGTCGGGGGAGGGCTGCTCCCAGGGTCCGCCCTGCCACAGGCCGTTTTGGTTGTCCATTATGACACCCCCATTGGAATAGGCGTAGGGGCGGACATTGTCCGCCCGCAAGAAACAGGCGCGGTACAAGCGGGCGGACAATGTCCGCCCCTGCAAATGTCACGCCAGGGTCAGCGTGAAGTGGAACTGGGTCACCCCATCCTCGCTGGTGACGGTGATATTCTCCTTCAGACCGCCCAGAATGGTCTTGACGATATACAGCCCCAGACCAACCCCCTCCCGGTCCATAGAGCGGGAGTAGTCCGCCTTGTGGAACCGTTCGAAGAGCAGGGGCAGCTCCTCCGGAGGGATGGTGGCACCCAGGTTGCGGATGGTGGTGTGAGCCTTGCCGTCCTTCTTCGCAATCTGGATGGAGATAGTGGTGCCAGGGGCGGCGAACTTGGCCGCGTTGTCCAGCAAATTGTAGCACACCTGGGTGATGGAGTCCGGGTCTCCCCAGACCATCAGCTTGCCCTCGGGCATCTGAACGTCCACATCCAGCTGACGGCTGGTGATTTTTGCCTCCAGACTGATGAGCACCCGGGACATGACCTCGGTGAGGTCAAAGGTCTCCTGGGCGGTGACGGTGCTCTCGGCCAGGGCGTTGAGCCGGCTGAGGTCCAGCATCCGCCGCACCAGGCGGCTCAGGCGCCGGGTCTCGGACACCACGATCTCCAGGGACTCCCGCTCCCGCTCCGGGGGGACGGTGCCGTCCAGAATGCCCTCAGCAAAACCGGCGATGGTGGTCATGGGGGTTTTCAGCTCGTGGGAGACGTTGGCGATGAACTCCGAGCGCTGGCTCTCCACCTTCTCCAGGGAGTTTGCCATGGAGTTGAAGGCCTCGGCCAGGGCGCTGACCTCATCCCCCCGGTCCTCATAGCCCTCCACCCGCACGTCGAACTCCCCCTGGCCGAATTTCCGGGCAGCCTCGGCCATCTCGTTCAAAGGCCGGGTCTGGTAGGCGGAGGTGAGGGTGCTGGCAATGACGGAGATCAAAAACACAACCACAGCGGAGAAGAAAAAGATGGTGGCGGTGGAGGACCACATCTCGCTGAGGTTGGAGGCGTCGGCCGCAACCAGCACCATCCCCTGGACCATGGGCTGCCCAACAATCTGATTGGTAACCAGCAGGGCGGACACATACCGGCGCTCCGGGTAGATGCCGCCCAGATTGGTCATGCCGTTGAAGGAGCCCCTGCTCCGCACCTCGGAGACAATGCCCTCGGGCAGCACGCTGTTTTCAAAGCTGTAGCCATACCCGTCGTCCGGGGCGGCGGCGTAGAGGATGCCGCCAGCCGGGTCGGCTACGATGATGTGGGAGTTGGAAATCATGGCGATAGTGGCCACATAGCTGCTATAGAACTCGTCCTGGACGTCCAGGGTGAGGTAGCGCCGGTAGTAGGTGGAGGTGAAGCTGGAGATGTACCCCGCGTTGCGCTCCACCGAGTCCCGGGTCTCGCCGATGATATAGCGGTAGGACAGGAGCATGAAGGCCCCGGCCAGCAGAGTGAAGGATACCAGCATGATGCTCACCATCATGGTCAGCTGGCGGCGGTAGAGAGAACGCATGGAAGATCACCTCTCAGATGAACGATGTGTAGGGGCCGACGACCTCGGCGGCCCGCACGTCAAGGGAACGGTATCGGGTCAGGCGGCGCGCCGGGGTCGTCGCGCCCTACAAAGGGAGCATGCTACCCCGCCGTTCCCAGCTCGAATTTGTACCCCACGCCCCAGACGGTCTTGAGCCGCCACTGGTCGCTGACCCCCTCCAGCTTCTCCCGCAGTCGCTTGATGTGGACGTCCACCGTGCGGCTGTCGCCGAAGTAGTCGAAGCCCCACACCTCGTCCAGCAGCTGGTTCCGGGTGAACACCCGGTTGGGGGAGGAGGCCAGATGGAACAGCAGCTCCAGCTCCTTGGGAGGGGTGTCCACCCGCTGGCCGTCTACCAGCAGCTCGTAGGAGTCCAGGTTGATGACCAGCTTGTCGAAGGACAGCTTTTTCTCCCCGGTCTCCTCCTCGCCGCCGCTGCGGCGCAGCACCGCCCGGATGCGGGCCAGCACCTCCTTCATCTCGAAGGGCTTGACGATGTAGTCGTCCGCCCCCTGCTCCAGGCCGGAGACCTTGTCCTCCGTCTCCCCCTTGGCAGTGAGCATGATGACGGGAGTCTTGTCCCCCTCGCGAATCTTTTTCAGTACAGACCAGCCGTCCATAATGGGCAGCATGATGTCCAGCAGCACCAGGTCGGGCTGGAAGGAGCGAAAGAGCTCCACCCCCTTGCCCCCATCCTTGGCAACCTGGGTCTCAAAGCCCTCTTTTTCCAGGTAGAGGTGGAGCAGCTCGGCTATGTTGGCGTCGTCCTCGACGATCAGAACCTTTTTGGACATGACGGGACACCTCGCTCTTTTCATCAAACCTTGCACGGTCGGACATTGTCCGTCCCTGCAGGATATACCTCTATTATTATAACGCAAATGGAGACACTTGGGTGAATAATTTGTGAATTACGGTGCTTTCTGCTCCTCCACATAGGAGTGGTCCACCTGAATCACCGGAAAATATCGGTCGGAGAGCCCCTTGATTCCCTCGGCCAGGGCGGCGCGCACCTCCCCGTCGGACAGGCGGAAGCCGTAGGGCACCACCACGTCGAAGAGGAGGTTGGTGTGGATGGGGCCCGCGGTGATCCGGAAGTCGTGGATGGTGAGGACAGGGTCGATCCCCCGGGCGATGCCGGCCACCTGGGTCCGGATGGCCTCCGTCCGCCCGTCCTGAACCACCGGGTCCATGTGAATGCAGGTCTCAATCTGGTGCTTCGCCTTCAGCTCACGCTCCACGTGGTCGATGACGTCGTGGACCTCCAGCAGGTCGGCGTTGGCCGGAACCTCAGCATGAAAGGACATCATGGCCCGGCCGGGGCCGTAGTCGTGATAGACCAGGTCGTGGATGCCCAGGATATAGGGGTGGCCCAGGACGATGCGGTCGATGTCCTCCGCCAGAGCCCGGTTCATGGGCCGGCCCAGCAGGGGGTCTGCGGTGTCCTTGGCGGCGGCCCAGCCGGTGCGCAGAATAAACAGCGCCACCCCCAGACCCAGCCAGCCGTCCAGCGGGAGGCTGAGAAAATGCCCGGCCAGCAGGCCCAGCAGCAGGATGCCGGTGGCGGCCGCGTCGGACAGGGAGTCGGCGGCGGTGGCCGACAGGGCGGCGGACTGAATCCGTTTGGACAGCCCCCGGTTGAACCAGAACATCCACAGCTTCACCGCCACCGAGACCGCCAGGATGACCGCCGACAGGACGGAGAGAGACACCGGCTCCGGGTGAAGAATCTTCTCAAAGGAGGACTGGGCCAGCTCCACCCCCACAAGCAGGATGAGCATGGCCACCACCAGCCCGGCCAGATACTCCATCCGGCCGTGGCCGAAGGGGTGCTCCTCGTCCGCCTTCTGGCCGGCCAGCCGGAAGCCCACCAGGGTGACCACGGAGGAGGCCGCGTCGGACAGGTTGTTAAAGGCGTCGGCGGTGACGGCGATGGAGGCGGTGACCATGCCCGCAGTGAGCTTGCCCAGAAAGAGCAGCAGGTTCAGGGCGATGCCGATTCCCCCGGACAGCACGCCGCACCGCTGCCGGGTCTCCGGGGCTCGGGGGTCTCCCGTTCCAATACAAAAACGCAGAAAAGCATCCATAAGCAGTACCTCTCGGCTCAGCGGCGCCGGCCGCGCCCGCGTTGGCCTGCCGGAGCCTCCGGCGGCCTGATAATGAGCCATTTTACCATGAAGCCGCCCCTGAATCAAGATAAAATCCAGATGCCGGCTGAATTGGGGCCGGGGCGGGAGAATATCCGGGATTGTTCACAAAAAGTTCACCCCGGAGTCATGATTTTGCCTTATTCCTATTCTATGATAAGACCGTGCCAAGTGAATGAAATGTATCTCCTTTCTCTCTCCTTTACAACACACAAGGCAGGCGGCCCCGGCGATTGCCGGGGCCGCCTGCCGCCTGTTGAAAGCTGCCGCGTTTTCCGCCGGGAGGGGAGTTTACAAAAAGTTCACGTGGAGGTCATGAAATCGCCGTATTTATCTTTTAAGATGACGTTGTAGCTGAGCTACATCATGTATCTCCCATTTCTCCCTCTCCTTTTACAACACACAGGCAAAGAGCCCCGGTGAAAACCGGGGCTCTTTGCTCGTCCTTCTATGCCCGCCTGCGGTGGACAGATTGGCCCGGCTGTGCTAAGATAGGGCAGACAAGAGGAGGCGGTTTGCCATTATGCCCAAGATCATCATTGTGGAGGACGACCCCGCCATCCGGGAGGAGCTGGCCCTGCTCCTGGAGAACGAGGGCTATGAGACGGCGGCTGTCACCGGGTTTGACCATGTGCCCGACCAGGTCCGGGCGGCGGCCCCCGACCTGATTCTGCTGGACCTGGGACTGCCCGGCCGGGACGGCATGTCCCTGTGCGCCGACATCCGGAAAAACAGCCGGACCCCCATTATCTTCGTCACCAGCCGGGACTCCGCCTCTGACGAGCTGCGGGCCCTGAGCCTGGGGGGCGACGACTACATCACCAAGCCCTACAACATCCCGGTGCTGCTGGCCAGAATCCGGGCTGTCCTCCGCCGGGCCGGCGGCCCGGCGGAGCCCGACACCCTGGAGGCGGGGGGACTCACCCTCCACCTCACCCGGGGGACGGTGTCGGCAGGGGGCAGGTCGGCGGAGCTGACCCGGAACGAGCTGAAGATTCTGGCCCACCTTATGGCCCGTGCCGGCCAGATTGTCTCCCGGGCCGACCTGATCGACGCGCTGTGGGACAGTCAGATTTATATCGACGACAACACCCTCAGCGTGAACATGACCCGGCTTCGGGCCAGGCTGGAAGAGATCGGCCTGCCAGGCTTCATCAAAACCCGCCGGGGAATGGGGTATCAGCTATGAGACTGCGGGAATTTATCTCCGACCGCCTGAACCGGCTCCTGATTCAGGTGATCTGCGTCGCCGTGGCCGCCTTTTTCCTCCGGGCCACCGGCACCCAGCCCGGAGTGCTGGCCGTCCTGCTCCTGGCCCTGCTGCTGGTTTTCTGCGGGGTGCAGCTGTCCGACTTTTTCCGCCAGCGGGCCCGGCTTCGGGAGCTGGAGGCTGTTCTGGACGGGTTGGACCAGAAATACCTCTTTGCGGAGTGTGCCCCGGCCCCCAAAAATCTCTATGAGCGGCGGCTGTTTGAGCTGACCCGCCGGGCGGGCCGGGCCATGACCGGGGCGGTGTCCGACGCCCGGGCGGCCCAGCGGGAGTATCGGGATTATGTGGAGGGCTGGGTTCACGAGATCAAGACCCCCATCACCGCCGCCCGGCTCATCTGCCGGGAGCTGGACAGCGGCGTCCGCCGCAGGCTTACCGGGGAGCTGGCCCGGATTGAGGAGCACGTGGAGCGGGCCCTGTTCTACGCCCGGGCGGAGAGCCCGGAGCGGGACTGCGTAATCCGCCAGACCCAGCTGTCCCAGCTTGTGGCCCAGGCGGTGGGGGAGCACCGCGCCCTTCTGATTCAGAGCGGCGTCCGGGTGGAGACGGACGGCCTGGACCGCTCCGTTTACACCGACGGGAAGTGGGCGGCCTTCATTTTGGGCCAGCTCCTGCAAAACGCCGCCCGCTACCGGGGGCCGGAGCCGGTAGTCACCATCTCCGCCCGCCCTCTGGGCCGGCAGGTGCAGCTCACGGTGGCGGACAACGGCCTGGGCATCCCGGCCCAGGAGCTGCCCCGGGTCTTCGACCGGGGCTTCACCGGCAGCAACGGCCGGGCCCGGGGCGGCTCCACCGGCATCGGGCTGTATCTGTGCAAAAAGCTGGCCGTCTTTCTGGAGCTGGGGCTGGAAATTTCCTCGGAGGAGGGGGCCGGGACCGTCGTGACCCTGACCTTCCCGGCCAGAGAGGCCCTGTAGGGGCTGACGACCCCGGCAGCCCGCCTTCCCAAGGATGCATCCCAAATGAAAACACGGCGCGCCGAGGTCGTCGCGCCCTACACAGGGGAGAACCTTACAAAACTGTAAGGAACTTCAATATTAATTCGATACAACAGCCTTCGCTTTTGGTGTACCATAGGGCCACAAGCAAAGGAGGCAACCGCTATGCTGCAAGTACAAAACATTGAAAAATATTACGGGAGCAAGAACAATGTCACCAAGGCCCTGGACCGGGTGAGCTTCGACGTGGAGGCCGGGGAGTTCCTGGCTATCATGGGGGCCTCCGGCTCGGGCAAGACCACTCTGCTCAACTGTATTTCCACCATCGACACCATCAGCGCGGGAAAAATCCTGCTGGACGGGGTGAGCGTGGCCGACCTGTCGGAGAGCGAGCTGGCAAAATTCCGCCGGGAGCGGCTGGGGTTCGTGTTCCAGGACTTCAACCTGCTGGACACCCTGACCATCGAGGAGAACATCGGCCTGGCCCTCTCCCTGAACCGCCAGGACCCGGGAGCGGTGCAGAGCCGGGTGCGGGAGGTGGCCGGCAAGCTGGGCATCACCGACATTCTGGAAAAATTCCCCTACCAGGTGTCCGGCGGCCAGAAGCAGCGCACGGCGGTGGCCCGGGCCATGGTAGCCGGGCAGTCCCTCCTCCTGGCCGATGAGCCCACCGGGGCCCTGGACTCCAAGGCCTCCAAGAACCTGCTGGAGATCATGTCCGTCATGAACCGGGACCTGGGGGCCACCATCCTCATGGTCACCCACGACGCCTACAGCGCCAGCTACGCCAAGCGGGTGCTCTTCCTGAAGGATGGCCGGGTGTTCAACGAGCTGCTCCGGGGCGGTCGGGGCAGGCCGGTATTCTACCACGAGATTCTGGACGTACTGGCCGCGCTGGGGGGTGATGTCAGTGACGTTATCTGAGCTCTCCCTGCGCAACGCCAAGCGCCAGGCAAAGGACTATCTGGTCTACTTCGTCACGGTGGTCATGGCCGCCGCCCTGCTCTACTCCTTCAACGCCCTCACCTTCTCTCAGGAGGTCAAGATCCTGTCCGAGGGGATGAAGATGCTGTCGTTTATGATTGCTCTGGCCACGGTGGTGGTAGTGTGCGTCTTCGGCTGGCTGGTGGCCTACGCCACCCGGTTTATGCTCCTGCGCCGGGGCCGGGAGCTGGGCACCTACCTGCTCATCGGCCTGGAGAACAGACAGGTGGCCCGGCTGTTTTTCCTGGAAAATCTGGCCGTGGGGGGCTGCGCCCTGGCGCTGGGCACCGTTCTGGGCGGGCTGCTCTACCAGGCATTCCGGGCCATGGCTCTGGCCCTGTTCAAGCTGCCCTACACCTTCTCCTTCGGCTTCTCCCTCCCCGCCCTGGGGCTGACGTTGGTCTGCTTTGGCCTGATCTACCTCTTCGCCCTGCGTCGCAGCCGGAAATATATCCGAAAAGCAAAGATTCACGACCTGATCTACGCCGACCGGCAGAACGAGGGCGTGGTCATCCAGACGGGCAAAAAGCGCCGCTGGATTTTCGGGGTCTCCATCCTGCTGGGCGTCGCGGGGACATTTTTGATTATGGTGCGGAACCTTACCATCGCCACCGCCGGGGCGGGATGTCTGATTTTATTTTTGTTCGGCTTCTTCCTCAGCTTCGCCTCCGGGGTGCCCGCCTGGTTTGACAGACGGCCCGCCCGGAAGTATCGGGGCGTGACCCTGCTGGTCTTCCGCACCCTCACTGCCAAGCTTGCCACCATGGGGGTGCTGATGGCTACCATCTCCATGGTCCTCACCGCCACCCTCATCTCCGAGGGGACGGGGCTGGTATTCCGGGGTCTGTTCGAGGGCCGGGCAGCGGAGAACGCCTGTTTTGACCTGTATCTCGGCGTGGGGGACGGCCGGGACCCCTCCGTCTATCTGGATTACATCCATGAAAATATCCCGGTGGAGCAGTCCCTGGAGTATCAGGTCTACCTCTCCGGCGGCCACACAGTGCGGGACTATATCGAATCCCGGACCGTCTACTACTATTTCAATTTTGTACAAGAGCCCGTCCTGCGCTGGAGCGACTACGCCGCCCTGCGGGCCATTGCGGGCTATCGGACGGTGGAGCTGAAAGAGGGGCAGTACCTGTTCCACTGCATGACCTATCTGGAAGAG
The DNA here is from genome assembly GCF_009911595.1 of Colidextribacter sp. OB.20. GTDB lineage: Bacteria > Bacillota > Clostridia > Oscillospirales > Oscillospiraceae > Lawsonibacter. The sequence goes on from NZ_QWKG01000015.1 coordinate 49,708, forward strand.
GTTTTGAAAAATTATCGAGAACCCCTTACCCTGGGGGACGTCACCCTCCAGCCCGGGGGCGTGTACACCGAGCACCTGTCCCAGAGCGGCGGCACTGTCAACGGGCGGGGCTACATCCTGGTGGTGCCGGACGAGGCGGTGGAAGGTCTGCCGGTTCACCACTGGGCCTACGCCGCCAAGACGGTCCAGCCGGTGACAAGGGCGCAGTTTTATGACCTTTGGGACATCAACGAGCGCACCAGCTCCGGGATTTCCAGCAATGACATCACCACCAGAGCCCAGGAGGAGGCGGATGTGGCCTCCCAGACCGCCCTGTGTGTCTTCCCCCTGTACTACCTGGCCCTGTCCCTCACCATGACCGCCGCAACCATCCTCACCATCCAGCAGCTCAGCGAGAGCGAGCGGTATAAGCGGCAGTTTACCCTGCTGCAAAAGCTGGGTATGAACCGCCGGGAGATGGCAAGAGCCCTGCGCACCCAGTTTACCATCTACTACGCCCTGCCCGCCGTCCCCCCGGTGCTCATCGGCGTGCCCTTTATCCTCCATCTGGCCGGCCTCCCGGAGCCGGGGGTGATGGTGGGGGCCTCCAGCCCCGGCGTGATCGTCCTGTCCGCCCTGTCCGTCTTCTTCATGGTCTACGCCGTCTATATCGTCCTGGCCTACACCAGCCTGAAGCGGAACGTGCTGCCGGCGTGAGCCCGGAGAAGCTTTTGGCATTGCCTTCGGGCCCGGCCTGTTGTATAATGGGGCAACCAGCTGAATCATAAGGACACAGGAGGGGACGGCCATGACGAAAAAGGAGCTGCTGGACCGCTGTGCCCGGGACGGGGAGGAGAGAATCCTGCTGGCCCGGGTGCTGGACAAGCTGGAGCTGTCTCAGAACAGGGGCGTCCCCGCCCACACGCCCTTTCTCTCCCCTGGCCAGCGGGCCTCGGCGGCCGATCTGCTGGCCGCCTGGGGGAAGCCCCGGCACCTGTTCTGGGGCGGGTATCCCGACAGCGAGCGGCAGGTCTGCCTCTTCCCCGCCGGCTGGCAGGAGGAGGACGACGTCCTGTCCGATTCGGAGGGGCCCCTCACCGCCATTGAGGCCGGCTTCCACGCCGGGGCCTCCCTCACCCACCGGGACATCCTGGGCTCCCTCATGGGGCTGGGCATCGGCCGGGAGCTGGTTGGAGACATCCTCCTGCCCCGGGCCGGGCTGTGTCAGGTGGTGGTTCTGCGGGAGACGGCCCCCATCCTCCTGTCCCAGTGGGAGGGGGCCGGGCGGTATCAGGTCAGCCTGACCGAGATCCCTCTGGACCGCCTCACCCCCAGGCCGCCCCAGGTGAAAACCATTCGGGACACAGTGGCTGCCCCCAGGCTGGACGCGGTGACCGCCGCCGGCTTCTCCCTGTCCCGGAGCAAGGCCGCCGCCCTCATCGCCGCGGGAAAGGTCTCCCTCAACCACCGGGAGTGCCTCAAGGCCGACCGCCCCGTGGCCGAGGGGGATACCCTCACCTGCCGGGGACTGGGTAAGTGCGTTGTCAAGGAGGTCCCCGGCCAGTCCAAGAAGGGCCGGACTATGCTGGTGCTGGAGCGGTATCTGTAGGGCGCGACGACCCCGGTGTGCCGTCCGGAACGGTTGAAATCCTTTGAAAGCGGGCCGCCGAGGTCGTCGGCCCCTACAACAAGAGAGGTATATCACATGGAACAGAGCAAGATCAACCGCATCAACGAGCTGGCCCGGAGGTCCAGGGGGGCGGAGGGCCTCACCCCGGAGGAAAAGGCGGAGCAGGCCGCCCTGCGCCAGGAGTATCTGGCCGCCGTTCGGTCCAGCCTCACCGCCCAGCTGGACAGCACCGTGATCCAGTATCCCGACGGCGCCCGGAAAAAGCTCAAAAAGAAAAAACCTTAATGGGATTTTAATTTGACAAGCCAGGGATTTTCTGACATAATAGCGGTGCTTTCCAGAATATTTCCGGGCGCGCCGCCCTGTCAAAAAAGGAGGTCCCCCCTATGGCCCGCATCAAATTTACCACCGACTCCGCCGCCGACGTCCCGCCCGCCCTGCGGGAGGAACTGGACATTCAGGTGCTCCCCTTCCCTATCGCCATGGGGGATCGGGAGCTGGCCGACGGCTTCGACTTTACTCCCGAGGAGTTTTACGACATGCTCCTGGCGGCCCCCCAGATTCCCACCCACGCTGCCCTCAATCCCTATATATTTACCGAGGCCTTCGAGGCGGCCTATGAGGCGGGGTATACCGACCTGATCCACACCTCCATCAACTCCAAGGGCTCCGCCACCTGCTCCAACGCCTTCCAGGCCCGGGGAGACTTCTACCGGGACCACCCGGAGGCGGAGGGTGCCTTTCACATCCACATCATCGACGCCCTGAACTATACCATGGGCTACGGCTGGGCGGTGGTCCAGGGGGCCGGAATGGCCCGGGAGGGCGCGGAGCCCCGGGAGATTGTGGACTGCATTCAGGACTGGGTTGACCATGTGCGGGTGATCTTCGCCCCTCTGGACCTGCGCTTTGCCAAAAAGTCGGGCCGGGTGTCCGCTGCGGCCGCCTTTATGGGGGAGGCCCTGGGACTGAAGCCTGTGATGACCTTTACCGACGGCGAGTCCAAAATTCTGGCCAAGGTGCGGGGAGAGAGGGCCGTCATCGCCAAGCTGACCGAGCTGTGCAGGACAGAGCGCAGGCCGGGCACCCCCTACCTGATGATCCAGGGCAATAACGCCGGGCAGAGCGAAAAGATGCTGGAGGCCTGCCGCCAGACGCTGGGGGAGGAGCCCGCCCTCAGCTACCGCATCGGCGGCGTCATCGCTATCAACGCCGGCCCCAACCTGATCGGGGTCATTTATCGGGTATAAGTGAAGCGCTCAGCCGTTTTCCGCGGCTGAGCTGTTTTTTTACAGATTATTCATCTCTTTTGTGGTATGCTGATAGGTAGGGGCGGATATTATCCGCCCGCAGACGATTGAGCATGTGCGCAAGGCGCGGCTGCCGGGTGCGCCGCTCCTTCCTGTGAGAAACGGCGGGCCGGGTCGTCCCGCCCTACAGCCCTCAGCCGGCCTGGCCTGAAAAAACGGGCGGACAATGTCCGCCCCTACATACCCAATGAAGGAGGTTCCCTCCATGACAAACAAACAGCTCACCTGGCCTCAGCGGGGGCAGCTGTGGCTCCGGCTGGGCCTGCGTCTGATCCTGGCGGCGCTGGCGGTCTGGCTGCTGGCCCGGTTCGGAGGTTGGGCGCTGGGTCTGATGGCCCCCTTCCTCTTCGCTCTGGCCGCCGCCGCCCTGCTCAACCCCCTGGTGAAGCGGCTCCAGCGGGCCCTGGGGTGGAACCGGCACGCGCTGTCCGCCCTGATCCTGATTCTCCTCTTCGGCCTGGCGGGGGGCGGTCTGGCGCTGCTGGTTTACGCCGCCGCGGGGCAGCTGATGTCCCTGGTACAGAACTGGAGCGGCGTGCTGGACAGCCTCCAGTCCGCCATGGACCAGCTGGAGACGCTCTTCGCCCGCCTGCTCACCCTGGTGCCCCCGCAGGTCACAAAAATTGTGGAGGACACCGGGGATGAGCTGTTTCAATGGCTGTATGACGCGGTGCCCGCCGTTCTGGCGGACTGGGGCATGGAGGCGGGGGAGAGAGCTATGGGCCTGCCCTCCTTCCTGGTGGCCCTGGTCATCTTCGTCATGGCTACCTTTCTCATGACCGCCGACTACCCCTACCTGCGCAGCCGGGCCGTCCAGCACCTGGACGAGGGGGTCCTCCATTTTCTGGGACAGCTGCGCGCCACCGCCCTGGGGGCCTTCGGGGGCTATCTCAAGGCGGAGTTCCTGCTGTCAGTGGGGGTGTTCTTCATCCTCCTGGCCGGCTTCTTCCTCACCGGACAGCCCTACGGCCTGCTGCTGGCTCTGGGTCTGGCGGTGATGGACTTCATCCCCATCATCGGGGCGGGGACCGTTATGGTCCCGTGGGCTTTTGTGGCCCTGTTCACCGGAGACCTCCCTGCCGCCGTGGAGCTGATGGTCATCTGGGGGGTGATCGCCCTGTTCCGCCGGGTGATGGAGCCCAAGTTCGTGGGGGACCAGACCGGGCTGTCCCCCCTGCTGTCTCTGGTGTCTATCTATGTGGGCATGAAGCTGGCGGGAGTGCTGGGCATGGTCCTGGGGCCGGTGGTGGTGCTGGTGATCCTCAATCTGGCGGGCATGGGGATGTTCCGGGGGCTCACCCTGGACCTGGCCGCCGCCGCCCGGGATATCGCCGCGATTCTCAGCGGGAGACCGGAGTAAAAAGCAAAGGCAGACACAGCTTCTGTGTCTGCCTACATTATTTCCGCTATTTCGCGCAGCTCCGCCAAACCCAGCTCCGGATACAGAGTCCGCAATATCCCGTTTGAAATCACATGCACGGCGCACTTAATATCCGCGGTAACATTTGTGTCGGCAAAGCATACGCCCTCTTTGTCAACCCTGATATGCAGCATATTTACAGTTTTTGGGGGAATACTCAGAAACAGGGGCGCGTTGACCGTCACAACAGGAAGGCCAAGCTCTTCCTCGGTCAATAATTTGCCGCTGCCAATCAGCTTCAGGCCTCCGGTTGACAGACTGATCAGCGATGACACATCCTCAAGGGAGGTCGTGACGCTCACATTGATGAAAAGCACACAGGCCGCGCCGACTGTCTGCGCTATTCCGGATATAAGCTTATCTGTGTCAATGTTGGTTTGAGCGTTCGTCCCGGGAGCTATGAGCGATACGGTTTTAAACATACCTGAGGCACCCGCCTCGGAAAGCAGATATGCCGGGATATGCCGGAGCACCTGCGGCCCCAGAGAGCCAAAGAAATCGTCGGCGTTCCCGATTCCGACAACCAGAAGGTTCTGTCCCCGGAAGGGCTCTAAAAAACGGGTGAGGCACTCCGCGAAGCATTCAATCGCCGAGTCACGGTCCTTTAGCTTTCCCAGCCTTCCTGTGTCGATTGAGACATACTGCCCCATTGGAGAATTCAAATGCCGCGCCATTGCCAGGGTTGTAATGTTGGTAAAAGATACCTCCAGGCCGTGAATGGTCTCCTGATGACACTCCAGTCCATCATAATGTCTATTTGTTCCCAAGTTCAGTACCTCCCTGTATAATTTTGGATTAAAGCTAGTAGCTTTATATATTATACACCCGATGAATGCTTGTTGTCAATGCCGCCTTTACATAAACTAATGTTATAAGGTGGTGTTCCTGTGAAAGAAAAGAAGCAGCTAAATATAGAAATCGGAGCTCATATCCAGGCTGCTCGGGAAGCGGCGGGACTAACGCAGGAACGGTTTGCTGAATTATTGCCAATGGCTCCTCAAAATGTTTCTGCGGTCGAACGTGGAGCGGTTGGAATTTCTCTTAAAACGCTGGTGCGCATTTGCGAAGTACTTTCCGTCTCCGGTGACACCCTTCTCTTCGGAAGAACAGAGGAAAACGACGCGGACTGGATTGCTGCCCGGCTGAAACGGCTCCCGCCGTTAAAATTCAAGATCGCCTGCGATATGATTAACACGATGTTTGAGGCGCTGGCGTCTACAGCGGAAGATTTAGAAAGATAAAAGGGCTTCCCGTCAGGGAAGTCCTTTCCTGTTCACAAAATCCCCAAATTTCACCTGCAAAGTTTAAAAAGATATTTGTTTTTCTTCATGCTTTTTTCATATTTCGGCGTTATGATAGCCGTAGTTCAAGGGAACACCTAATTCTATCCCGTTTCAAAAGGAGCGTTTGATTATGGACGAGTTCAACTTCTATAACAGCGAGAATGACGGCTACCGGGGCGGCCTTGGCAGCTATGAGGACCCGGAGCCCATCATCCCCGGCACCCCCTTCCAGACCGGGATGCGGCCCCCAGTGAAGAAAAAGCGGGGGGCGGCCAGGGTGATTGCACTGGTGCTGGCCTGCACCATCGCCGGAGGCGGCGCGGGGGTGGGCGGCGCCTACCTCTATAACCGGATGGCGGCTCCCCAGAACACCACCGTCATCCAGGAGGAGGACCGGCCCCAGGTCCGGACGGTGGTGAACACCAACAACGGCCAGCCCATGACCCCGGAGCAGCTCTACGCCGCCAACCTGGCCTCCTGCGTGGGCATCACAGTGAACACCACCCAGAACATCTGGGGCCAGACCACCACCTCCGCCGCCTCGGGCTCGGGCTTTGTTCTCAGCCGGGACGGCTATATCGCCACCAACTACCACGTGATTGAGAGCGCCGTGAAGAACTCCGGCGTCACCATCCAGGTGTCCTTCGCCAATGGTGACAAGTACGACGCAAAGCTGGTGGGAGGCGAGAAGGACAACGACGTGGCCGTTTTGAAGATCGAGGCCTCCGGCCTGACCCCTGTCACTCTGGGCGACTCCTCCAAGCTGGTGGTGGGTGAGGCGGTTTACGCCATCGGCAACCCCTTGGGCGAGCTGACCTACTCCCTCACCGACGGGCTGGTGTCCGCCCTGGACCGGCTGATTACCACCGGGGAGAACGGGGACACCACCACCCTGAACGTGCTCCAGACCAACTGCGCCATCAACCCGGGCAACTCCGGCGGGCCCCTCTTTGACAGCTACGGCAATGTAATCGGCATCACCACCGCCAAGTACACCCAATCCTCCTCCGGTGTCAACGCCGAGGGCTTGGGCTTCGCCCTGCCCATCAACGATGTGAAGGACATCCTGGCCGACCTCATCGAGCACGGCTATGTCACCGGCAAGCCCTACATGGGCATTCAGGTGTCCGACGTCTCCTCTGAGGCCCAGCGCTACGGCATCACCGCCGGCGCGGCGGTAGCTTATGTGGCCGAGGGCTCCTGCGCCCAGAAGGCCGGGCTCCAGGTCAACGACATCATCACCGCCATCGACGATACCGCCATCGACTCCTCCTCCGCCCTTACCGCCGCCCTGACCACCGGCTACAAGGCGGGGGACACCGCCAGCCTCACCGTCATCCGCAATCAGCAGGAGGTCAGGCTGACCATCACCTTCGACGAGAAGAACGCCGAGACCGAGGCCAAAAACCCCCAGCAGCAACAGCAGCAGCCCTCCCAGGACAACAGCGGAAGCTACGGCGGCTATCAGTGGCCTTTCGGCATATTCCCGTGGTAAACATCCTTGACAAATTCTTTTGAGATGCTATAATAAAAAACAGAAGGGCGCTGTCGATAAGCGGCTAGCCCCCTGAGATGTTACGAAGAAGTAACCGCACAGTTGGAGCTGGGGCGGTTACTTCTTTTTACCCTGAATAAACAGGCCGCAAATGCCAATGATGACAAGGCATAATTGCAATACCTCAGATGTACTCACCGGGCAGCCCCCCTTTCTAGAATCAGGGGGCAGAAGTGCCCCCTGTCGGGGGACTAACCACCTACCGTTATGACAGCGCACCTTCTGTCCCGTCCGGCTGACGGGCAAAGCTATTATATCACAGCGCCAGTTTTTGTCAAACACCGCAGCCCGGAGAACCGCTGTTCTCCGGGCTTTTTCATAAAACCGTAGACAATCCCGAAAAAACAGGTATAATATAAAATGACAGATTATATAGAGAGGGATACGACTATGGAGATAAACGGACAAACTGTCAGCGGAACCGGCCGCTATGACGAGATGGGCCTGTCAGCCGAGCTGATGCGGGCGATTGAGAAGAAGGGCTATGTGGAGGCCACCCCCATTCAGGTGGGCGCCATCCCCTATTTTATGGACTGGAAGGACGTCATTGCCAAGGCCCCCACTGGGACGGGCAAGACCTTCGCCTTCGGCATCCCCATGGTGGAGCATACCGACCCCGCCTCCACCGACGTCACCGGCCTGGTGCTGGCCCCCACCCGGGAGCTGGCCATCCAGATTCAGGACGAGCTGCGGGACCTGTGCGCCTTCAGGGAGGGGGTCCGGGTGGTCTGCCTCTACGGCGGCCAGCCCATCGGAGGGCAGATCAACCAGCTGAAAAAGAGGCCCCAGATCGTGGTGGCCACCCCCGGGCGGCTGATGGACCACATGAAGCGGCGCACCGTCCGGCTGGACAAGGTGGAGACGGTGGTGCTGGACGAGGCCGACCGGATGCTGGACATGGGCTTCGTCCGGGACGTGACCCACATTTTGGACCAGATGCCCCACAAGCGCAATCTGGGCATGTTCTCCGCCACCATCTCCCGGGAGGTGCTGGACATCTCCTGGGTCTACCAGCGGGAGCCGGTGGAGATTACCGTCCAGGCTGACCAGGAGAACCGGCCTGACATTGCCCAGTACCGCCTGGACGCGGACCGGGGGGAGAAGGCGGACATTATGGCCCGGCTGCTGGAGATGGGGGACTATGAGCGGGTGATCGCCTTCTGCAACACCAAGAACATGACTGACCGGCTGGCCGGGCTGCTGGAGATGCGGGGCATCTCCTGCGAGGCCATCCACGGGGACATCACCCAGTCCCTCCGGGAAAAGACCCTGCAAAAGTTCCGGGAGGGGAAGCTTCGGGTGCTGGCCGCCACCGACGTGGCCGCCCGGGGGCTGGACATTGACGACGTGGACGCGGTGTTCAACTACGACGTCCCCGACGAGAACGAGTACTACATCCACCGCATCGGCCGCACGGGGAGAGCCCGCCGCCACGGCGTCGCCTTCTCTCTGGTGGCCTCCATCTCAGAGGGTCTGCGGCTGGACGACATCGTCAAATCCACCGGCAGTCAGATCCGGACAGTCTACTTCAACGAAAAGGGCGACCTGGTGGCCGCTGCAGAGAACAAATGAGCAAAAAACGGTCTCACTTCTGGCTGGATTTCTTTGCCTGCTTTTTGATTCCCGCCTACACGCTTCTCTTCGCCGGGAGCACAACCTGGTTCGGCACCAATTTCTCGGTCATCGCCGTCACCGGGGCGGACCACTACCGGGGCTTTGTCTACTGGGGGATTCTGTCGGGGAGCTACTTCTTTGTCATGCTCAGCCGGCTGGCCTTCACCCTCCCCGCCCGGTGGCAGCGGGGGCTGACTCGGCTGCTGGCGGTGTGTGCCGGCCTCTCGCTGGCCTACGCCGTGGCTATCCCCTACCTGCCCGCCTACTTCCCCAAATACGCCGCCCTCCACGTGGCCCTGGCCGCCGGAGCCTGTGTGCTGCTGATGGTGAATCTGCAGTTTATCATCCTGGTCCACCGCCGCCGGGATCGGGCCCGCTGGGCCGGCCCCATGAGGTTCTGCGGGTTTATAGTGATCGGCTGCGCTGTGCTGTTCCTGATTCCTATGATGGTGTCCACCGCCCTGGAGGTGTTCTTCACCATCTCCGCCGCCCTGCTGGCCCGGAGGATATGGCTGCTGACCGAATTTTAATCATTCTTTCATCTTTTTCCTATGGCATTTTCAATCCTTTCCGCGTATGATGATTAACAGAAAGATGCCTCAAATATATTGAAAAGGAGCGGTTATTATGGGAAGCAAAAAGCTGTATCGCACGGAGGCCCCCTTCAAGATGATTGCCGGCGTGTGCGGCGGCATTGCAGAGTATTTCGACATCGATCCCACCCTGGTGCGTGTGGGCTGGGTGATTGCCGCCTTCTGCGGAACCTTCGGCTTCTGGGCCTATGTGATCTGCGCCCTCATCATGCCCAAGAAGAGCGACATCTACCCGGGATATTGAGGGCCCGGACTGACTGAAATCCTGCAAAGTGACCAAAAACAGCCGTCTCCTTTTGTGGAAACGGCTGTTTCTCTTGTCCGGCCTCCGGCTGCTACAATGATTTCATTGTGGCGGCCCCCACAAAAGATGTTCTTTACATCAAGAGGCTTTGTGCTATAATACACATATCAAAGCAAAAGCGGAGGCCGTTCCCCTTGAAATGAAGGGTTTCCGTCAAAAAATAAGCAATTATTATTTAGGAGGAAATGCCGCTATGAATCAGTACATCGAGAGAGTCCTGAACGCCACCAAGGCCAAGAACGCCAACGAGCCCGAGTTCCTGCAGACCGTGGAGGAGGTCCTCACCTCCCTGGAGCCCGTCATCAACGCTCACCCCGAGTATGAGAAGGCCGCCCTGCTGGAGCGGATGGTGGAGCCCGAGCGTGTGATCGAGTTCCGGGTTACCTGGGAGGACGACAACCACGAGTGGCATGTCAACCGCGGCTACCGCGTGCAGTACAACGCGGCCCTTGGCCCCTACAAGGGCGGCATCCGTTTTGACCCCTCCGTCAACCTGTCCATTATCAAGTTCCTGGGCTTTGAGCAGACCTTCAAGGACGCCATGACCGGCCTGCCCATCGGCGGCGCCAAGGGCGGCTCCGACTTTGACCCCCGCGGCCGCAGCGATGCTGAGGTTATGCGCTTCTGCCAGGCCTTCATCACCGAGCTGTACCGCCACATCGGCCAGGATATCGACTGCCCCGCCGGCGACCTGGGCTGCGGCGGCCGTGAGATCGGCTATATGTACGGCCAGTACCGCCGCATCGTGGGCGCCGCCGAGATGGGCGCCCTGTCCGGCAAGGCCGTCTCCACCGGCGGCTCCCTGATGCGTCCCGAGGCCACCGGCTACGGCGCGGTGTACTATCTGATGGAGGTCCTGAAGCACGACGGCACCGACCTGAAGGGCAAGCGGATCGCCATCTCCGGCTACGGCAACGTGGGCTGGGGCATCATGCAGAAGGTCGCCGAGCTGGGCGGCAAGGTCACTTACTTCGCCGGCCCCGACGGCTACATCCACGATCCCGACGGCGTGGACACCAAGGAGAAGCTGGACTACATCCTGGAGATGCGGGCCAAGGACCCCATGCACTGCGCCCCCTACGCCGAGAAGTTCGGCTGCGAGTTCGTGCCCGGCCAGAAGTGCTGGGGCGTCAAGGACGTGGACGTGTACATGCCCTCCGCCACTCAGAACGACGTCAACCTGGAGTGGGCTGAGAAGATCGCCGCTTCCGGCGTGAAGTACTACATTGAGGTGGCCAATATGCCCACCACAAACGACGCTCTGGCCCTCCTGCGTGCCCAGAAGCACATGGTGGTCGCCCCCTCCAAGGCCGTCAACGCCGGCGGCGTGTCCGTCTCCGAGCTGGAGATGGCCCAGAACGCCGAGCGTCTGTACTGGTCCGCCGAGGAAGTGGATGAGAAGCTGAAGGGCATCATGAAGAACATCTACAACGCCTCCGTGGAGGTGGCCGAGCGCTACGGCCTGGGCTATGACCTGGTAGCCGGCGCCAATCTGGTAGGCTTCCAGAAGGTTGCCGACGCCATGATGGCGCAGGGCATCTTCTAAGATTCGTTTAAAACAGTCAAGAACCCCGCGGGCTCGAAAGGATCCCGCGGGGTTTTTATTGCCAGGATTGAAAGTCAGTGATACCGTGATATGATATAGATATGGAGGAGGCGCGCCGCTGCGCGAGCCGGTCCGCGCCTCTTTGACGGATTGCCGGTCTTTACTTTTTTCCAACAATCTATTATAATGGCGGAAATACGACAGGAACGGACCCGGTTCGTTCCTGAAAGGAGCCCTGCTTATGTATTGGAAGCTTTCCCGGCTGGGAGCGTATCTCCTTGCCCTGGCCCTGACGCTCACCGCCTGCGCCGGCACGCCTGCTGCCAGCTCTCAGCCTGACGGCTCCTCCGCCGGCTCCGGTCCGGGCCAGCCGGCCCTCCCGGTCATCGCGCCTGAGCCAGAGCCCGAGCCGGAGCCCCCCGAGCCCGGACCCGTTCTTACGCAGGAGGATGTGGACGGGGCCCTGGCCCAGGTGATGGAGCGGTACAAGGCCGCCGGGGTGACGGTGGCCACCGTGGAGCGGGGCCAGCTCAGCCAGGCGGGGGCCTGGGGCTGGGCGGTGAAAAATGAGCGGGAGATGACGCCCGACACCAAGATCCGCATCGCCTCCATCAGCAAGGTGGTGGTGGCTATGTGCGCCCTGGCTATGGCGGAGGACGGCCTTCTGGATTTGGATGCCCCCCTGAGCACCTACTGGGGGGCCAAGGCGGTCAACCCCTACAGCAGCAGCCAGCCCACCGTTCAGGACCTGATGACCCACACCTCCTCCCTGAAAAACCTGGACCCCGTCCGGGGACTGTCCAGACTGCGGGGGCTGCTCAACAGCAGATCCTCCTGGCGGACCATGGAGCCGGGAAACGGAGGCTACTGGGCCTACAGCAACTTCGGCGTGTCTGTGCTGGGCACCACCCTGGAGCTGGCCGCCCAGCAGACCCTGGACGATTACCTTCAAAAGCGCTTCCTGGAGCCTATGGACATCCGGGCCTCCTTCCTGGGGGGGCGGCTGGAGGAGAACGAGGTGGCCACCCTGTACACCACCGGCGGCATTGGCCGTACCGCCGCCGCCCACGCCGGACAGTCCGTCCCCACGGAGATCGGCGGGGCCTCCCTCTACTTCGCCGGGGGCTACACCACCAGCGCCGTGGATATGGCTAAGCTGGTGTCTGTGCTGGTGAACGACGGGGTGTATAAGGAGCCCGGATATACCTGTGCCGCTGTCTCAGAGGACGCATTTGCCATAACTCAGGACGGCTTTGCCGAGACGCGCTTTTTATCCGAGGCCTCGGTGGAGAATATGGAGACCCCCCGCTTCACCGTAAACCTGGCGGACTACGCCTCCTTCGAGCAGTGTCTGATCCTGCGCCGGCAGGAGGACGTGCTGGGGCAGGACGTCCTCTACTACCACACCGGCAGCGCCTACGGGGTGTTCTCCCTGATGACCTACAACCCGGAGACCCAAAACGGCGTGGTGGTTATCACCACCGGCGCCTCCCGGAATATGAACGAGCACGGGATGTATGCCCTGTGCTATGACCTGATGGAACTACTTTATGAGAAGATGGAGGGATCCCCGGTATGAAACGCTTTCTTTCCCTGGCCTTGAGCCTTGTCCTGCTGGCGGGCTGCGCCCCGTCCTATCAGGCGGACAAATCCGCCCAGCTTCCCCAGCCCCCGACCCAGTCTCAGCCCGCTCCCCAGCCTCAGCCGGAGCCCGAGCCTGAACCGGAGCCCGAGCCCGTCGTCTCCCACCTGATGGTGGCGGGGGATATTATGAGCCACATGCCCCTCACCAACGACTGCTATGTGAAGGAGACCGACTCCTACGACTATACCCATGTGATGGAGAACGCCGCCCGGCAGCTCCAGCTGGCCGACTGGGCCGTGGGCAACCTGGAGACCACCCTGGCCGGCGGCCCGGAGTACTCCGGCTACCCCCGGTTCAACGCACCGGACGAGCTGGCCTATAACGCCAAAGAGGCGGGCTTTGACCTGCTGTGTACCACCAACAACCACTGCCGGGACAAGGGGATGGCCGGCCTGTACCGCACCCTGGATGTGCTGGACGAGGCGGGGGTCCCCCATGTGGGCACCTACCGCTCCCAGGAGGAGCGGGACGCCAATCACGGCATCTATGTGGCCGACGTGGGGGGCATCTCGGTGGCCTTCCTGGCCTACACCTACGGCCTCAACGGCTTTAAGCTGGACAACGACAAGACCTTCGCCGCCAACATCTTCAACACCGATTACTACACCACTGTCTCCAACCCCAACTATGACCTGCTCAGGGAGGACCTGGCCGCCGCCCGGGCCCTGGATACCGACCTGATTGCCGTCATCACCCACTGGGGCATCGAGTACCGCACCAAGCAGAACAGTCACCAGGAGGAGCTGGCCAAATTCCTGGTGGAGCAGGGGGCCGACCTGGTGCTGGGGGGCCACCCCCACGTGCTGGAGCCCTACGACACCATCACGGTCACCGGCGAGGACGGGCAGGAGCGGCAGGGCTTTGTCATATACTCCCTGGGCAACTTCATCTCCAACCAGAACTTTGAGGACCACCGCAAGGATCTGGCAACCAAGACCACCGCCATCCTGGACCTGGAGCTGACCAAGGACCCTGAGGGGAACACCTCCCTCACCGATGTGCGCTATACCCCCTACTACATGGTCCACCGGAACAACAGGCCGGTGGGGGAGCGCCGCATCCTGGTGGACGTGAACCAGGCCATCGCCGATTATGAGGCGGGGAACGGCGGGATCGTGGACGCCAGGATTTATAAGCAGCTCCAGGAGGCCCGGGACCTGTGCCACGAGGTACTGGGCCCCGACGGAGACCGGCCATCTGAATAAATGGAAGCCGCCCGTCTCGTGAGAGGCGGGCGGCCCTGTTTTCCGCCCCTTCGGGGCAGCGGTGAAAAGTGATACTATATTCCGTCGGCGATGCGGTCGATTTTGCGCTGGAGGCGCTCCAGGGTCTTTTGCAGCGCAGCCCGGTCCACGTTCAAGTCGCTGGCGGACAGGCGGGACAGAGTCAGCATCTGCTCCAGCGTGCGCTCGATCTCGTCCAGGGCCTGATCGACGGATCGGGCGGATTTTTCAAATTCCTCTTTGGGCTGCATAGGCGATGCTCCTTAAAAGCTCCAATGGAGCTTGGTCAGTTTCTTGACAAACGGGTCGATCTGTTCTATGCTGGATGCAGGTAAGGGAGGGCGGGGCCAGCTCCGAGAGGAGGGACGCCCATGAGCATTGGTGAAGTTATCGCGTTACTTATGCTCGTGATTGCGGCGATCTCTTTAGGTGCGAACCTAAAGAAATAACCGCCCCCGGCCCTAGCGAGAAGCGGCAATTTCAAGCTCTAAACTTGTAAAGTTGGCCGCCTTCCGTCTAGCCCACGGAGGACCGCCCTCTTTTGCCCATTATAGCACGGCCAAAAAGCGGTTGTCAATACGATTTTGGGGCGGCAGGGGCCGCCCTTTATTGATCCTCCGGCAGGAGGGTTTTCCTCTTGTGCAGGAACAGGGTCAGGGTGGTGGCGGAGGCCAGGATGTCGGCCACCGGCTCGGCCACATAGATGCCCATAACGTTCCGGGTGACCAGGGGCAGGATAATAGCCAGGGGCACCAGCAGGATTACCTTCCGCAGCAGGGCCAGGAACAGGCTGGTTTTGGCCTGGCCCATAGCCATGAAGGCGGACTGGCAGGCCATCTGCGCCCCAAAGGCCCAGATACCGCCGAAGAAGATGGGCATCACCCGGCCCACCAGCTCCACCAGCTCCTGGTCGTCGTTGAAGATGAGGGCCAGGGGCCTGGGGAAGGCTGTCACCACCAGAAAGGCGGTAATGGTCACAGTGAGGGTGGTGCGCAGCAGCAGGCGAAAGACCTGCCGCACACGCTGGTAGTTTTTGGCTCCGAAGTTGTAGCTCATGACGGGCTGGACCCCCTGGGTGATCCCCTGGACAGGCATGACCACCATCTGCATCACGCTCTGCATCACGGTGACGGTGCCCACATACAGGTCGCCGCCATAGCGCTGGAGGCCGGAGTTGAGGACCACGGTGACCAGGCTTTCAGTGGACTGCATGATAAAGGGGGCGATGCCGAGGGCGGCGATTTTCCCCACCACAGTCCCCTCCAGGCGCAGGTTTTTCAGCCGGATGCGCAGTCCGGACCGCCGGGAGCACAGGAAGCCAACCACCCAGCAGGCGCTCACCCCCTGGGAGAGGATGGTGGCCAGGGCCGCCCCCCGCACCCCCAGGCCCAGGGCGAAGATGAACACCGGGTCCAGAGCGATGTTCAGCACCGCCCCGATGAGCACCGAGCACATGGCCGCCACGGCCTGGCCCTGGGCGGTGATGTAGGCGTTGAGCCCCAGGGCCAGCTGGACAAAGACAGTGCCTATAAGATAGATGGAGATGTACTCCAGAGCATAGCCGATGGTGTCCTCTGAGGCGCCGAAGGCCATGAGCACCGGCTCCTTGATGATGGAAAAGACGGCGGTCAGCACCACGGACAGGCAGAGCAGAAGAGCGGTGGAGCTGCCCAGAATCTTCTCCGCCCCCTCACGGTCCCCCGCCCCCAGGCGGATGGAGGCCAGAGGGGCCCCTCCCATGCCGGCGAAGGCGGTGAAGGCGGAGATGAGCATCAGGATGGGGAAGGTCACCCCCAGGCCGGTGAGGGCGGCCCGGCCCACCTCCGGGATGTGGCCGATGTAAATGCGGTCCACAATGTTGTACAGCATGTTGATGAGCTGGGCGGCCACCGCGGGCAGGGCCAGCTTGAACATCAGCGGGCCAATGGGGGCGCTGGCCAGCGCCTCCTCGCTTCTGTGGGACTGGGACAAGCTGCTTCCTCCAATCAGTTCTGCGCCTCCGAAGGATGGGGGCGCGGACGGTTTCTGATAATAGAGGGCAGTATATCACAAATCCAGTCAAAAGGAAAGGGCTAAATTACCGAATCCGCCGCCGCTGCTCCTTCACCGCGCCCACCGCCAGCAGGACCAGGGACAGAACCAGCAGCGCGGCCAGGGTGAGCCAGTCCAGCAGCCAGGGCTGGGCCGCGCCGGGGACCACCCGTCGGCACAGCCAGTTGAAGGCCGGGGAGGCGACGGCGGTAATCAGGGCGCACACCCCCGCCTTCAGCCAGGGGCCTGCGGGCAGGCGGGTCAGGCAGAGAAAGTAGGCCCACAGAAACACCACCCCCAGGGCGGCCAGAGGGAAGGCCGCCGTCCACAGCCAGTCCCCGCCGGTGTAGCCGTGGATCACCGCCAGCAGGGGGAAGACCCACACCGAGGTAAGGGCCGCGCAGAGAGGCAGGACATGCTTTTCCCCAAAACGCCAGAGGGTCCACCAGCCCAGGGGCAGAGCCACCGAAACCAGCACAATCCAGAACCAGTCCAGGGTGTGAAAGACCGCCAGATTCACCACAAAGCAGACGGGGATGGCGATGAGACAGCCCGCCAGACAGCACCGGCGGCAGCCCGTCACCACCCTCCGCCACGCCGCCGCCGCCCGGGCCTGGGCGTGGGCCTGGTGGTCGTCGCAGGCGGTGAAGAACTCGTGCTCCGAGATGCCCAGCTCCCGGCATATGGCCGTGACCAGAGAGACGTCGGGATAGGACAGGCTGCGCTCCCACTTGCTCACGCTGGACTCGGTGACAAACAGCCGCCCGGCCAGCTCCTTCTGGGTCAGACCCGCCTCCAGGCGCTTCTTTCTGATGTAGCTGCCAAAGGATTTTTTCTCTTCCATGGGGATACCTCCTGTAGGGGTTTGAATGGCGGCCCGCGTCAGGACCGCTGGCACCACTGTAGTCCCCGACGGGGAAAATGTCAAGGAAACGGGCCGTTTTTGTTGCTCGACCAGCGGTCGAGTTGGGGTTTTGACTGGAATCACAGGGAATAAATGCCGCCGTGCTCAAAGGACTTGACAGGACGGTGTAAGCTGGTATAATAAAAAAGAAGGGCGCCCCGCATGGCGGTTAGCCCGGATCAGTCAGCTAACATTGTTAGCCGCTCGGGGACCGGCCGGGCGGCTAACACGCGTCTATGGTCATTGCGTATAAAATGACTGCTAAGTAGACCAAAATCTGGAAGACCACAGCCAAACGCTTTTTCCACATCCGCACCACCTCCCCGCTGGATATTTGCCGGGGGAAATGGGCTAACCACCTTTTATGCAGCAGCGCACCTTCTGTTTTGATTATATTCGACAGGTTGAGTTCTGTCAATGATTACCATAGAAAGAGCGGGCCCTTGCAGGGCCCGCTTAAAATTAAAATTTCGCGCCGCCGAACTCGGCCAGCTTGAGCCCCTTGTTCCGGTCGGTGACCCACTGGATGGACCACTGGGAGGCGAACAGCAGCAGCTGATTGCCCTTGTAGTCCTCCACCAGCTTGGCGTCGTTGGGCAGGAGCAGGTCCTCCTCCTTCAGGGGCGGGGCGTCCTCCTCCTCCCGCACAATCCACCGCAGGTACTCGAAGGGCAGACCCTCCTTGTAGAGCTCCACGTTGTACTCCGAGCGCAGCCGGTACTCCAGCACATCGAATTGCAGTGTGCCCACCACGCCCACAATGACCTCCTCCATGCCGGAGTAGGGGGTCTTGAAGATCTGAATGGCACCCTCCTGGGCGATCTGCTCCACGCCCTTCAAAAACTGCTTGCGCTTCATGGTGTCGATGGAGCGGATGCGCTCAAAGTGCTCCGGGGCGAAGGTGGGGATAGGGTCGAAGGCGAACCTTTTCCCCGGGGCGCACAGGGTGTCCCCGATGGAGAAGATGCCCGGGTCGAACACACCGATGATGTCGCCGGCGTAGGCCTCCTCGATGATCTCCCGCTCGGCGGCCATGAGCTGCTGGGGCCGGGACAGGCGGATCCTCTTGTTCCCCTGGAGGTGGTAGACCTCCTTGTCCGCCTCAAATTTGCCGGACACCACCCGCATAAAGGCGATGCGGTCCCGGTGGGCCTTGTTCATGTTGGCCTGAATCTTGAAGACGAAGGCGGAGAAGTCGTTGTCAAAGGCGTCGATGATCTCCTCACCGGCCTTCCGGGCCAGGGGGGCGGTGGTCATGCGGAGGAACTCCTCCAGAAAGGGCTCCACGCCGAAATTGGTGAGGGCGGAGCCGAAGAACACCGGCGACAGCCTGCCGTGGCGCACCCGGTCCAGGTCGAAGTCGCAGGAGGCCCCGTCCAGCAGCTCGATCTCATCCACCAGCCGGTCCCGCCTGGCTGTGCCGATCAAATCGGCCAGGGCGGGGTCGTCGGGCTCGATCTGGGTGGCGGTGGCCGCCTTCGCGTTGGTGTTGGAGGTGAAGTGGATCACCTTCCGGGCCTGCCGGTCGTAGACCCCCTGAAACTCCCTGCCGCAGCCGATGGGCCAGTTCATGGCGTAGGTGTCGATGCCCAGCTCGTGCTCCAGCTCCTCGCACAGCTCAAAGGGGTCCCGGGTCTCCCGGTCCATCTTGTTGATAAAGGTGAAGATGGGGATATCCCGCATGGCGCACACCTTGAACAGCTTCCGGGTCTGGGCCTCCACGCCCTTGGCCCCGTCGATGACCATCACGGCGGAGTCGGCCGCCATCAGGGTGCGGTAGGTGTCCTCGGAGAAGTCCTGGTGGCCGGGGGTGTCCAGAATGTTGATGCAGAAGCCCTCGTACTGGAACTGCATCACCGAGGAGGTCACCGAAATGCCCCTCTGCTTCTCAATCTCCATCCAGTCCGACGTGGCCGCCCGGGTGTTCTTCTTCCCCTTCACCTGCCCCGCCTGGGCGATGGCCCCGCCGTACAGGAGGAACTTCTCCGTCAGGGTGGTCTTGCCCGCGTCCGGGTGGGAGATGATGGCAAAGGTCCTCCGGCGCTTGATTTCCGCTTCGTAGTTTGACAAAAGGGTCCACTCCCTTGCTTTTATTTCCTGTTTGGCAAGCTATTGTACCATAAGATGGCAGAGGTGGCAAGCAAAAATTCCTCTTGCATAGGATGGGCTGTCTGTGGTATACTGAACACAGCGAAAGCTAAGAAGTCGATTAAGTAGTTCCATGTTCCCATCAAGCAAAAGGGACCCCCTGAAGAGGTAGGCATTCTCCAGAGGGTCTCTTTTTATTTTAATATACTATCTGGTTTCTTCATATTTATTAATAGGCAACAATCCCTGAAAAAATTCATCATATTTTACATCAAATATCTCTTTTAACACCATTAGGTCACTAACAAAAATATTTCTTGTACCATTTTCAATCATCGAATACAGTGGCTGGGATACAGGCCGCCCCATCAGTTCCATACGTGCGCAAACGTCTGCCTGCGTCAATTTTTTTGACTCTCTCAGCCGTTTCAAATTCAAACCCAAATTGACATCCTGAATAATCTTTGACATGTGTCCCTCCAAATTATTACTATCTAAATATTTTTCTTGATTATACACAAAAGATGTGCTACAATTATCACTAGATAGTTATATTCGGAGGGGACGTCTATGATTCTCAAAAAAACAACTTCAAAAATGCCCGATTTTTTGCAATGGATAAACCAATACTTTGGTCTATGGACCTTAATTTGTACACCTGGCCATGAGCGTATGGCCCCAGAAATGATGGCGGACCTGATTAAGAAGCTATCCGCTGCTGGATTGGATGAATTAATATTTGTTCTGGTCACTGTTCACCGAGAAGAACCTTTTGTCGCTCATTTTTATCGTACCATGCTTCTTGATATGATAACCGAACATTGGGAAAATGAGCGGGAAAATATAGTGCAAAAAATGATTGACCATCTCCAATAAATGTAAAAAGCCCGGAAGCCGACGCTTCCGGGCTCTTGTACGTGAAATTACAGCTTCATGATCCAGCCGTGGGGATCGGCCACCCGGCCCCACTGGATGCCGGTGAGCTCGTCATAGAGCTTCTGGGTGATCTCACCGATCTGGTTGCCCGAGACGGTGACCTTCTTGTCCCCCATGGCCAGCTCGCCGATGGGGGAGACCACGGCGGCGGTGCCGGTGCCCCAGGCCTCCTCCAGCGCGCCGTTCTCGGCGGCGGCGAAGAGCTCCTCGGCGGAGATGCGCCGCTCCTCCACCTCATAGCCCCAGTCCTTCAGCAGCTGGATGCAGGACCGGCGGGTGATGCCGTCCAGGACGGAGCCGTTCAGGTCGGGGGTGAGGATTTTGCCGGACACCTTGAACATCACGTTCATGGAGCCGACCTCCTCGATATACTTGCGGTGGACGCCGTCCAGCCACAGCACCTGGCTGTAGCCCTCCTTCTCGGCCAGGTCGCTGGCCCGGAGAGAGGCGGCGTAGTTGCCGCCGGTCTTGGCCATGCCGGTGCCGCCCTTGACGGCCCGGACGTCCTTCTCCTCCACATAGATTTTTACAGGGTTAAGGCCCTCGGGGTAGTAGGCGCCTACAGGGCACACCACCACGATATACTGCACATGGTGGGAGGCGTGGACGCCCAGGGCGGCGTCCAGGCCGATCATGAAGGGGCGGATATACAGGGAGGTGTCCTTCTCGCTGGGCACCCAGTCCTGCTCCAGCTCCACCAGCCTGGTGATGCCGGCCAGGGCCAGCTCCTCGGGAATCTGGGGCAGGCAAACCCGTTCGGCGGACTCGTTCATCCGGGCGATGTTGTCCCTGGGGCGGAACAGCTGAATGGAGCCGTCAGCGGTGCGGTAGGCCTTCAGGCCCTCGAAAATCTCCTCGGCGTAGTGCAGGACCTTGGCGGCGGGGTCGATCTGGAGCGGTCCGTAGGGGACGATGCGGGGGTCATGCCAGCCCTGGCCTTCGTCGTAGTCTGCGATGAACATATGGTCGGTCATGGCCTTGCCAAAGACCAGGGTGGAGGAGTCGGGCTTCTCCTTCAAAGCTGCGGCACGGGTGATCTTGATTTCCATGGTAAATTCCCTCCTAAATCTTGCAGGGAGCCCGCATTCACAACTCTGAACCACAGCCATGCTTTCACAGCTGTGGATACAGGCTCTTAAGGTATCCTCTATTATAACAGTATTTTTCTCCGGGTCAAGGCTTTTGTACCGGATTTTGTGCTTGTACTTCCCCCGCTTTTATTGTATAATAAAATACCTTTTCATTGGGAGTCGAGGAGAGGAGGCCCCTTTCTTGAACCGCAAACTGAACAAGCTGCTTCAGCCCAGCTTCCAGCTCTACTTTGTCTGCCTCATCGCGTTCGCCCTGTTTTCCGCCCTGTTCTCCTGGCCGCTGGCGGTGGCCGAGCTGGCGGTGGTGGGCCTGCTGGGCCTTTACAGCCGGGAGAGCGCCCGCCGCAGGCGGAAGGAGATCAACAAATATCTGGACAGCTTCACCGGCAATGTGGACTCCGCCACCAAGGACACCATGGTCAACTCCCCCCTGCCCATGGTGCTGTTCCGGCCGGAGAGCGGCGACATTATCTGGACCAACGACCGCTTCCTGCGCCTCAGCGGCCAGAGGGAGCACCTGTACGACGCCAAGCTGTCCGCCCTCATCCCGGGCTTTGACACCCGGTGGCTGATGGAGGGCAAGAACCAGTGCCCTGGAGAGGTGGAATACGCCGGGCGGCGCTTTCTGGTCTATGGGCATCTGGTGCGCACCGGGGGGCGGGGGGGCGGCTTTCTGGCCACCACCTACTGGGTGGACGTCACCGAGCTGAGCAATATCCGGGACCAGTACCAGGCCAGCCGGCCGGCCGCCGCCGTCCTGCTGCTGGACAACTACGACGACCTGATGAAAAACCTCTCGGAAAACGAGCGGTCCAACATTATGGCGGAGATCGACTCCCGGCTGGAGAACTGGGTGGCCCATACCGGCGGCTGCATGCGCCGCTACCAGCGGGAGCGCTATCTGCTGATCTTTGAGGAGCGCTATCTGGCCCGGTTTGTGGAGGACAAGTTCGACATTCTGGACTCCGTCCACCAGGTAGTCAACCCCAGTGGCATCAACGCCTCTCTGTCCATCGGCATCGGCATGGACGGAGACAGCTATAAGGAGCTCCTTGATTTTGCCAACCTGTCCATCGACATGGCTCTGTCCCGGGGGGGGGATCAGGCGGTCATCCGCAACAAGTTCACCTTCGAGTTCTACGGCGGGCGGTCCAAGGAGACGGAGAAGCGCACCAAGGTGAAGAGCCGGGTCATGGCCAACGCCCTGTCCTCCCTGATCTCCGACTCGTCTCAGGTGTTCATCATGGGGCACAAGATGCCCGACAACGACGCGGTGGGGGCGGCCGCCGGAGTGTGCGCCCTGTGCCGGAAGAACGGCGTCCCCGCCCACATCATCCGGGAGGGCCGGAACTCCCCCGCCCAGGAGCTGGTGGACCGGCTGAGCCAGCTGCCCGAATATCGGGACTGCTTCCTCCTGCCCCAGGAGGCCCTGCTCATCGCCGACAACCGCTCCCTGGTGGTGGTGGTGGACACCAACCGCCCCGAGCAGGTCCAGGCCCTGGAGGTCCTCCAGTCCTGCAACCGGGTGGCCGTCATCGACCACCATCGCCGGGCGGCCACCTATATCGAGGGGGCGGCTCTGAACTACCACGAGCCCTACGCCTCCTCCGCCTCTGAGCTGGTCACTGAGCTTTTGCAGTATGTGATGGAGCCCAACCACCTGCTCCGGGCCGAGGCTGAGGCTCTGCTGGCCGGCATTGTGCTGGACACCAAAAACTTCACCATGCGCACCGGCGGGCGCACCTTCGAGGCCGCCGCCTTCCTGCGCCGCTCCGGGGCGGACACCGCCGAGGTGAAGAAGCTGTTCCAGAACGACCTGGCAGGTACCATTGCCAAGTACTCCATCATCCAGAACGCCAAGCTCTACCGGGACGGCATCGCCGTGGCCGTGGCCTCCCACCCGGTGGGCCGGGTCACCGCCGCCCAGGCCGCCGACGAGCTGCTCAATATCATCGGCATCGACGCCTCCTTCGTCATCTCCCCCGACGGGGAGCGGGTGAATATCTCCGGGCGCTCTATGGGGGATGTGAATGTTCAGATCATCCTGGAGAAGCTGGGGGGCGGGGGCAACGCCGCCGCCGCCGGCGGACAGGTCGCCGATAAGCCGGTGGAGGAGGTGGCCAAGGAGCTGGCCCGGGCCATCGACCAGTATCTGGAGGAGGAGTAGCGTGCCGAGGAGCAGCGTGCTGGGGTGGTATCAGTTTCCGGAGCCGGAGGGCCGGGGCTATCGGGAGGAGGACCTTCGGGACCCGGCGCTGGTAAAGGAGCTGTTTGACTACTGCCAGATCTTGTACGCCGTAATTTCCAAGGAGGGCTGGGATTTTCTCCTCAGCACCCACGGCCTGGAGGAGCTGTACCGCATTGACTGCCGGTCCGGCTGGCACGACAGTTCTAATTTGGCGGCTTTCAGGGCCGATTTGGAAATGGAGCGGAGCGCCGCGCCGGACCGACTGTAGGGCGCACATTGTGCGCCCGCTATCCAATGTGTCTACCATTAAACACGGGCGGACAATGTCCGCCCCTACAAAATACAAATACAACAATCGGAAAGGATTTGATTCAAATGAAAGTCATTTTACAGCAGGACGTACGGGGCCAGGGCAAAAAGGGCCAGCTGGTGGAGGTCTCTGACGGCTATGCCCGGAACTTCCTTCTGCCCCGGAAGCTGGCGGTGACCGCCACCGCTGAGAACCTGAACACCATGAAGCAGCAGGAGAAGGCCAAAAAGGCCCAGGAGGCCGCCGAGAAGGCCGAGGCCGAGGCCACCGCCAAAAAGCTGGAGGGCATTATGGTGAAGCTCCCCGCCAAGGCCGGCGAGGGCGGACGGCTCTTCGGTGCCGTCACCGGCAAGGAGATTGCCGACGCCCTGGCCGCTCAGCACGGGGTTGTCATCCCCAAGGCCAAGCTGGTGCTGGACGAGCCCATCAAGTCCTGCGGCAGCTATCAGATCAAGGCCAAGCTGGGCTATGAGGTCAGCGGCACGGTCAACGTGCTGGTGATTGAGGGGTAACCGCCAGGAATATCCGTGTGCAGGGCGCGACGACCCGGCGCGCCGGGTTAATGGAGCATCCTGCGTGCTTACCACTGTAGGGGCGGATATCATCCGCCCGCGTTTGACGACGGGCGCACAATGTGCGCCCCTACACAGGTCCCATGGCGGCGCGCCGGGTCGTCGCGCCCTACGGCAGTAAGAAGTGAGGTGACCTCATGCCCACAGAGACAGACGAGCTGCTGCTGAAGCAGCTGCCCCACAGTGTGGAGGCGGAGCAGGCGGTGCTGGGCTCCATGCTCATCGACCCCCGGTGTGTGTCGGAGGTCATCGACAAGCTGCGCCCGGACGACTTCTACCTGCGCCAGAACAAAGAAATTTACGAGACTATCTACTCCATGTTCAACTACTCCCTCACCATCGACCCGGTGACAGTGCTGGAGAACATGCGGAAGAACGGCTATTACGACGAAAACCAGTCCCGGGGGTATATCCTCCAGCTGATGGACACCACCCCCACCGCCGCCAACGTGGGGGAGTACATCGACATCCTCAAGGACAAGACCCTCCTGCGCCGGGTGGCGGAGGCCGCCGGCGAGCTGACCG
This sequence comes from Colidextribacter sp. OB.20, assembly GCF_009911595.1. Taxonomy (GTDB): domain Bacteria; phylum Bacillota; class Clostridia; order Oscillospirales; family Oscillospiraceae; genus Lawsonibacter. The sequence goes on from NZ_QWKG01000015.1 coordinate 74,455, forward strand.
CCATGGTCCAGGAGGGCGCCGGCACCGGCCAGGACGTTCTGGAGGCCGCCGAGCAGCGCATCTACGCCATCCGCCAGGGCCGGGCCGCCCGGGGGCTGACCCCCATCTCTGAGGTGATTCTGGACGTATACACCCGCCTGGAGGAGCTGGCTGCCAGCGAGAGCGCCATTCCCGGGCTGTCCACCGGCCTGCGGGACCTGGACCGGGCCATCTCCGGCCTGAACAACTCCGATTTGATTCTGCTCGCCGCCCGCCCCGGCATGGGCAAGACCTCCATGGCCCTGAACATCCTCCTGGACACGGGCAAGCGCTCGGGGAAAAAGGTGGCCTTCTTCTCCCTGGAGATGAGCCGGGAGCAGCTGGCCCTGCGCCTCATCTCCAGCGAGTGCTTCGTGGACAACAAAAAGCTGGTCACCGGCAAGCTGGACGACCAGGACTGGGAGAGCGTGGCCGCCGCCGCCGACTCCCTCAACCGCTCCACCATCCTCATTGACGACGACTCCAGCGTCACCGTGGCCGATATCCTGGCCAAGTGCCGCCGGGTGGAGAACCTAGGACTCATCGTCATCGACTATCTCCAGCTGATGCAGTCCGCCGGAGGCAGGTCCGACCGGGGAGAGAACCGGCAGCAGATCGTCTCCGACATCTCCCGGAGCCTGAAAATCATGGCCAAGGAGCTGAACGTCCCGGTGCTGTGCCTGAGCCAGCTGTCCCGGGCCAACGAGTCCCGGCAGGACAAGCGGCCTATGCTGTCTGACCTGCGGGAGTCGGGGGCCATCGAGCAGGACGCCGACATCGTCCTCTTTCTCTACCGGGAGGGGTACTACAACAAGGATACCGAGAACCCCAACCTGGCCGAGTGCATCATCGCAAAGAACCGCCACGGTGAGACGGGCACCATAGAGCTCCAGTGGACCCCCGAGTTCACCACCTTCACCGACATGGAATGGCGGCGGGAGGAGTATTGAGATGCCTGCCGTTCCTGTCACTTCAGGCCTTCGGGATATGCCGCCCGTCCCCCAGGACCAGCTCCCGCTGTTCTTTGCCCCCTTCTTCGCTCTGTTAGGCGTGCTGGGACTGGCCCTTGTTGGCTGGGAGCTGCCCGCCATCCTGCTTCTGTTTTCCGCCGGAGAGCCCTCCGCCCTGGTCCTGCTGCGGGCCTATTGGACCGGGCGCATGACCTTCTCGGTCCTGGCCCTCCTGTCGCCGCTGCTTTTTCTGGGGCTCACCCTCCTGCTGTACTGGCTGACCGCCCGAAGGCTGGACCCGGAAATCCGGAAGCAGAACCGTTTGGCCCCGTTCATTCTCATGCCGTTCCTTCTGCCGTTCATCGGCATCCTGATGTGGGCCGCCCTGGTGCCTGGAGGGACCTGTGCCTTCTGCGACGAGATCGCGGCGGATATCCAACAGATCGAGGCGGGCGAGACCCAGTGGATGACCGTTTTCATCAGCGGACAGTCCCACCCGGATCCCCTCTTTACCGACCAGCCGGAGGGCTGGCAGGTGACCCGCAGAACCATTTTCAGCCCCGGCGACGGCTGGGGCGGGATCACCCTCCGCTTTCCGGAGGCACTGGAATCCACCTTGGACCCGGAGGGCTTTGTGGTCATCGGCAGGGCCTACGATCAGAGCTGGGACGGCGTCCAGTGGTATGAGGTCAGCTATACCAGCAATTTTCAGCTGGTGGTGGAGATTACGCCGGTAGAACGCTGACTGAGGAGGGGTGTGCCATGGGACTTTTTCTTTCTCCCAAAGAGCGGGAGTACGTCAGACAGGTCAACCGAGACCCAACCGTGCTCCGGGCCAACCGGCACATGTTTACCATGTTCGTGGCCATTTTCCTTTTCCTGTTTCTGATGCTGGGCCCCCTCTCCCCCCAGTTCACCGGCTGGCTCTGGCAGTCCACCGCCGGGGAGGTCTCCCCGGCCCATGATCTGCTCACCGGCTATCTGCCCTGGTACTGGCTGCTGCTGATTTTAAACGGCGGCGGCTTTGGGGTAAGCGCCCTTCTCCTTGTTGTCTACCTCATCCGGGCTATCCGAAATCTGGTGAGGGGCAGGAGGGTCTGGAGAGACGAGGTTATCCCCCGGCTGGCGGAGATCTACAGCTGGGACCGGGCGAGCCTGAAGGAAGTGGAATACAGCCGCGTCCAGGTCATGGAATACGGAAGCAGATACCATTCCGCCGCGCTGAGCTATTTCCTCTGTGTGTTTCTGTGCTTTCTCATAGCCCTGGGCAGCATCGCGATGCTGCACGATGAGCACGTCTCCAGCCTCCCCTTCCAGGCCAGGGCCGACCTGGCCCAGATAGAAGCCGGCACCCTGGAGACGGCGCAGGTGTGGATCAGTCCCCAGAGCCGCCCTGGCGGCCTGCCTGGCCCCTACGGCTCCGGCCAGCCCCGGCTGATTACCCGCCGGGGCATCGTGGGGGAGGACACCGGATATGAGTGGGTGGTGGTCCGCATCCCCAACGCGCTGGACTTCTCCCCAGACCCTGACCGGCTGTTTGACGAAACCCGGCCCGCCGCCTGGAACCTGGAGCACGCCCGGCAGTATCGAGTGTCCTATACCTCCAATTTCCACCTGGTGACGGAGATTACCCCTGTTGGGAGTGAGGAGCCATAGAAAATCAACGCGCTGAAATCGAGGCCTGCGCCTGGCGGTACATCCGGGAGCTGCTGGCCGGAATCGGCTGGGGCCTGCTGGGCTTTTTCCTGATCCCGCTGGTGATCTTCCCTCCCTTTGTGAACTGGCTCTGCTCCTCTGCCCTGGGGGAGGTCTCCCCCGCCCATGACCTGCTCACCGGCTATCTGCGCAGCTATTGGGGCGTGGTCCTGATATTCGGCGCCGGGGCCGTGCTCCAGGTGCGGCTGGTTGTCAGGATGGTCATCCGGTTTTTCCGGAACCACCCGGAGGAGAAGGAACTGGAGGAGCGGCTGGAGAATGAGCTCATATCCCTCACCTATCTCAGCGGACCTGGGCCGGACCGGCGGCGGGAGGAGCTGAAAAAACTGCTGGATCAGCTTAACCCCGTCTCCACAGGCAGATTTGTGGGTCTGTTTATCCTGAGCGCGCTGGCTGTGATGGTACTGGTCCTGTATGGCACAATCCTCTTTGCGGACGCCCCATCCCCCGCGCCCATCGCCCCGCAGGTCCACATCCCGGAGCTCCAGGCCGAGCTGGAGCAGGTGGAGAGGGGCCCGCTGGAGACGGCGGAGGTCTGGATCCACCCAAAAGCCGTCGCCGCCCATCTGCCCGGCATGTGGGGGGAGGGCTACCGGAGCCTGGCCCGAAATTACCATGTAATCGGTGCTGACACCGGCGGGGAATGGGTGGAGGTATTTGTGCCGGACGCCCTGGGCTTCTCCCTGAACATGGAGCGGCCCTACCGGGAGAGGCAGACCGTCCTCTGGAACCTGGAGCACGCCCAGCGGTATCAGATCAGCTACACCTCGAATTTCCACCTGGTGACGGAGATCACGCCTGTGGGCTGACAGATGTCCCACTGACTGGCAGGCGGATAATATCCGCCCCTACATAAAATGGAGGTCCTGCCATTGCTGAAAACTGTTGAAAATTTTATCCGTGAGCAGGATCTGATTCCGCCCGGGTCCACGGTGCTGTGCGCCGTGTCCGGCGGAGCGGACTCCATCTGCCTGCTCCATGTGCTCTACCGGCTGCGGGGCAGGCTGAGCTTCACCCTGGCCGCCGCCCACTACAACCACCGCCTTCGGGGGGAGGAGTCGGAGCGGGACCGGCGGTTTGTGGAGCAGTTTGTGGAGCTGTGCTGCGGGCAGCAGCGGCTGTCCGGCGGAAGCGCCCTGCCCAGCGTCCCGCTGTACACCGGGGCGGGGGACGTGGCGGTCCAGGCCAGGCTCCGGGGGACGGGCATCGAGGAGACCGCCCGGGAGATGCGCTACGCCTTCCTCCAGGAGACCGCCCGGGAGGCGGGGGCGGACCTGATCGCCACCGCCCACACCGCCAACGACAATGTGGAGACCATCCTCTTCCACCTGGCCCGGGGAACCGGCCTGCGGGGACTGGGGGGCATCCTGCCGCGGCGGGACAACATCGTCCGCCCCCTGCTCACCGCCACCCGGCAGCAGGTGGAGGACTACCTCTTCCGCCACTGCCTGCCCCATATGGAGGACAGCTCCAACGCCAGCGACGACTACACCCGCAACCGCATCCGCCACCAGGTCCTCCCGGTGCTGGAGGAGCTGGCCCCCGGCTTTGCCGTCCGGCTGGCCGGCACCGCCGCCCTGCTCCGGGCGGACGAGGCCGTCCTCACCGCCCAGGCCCAGGCGCTGGC